>CAYMRB010000037.1:0-37343 GCA_964392615.1 uncultured Planctomycetia bacterium | reverse complement strand
GGGCCCCCCCCCGGGGGGGGGGCCCCCCCCCCCCCCGGGGGGGCCCCCGGGGGGGCCCCCCCCCCCCCCGGGGGCCCCCGCCTCTCGCGCCTTCGACGCCGCGCGGCTCGTCGAATCCGTGACGGTCGTCGAGTCGTCGCCCCCAGCGTCCGCGGAAGACCTCCTGCTCGTGCGGTGGACCGCGGCGGAATCGACGATCGAGCTTGGCCACAAGCACCTGAGCGGCGCCCTCGAGCCCGACGTCGACCTCGTCGAAAAGCGCGCGACGTTGGAAGCCGTAGAGCGTCACCCCGAAGGCCGAGACGACGCCGACCACGATCACGGCCAGCCAGCTCAGGAAGTTCCAGCGGATCGACTTGAACATCAGACGTCGATCAAGTAGCCGTGGCCGCGCCGAGTGGTGATGAACTCCCTGCCGAGCTTCTTGCGGACGTTGAACACGTGCACCTCGATCACCTTGGACACCGTGTCGTCGCTCTCGTCGAGGAGCTTCTCGTAAAGCGTCGTGCGGGCGACGACTTTGTGACGGTGGAGCGCGAGCATCTCGACGAGCGAGTACTCGCGCGCGGTCATCCGCACCGCTCGACCGGCCTTGCTGACCGTGCGGGCGGCGGTATCGACTACGACGTCACCGAGCTCGATCCGTGTCGACGCAGCACCCGCCGCTCGGCGGATGAGCGCGCGCAATCGCGCCAGCAGCTCGTCGAGCTCGAACGGCTTGACGAGGTAGTCGTCCGCGCCGCCGTCGAGCCCGCGAACGCGGTGCGCGGTCGAGTCGTTGGCGGTCAGAATCAGGACCGGCGTCGTCTTGCTGCGCCGCAACTCTGCGAGCACTCCCCAGCCGTCGACTCGTGGCAGGTTGATGTCGAGCACGACGGCGTCATAGTCCCAGGCCCGCGCCTTGTAGAGACCGACCTCGCCGTCCTCCGCGGTGTCGACCGCGTACCCTTCCTCGCGCAGGGTCGCGGCGAGCGCCGCCAACAGGTGAGGTTCATCCTCGACGATCAGAATCCTCATGCGGCGTTGAACACCGCGGCCCGGCCGGTATCTCGGGAAAAACCCGGTCAGAAACGCTCGAACGAGATCGAGGTTCGGACGCGCCGGTTCGACTCCCCCGTGGACGGCCTCACTCTCCGCCCGACGTACGGGCAGCGAGCAGCACTTCGTCGATAGCCGCCGCCAACGCCGCGATCTTCACCGGCTTCGACACGTAGCCGTCCATGCCGGCCGCGAGGCATCGCTCGTTGTCGCCCTTCATCGCGTTGGCCGTAAGAGCGATGATCGGTATGTGCTCTCCCGTGCCGGCCTCGACCTCGCGGATCGCGGCCGTGGCGTCCAACCCGCCCAGCTCCGGCATCTGCATGTCCATGAGGACGAGATCGAACGACTCCTGCCGCAGCTTCTGAATCGCCACGACGCCGTTGTCCGCGATGCTGACAGAGCAGTTCATCCGCGCGAGAAGACGCGAGGTCACCTTCTGGTTAACCTCGTTGTCCTCGGCCAGCAGCACGTGAAGAGGTCGGCTCGCAGCCCCGATCGAGAGACCCACCCCGCCGTTCTCGTCGGCGGAGACTCCGAAGCTCGCCGCGACCGCGGCCCCGAGATCGTCCACGGAAACGGGCTTTCGCACGTATCTCACCACACCGAGCTCGTGGCAACGGAGACGTTCGCGCGAATTGTCGGTTGACCCGAGAGCTATGATCTTGGTGTCCGCGACTTGTGGGTGGGATCGCACGCGCTCCATGAACTCGAGGCCGTCCACGACCGGCATCTGCACGTCGAGCACGACGACGGCGAACGGCCGCCCTGCTTCGTGAGCCATGACGAGTTGATCGAAAGCAGGGTCTGCCGCCGACGTGGCTGCGACATTCAACCCCCAACAGTCGAGCAGGTTGGCGACGTACTCCCGGTTCGAGGCGTGATCGTCGACGACGAGGGCGTTCTCGCCTTGTCGGCTCTCGAGGGCGATCTTCCAGTCGAGGGAGCCCTCGGGAGCCGGAGCCTCCCGCAGACGCACGACGCAATGGAACTCGCTCCCGCGGCCCAATTCGCTCTCGAGCCAGATGCGGCCGCCCATCAGATTGACGAGTCGACTCGAGATTGCCAGTCCGAGCCCGGTCCCGCCGTACTGCCGCGTGGTCGAGCCGTCCTCCTGCGTAAACGACTCGAAGATCCTGGCCACGTTGTCCGGCGCCACTCCGACGCCGGTGTCGCGAACGCGGAAGTGGAGTACGACGCCATCGCGCTCGCGCGACTCGAGCGCGACCTCGGCTACCACCTCGCCCTCGGCGGTGAATTTCAGCGCGTTGCCGACGAGGTTGATCAGAATCTGACGCAGACGGACCGGGTCTCCCTCGACGAACTGCGGCACGTCGGGGTCGGGTCGGCACACCAGCTCGACCCCCTTGCCTCTCGCCTGGACACCGAACGTCTTGCCGACGCTGCCGAGGCACTCCCACAGCCCGAACGTCGTGGACTCCAGATCCAGCTTGCCGGCCTCGATCTTGGAGAAGTCGAGGATGTCGTTGATGATCGCGAGGAGGCTGTCCGCGCTGGTCATCACGGTATTCAGATTGTCCTTCTGCTCGTCGTTCAGATCGGTATCGAGCGTGAGCTCGGTCATGCCGATGATCCCGTTCATCGGCGTCCGGATCTCGTGGGACATGTTCGCGAGAAACTCGCTCTTGGCGAGTGTCGCTTGCTCCGCGGCCTCCTTCGCCTCGAGGAGCTGCCGCGTGCGCGCGCGCACCTCGCTCTCGAGCTGGCCGCTGTGATCCTCGAGTTGCCTGTCACGGAACTCGACCGCGCGGAGCATCTCGTTGAACGAGTCGGTCAATCGACCGAGCTCATCATGGGCCGTCTTCTTCGCCCTCAGCGAGTAGTCCTTCGCTGCGGACACCTCCGCGGCCGTGCGGGCAAGCTCGTCGATGGACCCGCAGACGATGCGCCGCAGTCTCGACGATAGCGCGTACGAGATCACGAAGCCGGCCGCGAGCAGCCCGACGGCGGTCAACGCGTATCGCCGCAGAACAGCTTCGGCCTCCTTCGTGCTGGCGTAGATCTGGATCTCCCCGACGAAGTCTCCATCGAGCCGGACATCCTTCGTCACGACGATCCGCCCCCGAGATGATCCCTCTTCGATCGCACCCTCGTTCCCGCCGGGGCGCTCGTAGCGCGCGAGCGTCTCCCCGTCGGCGCTGATCAGTGTGGCTGCCAGGACTTGACTCTCGGCATCCAGCGCCTGGAGGATCTCCGCCGACGCCTCCTTGTCGCCGAAAGCCGCAGCCGCCGCACTGTTCGCGCCCAGCACCTCGGCCAGGAGGGACAGCCGCGCTGTCGTCGCTTCCTCGACGGTGACGAGATCGTAGATTACGAGTCCGCCACAGGCGATCGCCGAGGACACCGTGCTCGCCAGCATCGCGAGCGCGACGACCTTCGTCTTCAGCGAGATTCTCATGGCACGGAGCATGTCACCGGCCCTCTCCGCCGACTCTCGCCGCGAATTCGTCCGCGACGAGTTCCCCCAAGCGCAGGAGCTTCGAGCTGAGCTTGATCTCCGCGCGATCGGCCGCGTCCAAGTTCACTTCGAACGTCATCTTGTTGGCCGCGGTCCGCAGGCCGATGACGCCTCCGTGACGGGCGAAGCCGTCGATGTCGCTGACCGTCAGAGCGCGGATATCCTGCAGCGCCACCAGAACGGCACTCAAGCGCGCCTCCTCGGACTTGCAAACGAAAACGACGTGACAGCCGGAGAGCTCCTTCAAGCTGCGGAGATGGCGGATGACGAGGCGCCGCCCATGAACACGCTTCTTGAGCGCGAGGCGACGCAGCGCGGAGCCGAACGGGTTCTTGCCGAACACGCCGATCGTCACCGGTTGCTTCTCGTTCGCGAACGAACTCGACGACCAGGTCGCCAGCTTGGCGAAGTTGTAGAGGTACGCGGCCTTGATCGAGTACTCGCGCGTCTTGGCTACGTCGGCGCCCTTGCGCTGCGCGTCCGGAGATGAGCGACCCGCGTTCGCATGCACCACGGCGCACATCGCTAGCGCGATCATGAGCTCGAGCCTCAACAGGCTTCGCATGAGGTCAACACGCTCTGGTCGAATCGGGGCCATGAAACACGCCGGGTCGCAAGCGGTCAGTCCTCTCCGACGACCCGCTTCGCTCCAGCACGAAGCGCAGCATCAACATCCCGTTGATTCGCTGGTCCCACCAACACTCACACCTTGTTCGTCGGACGCGGTGACGAGCTTCTTGATAGAGCGCGGGCGAAAGCCCCGATGGAACGTCGCCGAGAAACCGCTACAGAGCGCGCGCGGCCGCGCCGATACCTGTGGCGGTTGTTGGCACGCCGTCAGAGGCCATGTTCTCGGACGGCCACGAGGAATCGCGTGTACCGACACGCTCCGCCGGAAGCGTCGCCTTGGCTGCGGGAGTTATCGTCATGCGGAGACACGCCGTACTCCGCCCTGCTGCGAAACGGCTCACCATCGTCGTGACCGGTGCGGCCATCTGGCTCGCCTCCGCGACCCAGCCCGCCCCGGCGGCCGATCTCGACGAGGAAATCGAGCTGGAGGAATCCTCCGATGAGGAGGACTTCCTGGACCTGAGCCTGGAGGAGCTCAACGAGCTCCCCGTCGACATCGTCCACGCCGCGTCTCGATATCGGCAGACCAGCCACGAGGCGCCCTCCTCCGTAACGGTGCTCACGGCGGACGACATTCGCAAGAGCGGTCACCGCCACCTTCACGATGTCCTGCGGAGCATTCGCGGACTGTACGTCACCTACGACCGCAACTATTACTACCTGGGCGCGCGAGGATTCGGACTTCCCGCGGACTACAACACGCGAGTCCTCCTGCTCGTCGACGGACACCGGACGAACGACAGCGTCCTCGGCTCCGCACTCATCGGGACCGAGTTCTCCGTCGACGTCGATCTCATCGAGAGAATCGAGTTCGTTCGAGGGCCGAGCTCCTCCCTGTATGGAGACGGGGCCTTCTTCGGCGTGCTCAGCATTTTCACGAAGAAAGGCTCCGCGATCGACGGCCCACAGGTCTCGGCGGAGGTCGCGAGCTTCGGGACCTACAAGGGACGCCTGAGCTACGGAAAGGAGTTCGAGAACGGGATCGAGCTCCTGCTGTCCGCGTCGATGCTGGACAGCGCCGGGCAGACGCTGGGATTCAGGGAGTTCGACGATCCGTTGACGAACAACGGCCTCGCGGAAGACGTCGACGGCGAGACGTACTACAACTTGTTCTCGCGCCTGGCGTACTCCGGGTTGGCGCTCCAGGCCGTGTACAGCTTCCGCGAGAAGGACGTCCCGACGGCGTCGTACGATACGATCTTCAACTCGCGACACGCGAAGACCATCGATCAGCGATTGTTCGTCGATGTTCGATACGAACGACAGCTCGACTGCGAAGTCGACGTCCTCACGCGACTGTTCTACGACTTCTACCGCTACCAGGGCGACTACCCCCTCGAGGACGAGGGACCGCCGACGACGACGATTCTGAACCAGGACGACGCGATCGGAGCGTTCTGGGGCGCCGAGGTTCTCGCGAGCAAAACGTTCTGGGACCGCGCCAAGGTGACCGTTGGCGCGGAGTACCGCGACTACTTCCGCCAGGACCAGAGCAACGTCGACCGGATGCCGCACGCCGTCTACCTGGACGACGAGCAGGACACCGAGATCATCGCGGCGTTCGCCCAGGGAGAGGTCCTCGTCTACGACGGCCTGCATCTCAACGCCGGGCTCCGCGTCGACCACTACGAGTCCTTCGGAGAGGCGCTGAGCCCGCGGGTGGGGCTCATGTACAACCCGTGGGAGTCGACCTCGTTCAAGCTGCTCTACGGGCGGGCTTTCCGGGCGCCGACAGCGTTCGAGATGCACTATCACGACGGTTTCGACACCGCGAAGCCCAACCCGACTCTCGACCCGGAGACGATCGACACGTACGAAGTCGTCTACGAACAGCAGATCCTGAAGGACTACCGCATCGCTGTCACGGCGTTCCACTACGACATCGACGATCTCATCCTGCAGATCGAAGATCCGTCCGACGGACTCGCGGTCTACCGAAACAGCGATCGCGTGGAGAGCAACGGCGCCGAGTTCGAGCTTCGCGCGAAACTCCCCTGGGGTCTTCGCGCGTGGACCAGCTACGCGTACCAGCGCACGAAGAACAAGGACACGGGCACCGTCCTGACGAACTCGCCCCAGCACTTGTTGAAGCTGAATGTCGTGGCCCCCCTGTTCGAGGACAAGCTGTTCGCGAGTCTCGAGCTGCAATACATGAGCGAGCGCTGGACCTTGGCCGGAGGACGAGCCGAGGACTTCTTCGTCGCGAATCTGACCCTCTTCGCCGAGGAGCTCGTGGACGGACTGGAGCTATCGGCATCCGTGTACAACCTGTTCGACACGAAGTACGACGATCCGGGCGCCGTGGAGCACCAACAGGATCTGATCGAACAGGACGGCTTGAGCTTCCGATTCCAGGTGACCTACACGTTCTGATCTGCGGTCAGGAGCCCGCCTCGCGTTCGCCATCGTAGGGACGCCGGTCGAGCGCGTCGCGGATGTTCGCCTGCACCTCGTCGATCGTGCGGTCGCCGTCGGGGTCGCGCGCGGTCGAGTAGGTCCCCGCGGGGAAGAAACGCCCGTCCGGTACCTGGTGCACCTCCGCGCGCAGATGAGCGAGCGGGTTGTGGCCCGTGCGCTTCGCGCGCGCCTCGCGCAGCGCGCCAACGTCGATCTCGGCGACGACGATCTTCTCGCCCGGCCCCGGATCGGCCTGCGCGAGGATGCGGCCGTCGTAGTCGACGACCATGCTGCCGCCAGGCCACGAGAACGGCGCGTAGTTCGCGAGGCTGGCGCCCTGATTCGACGCGACGACGTACGCGAGGTTCTCGAGCGCGCGACAGCGATTGACGACGGTCCACCAGTCCATCGGCTGCGTCGCGCCCCACGGGTCCATGTACGCCGATACGCGGATCAGCACCTCCGCGCCACGCAGCGCGAGCTGGCGGATCGACTCCGGGAAGAGCCAGTCGTAGCAGATCGCGGCGCCGAGTCGGCCGATCTCGGTCTCCGTCACCGGAAACGGATCGTCGGGATAGTCCGCGAGGTCGTGAGGACTCGCGTGAACCTCCCAGGGAACCCACGGGTTCACCTTGCGGTACTTCGCGAGCACGCCGTCGGGCCCGATCAGGCACGTCGTGTTGAAGACCGCGCCGGGCCACGCCGGGTCGACCTCGAGGAACGTGCCGGACTGGATGAACACGCCGAGGTGCTTCGCCTTGGCGACGTAGCGGTCGGTGTGTTCGTTCGGAATCTCGACCGCGAGCTTCTCGCGCAGCTCGGCAGCGGTGAAGTAGACCGGCGCGGCGTGGGCGAACTCCGGAAAGACGACGAGGCGCACCGGGAAGAACGGCTCGTATCCGAGAACGGCGGCGTCGACCATCTCGAGCATGCGCGTGACGCGCGTCGAGATCTCGTCACGTCCGCGGGGGCACGGGAAGTCGGTCTGGCAGGCGGCGACGGCGTATCTCATGCGGGGTTTCCTCTGGGTCGTCCGAGCGATCGATCGGACGGCGATCGCAGCCCGAGACGCCGGACACGGACCCGCCAGGATCGCCGAGGAGACGCGGCTCGACAAGGTTCTGCTGCCGCACGAGGCCGACAGGCACGGCGCGTGCGACATGGACTCGGGGCGCGTTCGGCGCCCGCGAGTCGCGCCCGCGACTCTCCGCCCCACGACCCGACCGTCAACAAAACGGTCACTTCCTCACTCGACCGAGCCTGCCCATGCTTCCCGCCGACGAGCCCTTCGCCCTGGTGATCCAGGAGCCCGAGTCCGAGAAACGCATCGTCGAGGTATCGTTCGTTCCCTGCAGCGTCGGCACCGGCCCGGACGTCGACGTGCAAATCCGCGCGGCGCAACCCGTGCGGCTCCAGATCGAACGCGACGGCAAAAAGTACCGCCTGCTGAAGTTCGACGGCGCGGACGCATCGGGCGTCGCGCGCAGCTTGCGACTCGAGAACGGCATCAACATCAACGTGGGCGGTGTGCGCCTGCGCTTCCTCTCACGGCTGCCGAAGGAGGTGCGACCGGACGCGCGCGACGCGCGGATCGAGGTGCTCTCCGCACCCCGCGTCGAGACACCGGATCCGGCCGATCTCCTCGCGGCGCAGCCGACCCCGCCCCCCGCATCGACGGATGCGGACGACGACGCCCCAGCGCTGTACGTGCCCCAGCCGCTCGACCTGCCGCCGCGACGACGACCGACCGCGCCCCCGAGCCGATCGCGAGCCGTCGACCCCGCCGCATGGCTGGCGCGCCTCGAGACGCTGCGCGAGCGGCTCGAGGCCTCCCCGCCGTTCCTCGCGGAAGCCGCGGTCTCGACCGTCACCGAAGCCGACCTGATCGACTGACGTCCATCCGCGGAGCCCGCGAAGCGAGCGCGAACCGGTATACTGCGGCATGGGCTGGCCGTACCCGACGCAGCCTTCGACGATGGCCTCCATCAGCTATGCGCCGCTTCCTTCGCCGCCATTGGTTTCTCGCCGGAATCGTCGTCGCGGTCGCGCTCGGCTTCATCGCGCCGTCGGGCGGTCGCGCGATCCGCGACTCGGGCGTCGTGCTGCCGCTTCTCGTCGCGACGACGCTCGCGATCTCGGGGTTCACGCTCGACGCGTCCCGTTTGCGAACACAGGCGGTCAACTTCCGGGCGATTCTGCTCACATTGGCGACGACCTATGCCGTCGCGCCGCTTGCCGCGTGGACGCTCGCCGTCCTCTGCGGGCCGAGCCTCGACACGGAACAGGGCGTCTGGTTCGTCGAAGCGGTGATGATCTCCGCCGCGCAAGCCGGAACGCTCGCATCGGCGCTCGCTCTGACCGTCGTCGCTCGGGGCGATCAGGAGCTCGCCCTCGTGCTGACGGTTCTCAGCAACGCGTTGACCGTCGTCGCGACGCCGCTCGTCCTCGAGCTGTCGGTCGGCCGCGAGGTCGCGTTCAGCGGGCTCGAGATGGCGGGCCGCATGGCCCTCGTCGTCCTGCTGCCGGTCGTCGTCGGCCAGATCGCTCGACGCTTCCTGTTCGACCTGATCGCGCCGGCGCTCGACGTGATCCGCGGCATCCCGCGGTTCATCATCCTCTCGTTCCTCTACACGGGAACGTCGGCCGCTGCCGGCGAGCTCGGACTCGAGCAGCCGCGCATCATCCTGGGATTCCTCGTCGTCGTCACGGCGCTTCACGCGCTGCTGATCGCATGGACGTGGTCGCTCAGCCGCGTCCTCGGCCTGTCGCGCCCGGCGCGCACCGCGGTCGTGTTCTGCGGCAGCCAGAAGACGCTACCGAACGGACTCTACATCTGGGCACAGTTCTTCGGCGCCAATCCGTACGGCGCGGTGCCGCTCGTCCTGTACCACGTACTGCAGCTCTTCGTCGACACGCTGCTCGTGCCCCGGCTCGCCGCGCGCAGAGTCGAAGAGGACTGACCCCGGTCGATCAGCGTCCGTACTCGTTGCTGATCCGCTCGTAGTACTTCTGAATGATCCGCATGTACTCCGACGGGTACTTCTTGTCGGACGCGGAGTAGATCGCGTCGCGGATCTTCGGCGGCAGCATCCCCCACCGCCCGCTCTTGCGGCCCTTCCCCTGTAGCGAGCCGTTCGTACCGTCCGGGTTCTTGCCGTCGCCGACCCGGTTGTTCTCGACCTTGCCGGGCTTCTCCTTCTCGCCCTGCTGCTGCTGCTTCTGCTTCTGGAGCTTCTCCTGCTCCTTCTTGGTCGAGCCGACCTGCTTCTGGTTCTCGCGCTTCTGCCCGGTCTGCTTTTGGTCCTTCTGGCCCTTCTGATCCTTCTGGCCGCCCGACTGCTGATCCGGCTTCGGCTGCCCCCCGCCGCCCTGACCTCCCTGGCACCGGTTGCACTCCTCGGCGATCTTCTCGATCAGCCGATTCATCTTGGTCAGCACCTTCTTCTGCTTCGACTGGCAGGACTGGCCCGTCTTCTGTTTGGCGAGATCCTGCTGAATCTTCTCGAGCATCTCGCGGATGTCGCGAAGGTTCTGCTTGCCCTCCTCGATGACGCGGGTCTGCTGATCGTCCGTGACGAGCTCTGGGCGAGCCTCCTTCTCCTTCTCACCGGCCTTGTCGCGGTCGGCGTCGGCCTCCGCCAGAACCAGCGGCGCGACTCCGAACGCCAACACGAAGGCAAGAAGACCCGGAAGAAAGCAGCGATTGTTCATGAGGAGGACTCCTGTCGTCAGGCTCAAGGGCAACGACCCATCCTAATATCGGGCGGACTCACCCTCCAAACAGATTCGCATTCGGCAGGAATCCGCTGGTGGCACGGTTACCGGCCCGGGGTCGAACGCCCCGCGACGCGCAGCTACTCCGGGTCGGGCAGCTGCATCATCGACTCGAGATCGACGTCCTCGAGCTTCTCGTCTTCCCGTACGAGCAGCAGAATCGCCGCGTGCGGCACGATCAGGTACTTCGTGCTGTCGAACTCGATCTCGACCGCCGCGTTGCGCAGAAACAGCGCGAGATCGCCGATCCGCGCCTCCATCGGCACGTACTTGGCCTTCGGATCGTGCGTCTTCCAGGGCTCGTCGTTGAACTCCGTCGGCGACGGAACCGCCGTTCCCGGCCCCACTTCGACCACGCGGCCGCTCTGCACGGCCATTTTCTCGACCGCCGCCGCGGGCAGGAACAACCCGACGCGCGTGCGATCCTCTCCCGCCTCCGGCGAGACGAGTACCCGGTCTCCGACCACCAAGAGCTTCTTGCCGCTGACTTCCACGTGTTATTCCCGTCGAGGAGCTCACGAGGCTGCCGACTCGGTTTCCGAATCGCGCACCCGTCACAGTCCTTTGAAGAGGAGCTTCGAGCGCGAGCCGAAATGGCCGCCATCGCGCCGAATTGCCGTTTTCAACGGGCTGTCCAGGTCACATCCTGCGGGAACCCCCATCCTCGTGTCAAGCCGCCCGCCAAGTGCCGTCTCTCGCAGATGCTTGTGCATGCTCGCCGAGCGAATTCGTTCGCTGGCGAGGCGCGCGAAGGAGTCCATGCCGGAGGCCCATAGTCGACTGAGCGCAACGAAGCCAGCGGGCGAAGGCGCCGGCGATATGCACAATGATCTGTGATAGGCGGCACGAGACGTCAAGAAGGGGCGCACGAACGAACGAAGACAGCGACATGACCGTTCACAAACGCCACCGATTCCAGCGCCGCGCTCTGATCGGCGTCGCCCTCGTCGGAATCGCGGCGATCACCGGCGGCATCGTCGCGAACTGGCCCGAGCTCAAGGCTCGTTGGCTCCTGCGCGAGCTGCGCGCCACACCGACACTGCTGGAGGCCAAGCTCCTATCGGACGATCCGGCCAACCTGAGAGCCGCGGAGCTCTTCCTGCGGGAGCGCACCGGTCGCGACGAGCTCCTCCGGCTCTACCTCGACGAGTTCGAGAAGACCTCGGTACCGCAGATGGGTATCGCGAAGTTCCTGCCACGGCGCAAGAGCCAGGGGGCGCGCTCCGGACATGTCGGCCTGTCGTCCGTCGGACAGCTCATACGCGACGATGGCGGTCTCGGGTCGTCGATGGGATTGAAACCCGCCAACCCGGAGCGACGCCGCGCCATCCTGTCGCGTCTCGACGCGCTCGGCGTCGAGATCTACCGCCACGACGGCTTCGCCGGCTTCGAGTTCACGCTGCGGCGCATCGAGGGGCGTGAGGTCGAGACGCCGGGCTGGAAGATCACGCCGGCCAAGGGAATCAACGCCGTCGCCGGAGCGCCGAAGCGCCCCAGGCCCCGTCGCGGCAAGAAGATCCGGGTACCGGGCAGCGCCGGCCTCGAGCACATCTGCTTCTTCCGCGTCGTCGACTGACGCTCGCGGGCAATCGCGTCACTTCGCCGTGCGCACCACGCGATGGAAGTGCAGCGCGACCTCGCGATCGACGACGCGACGAATCCCCTCGACGAGGCACGCGGGCTCGTTGTCCGTCTGGCCGATGCGGACGATCTCGTCGAGAGTCGTCCCCGGGGCGACCGTGAACGTCTCCTGATTGATGATCTGATCGCCGGCGTCGAGCTCGGGAACGATGAAGTGCGCGGTCGCGCCGTAGGTCAGCATGCGGTGCCCGAACGCATCGCGATAGGGCCGCGCGCCGGGAAACGAGGGCAGGAGCCCGTGGTGCAGGTTGATGATCCGACCGCCGGCATACTTCCAGCACACCGACGCCGGCAGAATGCGCATATACCGCGCGAGCACGATGTAATCGGTCTCGTGCGCATCGAGAATCTCGACGAGCCGGTCGTTGTCCGGACGCCCCTTCTCATCGCCGATGAGCTCCCAGTCGACTCCGAACTGCTCGGCGATCGACCGACACGCGACCTGATTGCCGATCATCACGGCGGCCTGCGCGTTCAACCGCCCGTCGCGAATCGCGCGCAGAAGCGCCAGGGGCGGTTCGGGCCGCAGCGTCGTGCAGATCGCGAGGCGCGGCGGTCGCGGGTGCTCGTCGGGCGACCAGACGCGAGTCGACAATCCCTTCTCCCTGCCGAGCGTCTCGAGATCCGCGCGCAGTCCGCCGATCGAGGCGCCGTCGCCGGGCCAATCGATGCGAAGCAGCATCGCGAAGATGTGCTCCGCGTCGCGGTCGTACATCTGGATCTCGGAGATGTTCGCGCCATCGGCGGTGACGTGATGGATGATGGGATCCGCGAGGCCGCGATGGTCCGGGCCGATGGCTGTGATGACGACTTGCATGCAGGCGCCGTTGGGTTGTCGAGACGTAGGGATCGTGGGCGGTCGGAGGTGCGCGCGGTAGCGGCGCGCATTCTGCCCGCGATGGCGCGCCGGCGCAACATCGACTCAGCGCTCGTCCCCCGTCGACCCCGCCGACCCCGACGCTCGGCGCCGCTCGAACTCGGCCCGGCGGATCCGCTCCAGGATCGTCGGATGGGAGTAGTAGAACCACCGCTTCAACGAGTGGGGCTCGACGTCCGAGCGGTTCGTCCGGCCCATCTTCTGCCGCGACGAGATCATCAGGTCCGGCCTCCCCGTGAGCTCGAGCTCCGTATCGTCCGCCTGACGCTCGAAGTGGCGAGAGATCGCGTTCTGCACCGGCAGGGCCAGGTAGCTGCCGACACCGATGACGAGAAACGCGACCGGCGCCGCGGCCAGACTCGTCTTGTCGCGCACGCCGAACCGCCGCTGCCTCGCGATGAGTGCCAGCACGCGATCCATGACGAAGAACAGCGCCGCGGAGCCGAGCACGCCGAGACCCAGCCCCTTCCAGATGTGGCGGCGCAGGTCGTGTCCGATCTCGTGGGCGAGCACCGACTCGACCTCGGCGTCGTCGTGGTTCGCGATGAGCGTGTCGTAGAGCACGATGCGCCGGCTCGCACCGATTCCGACCACGTACGCGTTCGTGTGGTTCGACTGGCGGCTGCCGTCGACGACGAAGATCGCGTCCGGCTCGACGCTGACGCCGCTGCGCTCGACGAGCGCGACGAGGCGATCGCGCAGCGGGCCGTCCTCGAGCCGCGTGAACGTGTTGAAGAGCGGCGCGATGCACAGCGGCCACACGAACATGCCGACGACCGAGACCGCACTCATCAGCCCGGCGACGGCGATCCACCACCGCCGCGGGAAGCGTCGCAGGACGAGCCATGCGATCGTCATGCCGGGCGCCATCAGGCCGACGCTCAACGCGATCGACTTCAGCTTCTCGACGTGCCACGCGCCGAGGTCGAGGTTCGACAGCCCCCACTCGCGCAGGTGAAAGTACCCGCGCCACAGGGACAGCGGATAGCCGACGACGTGGCGCAGAAGGAGCGCGCCGACGAAGAAGACGAGACAGGCGAGCCAGAACCGACCGCGCGTCCAGCGCTCGGCCCACGACGCGAAGCGCTTCGACAGACCGGCGACGAGCAGCACGCTCCAGTACGCGACCGATAGCGCGAGCGCGCCCCACGAGAACAGCAGACGTTCGAATCCGTACTGCTTGCCGGAGGCGATCTCGTCGGCGGTGAAGTAGTCGGTCGCGGGAACGTCGGCCGGGCCGAGTGCGGTCCAGGCGGGATCGGCGCAGCCGGTGAGGGCGATGGCGGCGAAGACCCACAGCGCGACTCGAGCCGCGAGTCGCCGCCGGCGCGTTCGTGTCGGGCAACGCATCGACGATCCTCGCATCATGCCTATTGCAGTCCGTTGAAGAAGGGCTCCGAGCGCGAGGGCGAGACATTTCGTCCAGGATCGAGGCGTCAGAACGCAGGCAATGTGGTGCATTGTCGAGTTCTGACAACGAAGAGCCTGGGCGAAATGGCCGCCATCGCGCCGGATTGCCTTTTTCAACGGGCTGCTAGCCTAGCGCCTCGATGGCTCGCGCCACCTGCTCCCGGATCTCGTAGAGCACCGTCGGATTCGGCAGCGCTCGCGTCGAGTACCGCCCGATCGGACACGGCATCGGCACGAGCGCACGCGCTGACTCGAGCGCCTTGCGAGCGGCGCTGACATCGCGTCCCGCAGCCTCCGCGGCCTCGATCCGCTGTCGCAGGAGATACAGGTACTCGTAGTCTTCAACGCCCTCGCGCGCCTGCTCGAGCCGCACCGAGCTCACCGGCCCGTCGTGACCGATCGGCCCACCTGGATACGCGAGAAACCCGTCGCCGTTCGGATAGCGCACGTCGACGCGTTTCTGACCCGGGCCGAAGTCGTGCGGATTGTACCGGTGCCAGCCGTACTCGTACGGATCGTAGGTCAGCCAATCGACGCCCCAGAACTCGTATGCCTCTGCGCCGTACGCAAAGCAATAGTGCGGCAGCAAGCGCTCGATCGCGCAGTACGGCGTGTCGGTGCACATCTGACCGTCCGTCGTCCACCAGATCGTCGCGCCGCCTTTCTGCAGCGCGCGGATCTTCTCCTGCGGCACGATCCCGTAATGGCCGATGCCCCAGACGTCGAGATAGCCCTCCCACTCCGGCTGCGGATGCCACGTGCTGCTGTAGATGGGAATGTCGGGGTCGACGGCGTGAATCATGTCGCACAGCGCCTTCATCTGCGCGCGGATCTTCCCGTCGGCATCGCGCGGCTCGTCCGAGATATACAGCGTGATGCGGTCGGCCCAGCCGCGCTCCTTCACGTGGCTCCAAAACGCGCGGAGGCACTCCTGATACACGCGAACGTACTCGGGACGCAGCTTCGAGCGATCGACGCCCTCGTACGGATACTCGCCCTCGTACGGCGCCTCGCCGAACTTCGCGCCGGGCAAATGCCCCCATCCGAACAGGTAGAATTGCCACGGCGTGTACGCGTGTGGAAGCTTCAACTCGTCGAAGTAGTACGCCGCCGCGCGATCGAACTCGGTGAAGTCCGGCGTGACGCGGCCGTTCTCGAACGTGAACCGCGGCGGCGTGCGGAGCGTGTCGGGACAGAGGCGCCGCGCGGCGAGGAAACGCCACATCTGCCGCAACGTCTCGTCGCGGGTCCTGTCGGGTCGCCGCCAGGCCTCGCGATGGCGGCAATCGTAGATCGCCTTGACGTGGCTCTCCGTCGGCAACGCGAAGCTCCGCACTCGAACGGTAAACGGCGCCGTCGCCACCGTCGTGCCGGATCGTTCGAAGCGCAATTCACTACGATAGTCGCCGGCCGGCGCGTCGTGCGGCACGCTGACGGTGACCCACACGGGCTGCGTCGCATGCGGCTCCAGGTCGAACGTGCTGCGTGGCAGCAGCGGATCGGGCCACAAGCCGCTCCAGCCGTCGCACCCGCTCGGGCTTTCCGGATACTTGCGGTGCCATACGGGCGTCGAGCTCGAGTAGTAGTTCGTCGGGTAGTCGACGGGAACGTAGCCCACGACACAGAGCTCGGGCATGGGAAGACGGGCACCGCGCGGACCGACCGGCGCGTCGACGACCGCGCGTACGCCCGTCAGCGCATCGGGACCGCGCAGCGCGAGCTGCAGCGGCTCCTGCTCGTTCCGCGCGCACGAGATCCGCGGCGACTCAGGGCGTGGCCTCCCCGGCAGATCGTCGCGAAAGACCTTCTCGATCGCCGGCACAGGCCACACGGTGAGCCGTCGAAGCGACTTCGCATCACGACGCTCCAACGCGAGAGCCTCGCCCGCGCGAACCTCGATCAACGCGACGCCGTCGTGCCAGACGGTGCCGCTCGCGAGCATCGTCAGATGCAGGTGGAAAGTCGCCGCATCGGACGGCATCGGAAACAGACCGGAGATCATCGTCCAGCCGTTCGTCCCCGTGAGAGCCGGTCCGGCACCGACGATCCCCCGGCTGGCGCACATCGCGCCGGCCGCGTTGTAGCAATGCGCGTGGAGCTGCACGTTCGGCGTCACGTCGCGCGTCTTGAGCCACGCCGCGAACAGATACGTCTTCCCCGGCTCGACCAGCACGCCCTGTCGCCAGCCGACCCAGGACTTCTGCGCCGACGCCGGCACGCGGGTCTCGATGCAGCGTTTGCCGAACAGCCCGCCCTCGGCGAGGCGCATCGCCACGTGTGCCGGTCGCTGCCCGCCGTCAGACCAGTCTGTCGGCAGCGCGTCGCCCGCCTCGAAGCTAGCGTTCCGCACGAGATTGCGCGGACCCTCGAGCAACGCGGCGTAGTCGCCGATGAAAACGCCACCGCGACGAGTTCCGTCACCCGCGCCGGGCAGCGCCGGGTTCGCGACGAGTGGCGACGTCGACTCGCGATCCTTCGACAGCGTCCGTCGATCAAGCTCCGCGCAGTACACGTGGTACGTCTGCGCCGTCAGCGGCTCGACCTTCGCGTCGAACAGCAGCACACCTCCCAAACGGAAGAACGGCACGGCCTCGCCGCCCGCGATCACCCGCAGACGTTCGATGTCAGCCGTGCCGCGCAGTCGCGCGAAGGCCGCTGCCGTATCGACCGACACCAGGCCGCTCGCGCCCTTCTTCGCGTCGAAGTTCACGACGCGCAGCGGCACGCGACAGTCGAGATCGGGTCTCGTGTCGATCCATGCCGAGTCGGCGCCGCGGATTCGCACGCGCAAGCGCTCCGGCGGCGAAGTCGTCGCGCGGAGTCGCGGCTCCGCAGCACAGGTCAGCTCGACGTCGTCGAACCACGCGGTACCCGTACCGCGCAGCACGGTGCCGACTTGGGCAACCGTCGCATCCGCGGGCGCGGTGAATTCCGCGCGCACCTGCTTCCAATCGTAGGATCCTCCACCGCCGTACAGCATCGGCGAGATCATCATCGAGCGTCGGCGATGACCGACGTGGACGTACCAGCCGGCCTGCCCCTTCACGTCGCGCGCCTTGACCCACGCGGTCATGACGTACTTCGCACCGCCGACGATGTAGATACCCTGCTGTCGAGTCGCGATCCACGTCGGCTCAGCGCCCGCTGCGACAACCGTCTTCGCACACTTGCGGCCGGAGTGTGGCGATTCGGCGACCCAGAACGCGCGGTGGTCCGGATCGGCATCGTCATGACGCCAGCCGTCAGGCGTCGAGCCGCTGCCGGCCTCGAAACCGCCGTTGCGCAATCGCCCCCCTCCTTCGAGGAAGTCGGGCACCTGCCACGCGGCGGGGTTGTCGAAGTAGACGAAGTAGGTCGCTGTCGCCCCCGCCGGGCACTCGACGGGAATCGTCAGCGTCGCGCGGGCGAGGATCGGACCGCGGACGATCCGCCCGCCGTCGCGACGTTCGATCGCGAAGAGCATCTCGCGCCCCAACGCGTCGCACACGCGGATCGCCTCGGCGCGCGCGTCAACGATGTCGATCTGGCCTCGGGCCTTGCCGACGGTCAGTGCGACCGGGTCACCGGTCGCGTCGCGCGCCATGTCGTTGCGCACGGCGACGCGGACGCGCTGGCGCCAGAGTCCACCGCCGCCGATGTAGAGGGGGTGGTGCCACGCGGGCTCTGCCGCGGCGGTCGTGCCGAACAAGACGGCGACGCAGATCGATGCGAAGAGCGGTTTCATGGCGACAAGCATGGTGGTCAACGGGCTGCACGAGGCAGCGGATCCAGGTCGACTCCCGACCGCGCGTACCACTTCTTCAGTCCGGCCATCGCTTTCCGCACTCCGGGCGACGGCTTCACGAAACGGACGGGTCGCGGGGCGACGATCTCGACGAGCTGCGCGATGTCGAGATCGCGCAATAGCCCGAAGCAGCACAGCTCGATCGCCTGATTGACGCCCTTCTTCTCGGCGATGATCTCCTTCAGGCTGCCGCGCGACCCGTGCAGCTCGACGCCGGCGATCGCGTCGCGCTCGAGCGCCGCCGCCATCAGCGCGAACAGCGTGGAGCTCTTGCCGATCGCGACGACGTCGACTGCTTCGCCCGCATCCTCCGCAGCCCATCGCGCGATCGCAGCGACCTGGCTGGCCTGGATGCCCGCCGGTCGATCGCCGACCGTCGCGACGAGGAGCGCGAACAGGTACGGACGGCTGCGGATCTTCGATTCGCCGAGGTAGAACGGATCGATCGCTAGGACGCGCCGGCCCGCTGCGACGAGCGCGCCGATCTGTCTCGAGGCGCTCGCGCGACCGCCGTCCGCGACCACCATCGCGACGCGGGGTCGTTTGCCGTCCGGGCCCGCGGCAGGCGAGATGTCGACCGCCGGAAGCGTCCACTCGCCGCCGACCGCGAGCTCGCGATACGCGACCGACGTCGCGCCGAGCTTCGCATCGCCAACAGTGCGTGACGTCGCGTCCCACCGGCGTGGACGAATCGCCGCGCGCAGCCGCCTCGTCAGCTCGCCGACGTACTTCGCGACGCCGTCGCGATCCGTCGGTATGGGCGGCAGCCGCGGCAGGTCCGCCGCGAAGGCCGAAGCGAGCTTGCTGAAGTCGGCATTGTCTGCTGGCAGCTCGACGTCGAGCTCGGGCCGCTTGCGCACCTCGCCGTCCGACGCGATCTCGTCGGTCTCGAACGCGGGGTCGCCGTCCGCGAAATGACGCCGCAACGACCGGTACAACGCCTCGCGATTGTCGCGGTCGAAGTTGTGCGTGCCCGGGTCGACGTTGACGTGAACCGCGACGCGATCGAGCGCGTCGTGCAGCTTGTACACCGGATACGCGGCGTCGACGAGCGGCCCCATCGCGTGGCTCGCCTTGAAGCAGCAGTTGTCCTCGGCGTTGAACGTCAACAGCGCCGCGCGCGGCGCGAGCATCGCCGTGAGGTGCGTGTAATCGACGATCGTGGCGAGATCGTTCGGCGTCTGCTCCGAATCGCCGAGGTCGCTGTGATGCCGCGCGCGCGTCTTGAAGCTCGAGTACCCCGCGACGGGATTCGACAGCGTCACGCGCGTATCGAGCGAGCTGATGGTGATCGTCTGCCAACCGCCTCCCGACAGCCCCGCGACCGCGACGCGCTCGGAATCCGCGTGCTCGTGTGCCAGGAGGATGTCGAGCCCGCGGGCCATCGACAGATAGAACGGCGCGAGCCCGCTCGTCCCGCACAGGTCGAGCTGGTTCATCAGGTAGTGGCCGTAGCCCGGTCCGCGCAGCTGCCCCATGCCGATCCACTCTACGTTGAGCGCGATCATGCCGCGCTTCGCCTGGTTGATGCAGCGGATCTGCTTGTACGGCGCCGCCTTGCCCGTTCCGTCGTGACCGTTGACGTTCAAGACGACCGGCACCTTTCCGTCGAGCTTCGTCGGCTCGTAGAGAAGCGCCGGGATCCACCACCCCGGCAACGCCTCGTAGCGCAGCTTGCGGATGCGGTAACCGGGGCCCGCGTCATCGATGACGTCCGACCAGACGATGCCCATCTTCGAATCGCGCCAGTGCGCGGCCTCGCCGCGATAGACGATCTTCTCGAGGACTTCCGCGCGCAACGCGTCGGCTAGCCCCTGCCACTCCGACGCGTTCTTCGCGGTCGGCACCGGCGGCACGCGAGATTCCGCGTAGCGCTCGACTTCGGCCTGCGGCACGGACGGGGCGACGATCGGACGGCGCAGGATCGCGTCGAGATCCGAGACTCGCCACGCGGCGGGAGCGTCCTGCGAGCCGGCAGAGGGCGCGACGGCGATGCACAAGAGAACAGCGAGGGCGAGCGCGTTCATCGAAAGCGGGGTTCTCACGGCAGCTCCTCCAGTTCACGTTCCAGTGTCCGGAACCCAGTAGACCGGACGGAACGTCGGATTCGCTACCGCGAAAACCCCGTGTTTCTGCGCGCCGCTCTGCGCGGCCGCCTCAGAACGCCACGGCCGGCGACTTGCGTTCCTGCGGGTTGTCGACCTCGAAGAACGCCGCCGAACGGAATTGGAACAGACCCGCGACGAAGTTCGACGGGAAGCTCTCCACCTTGTTGTTGTAGAGCATCACGTGGTCGTTGAAGTGCTGCCGCGAGAAGCCGATGCGGTTCTCGGTCGACGTCAGCTCCTCCTGCAGCGACAGGAAATTCTGGTTGGCCTTCAGGTCGGGGTAGTTCTCCGTCAGCAGCATCAGGCGACCGAGCGCGCCGGACAGCTCCCCCTCGGCCTGCGCTTGGGCGTCGACATCCTTCGCCGCGACGGCGCGAGCGCGCGCCGAGATCACCGCGTCGAGCGTCTCCTTCTCGTGCGTGGCGTAGCCCTTCACGGTCTCGACGAGGTTCGGAATCAGATCGTGTCGTCGCTTGAGCTGCACGTCGATCTGCGACCACGCGTTGCGGTAGTGGTTGCGCAGCTGAACGAGCGCGTTGTACGTCGTGAAGCACACGATGGACAACACCGCCAGCACGAGGACTACGACCCCGAGACAGATCAGAACGGGTATCATCTCCGATATCTCCTGCTTCTATTCCCTCGTCGCCCCAAACCCTCGCCACGACACCCCGTGAGGAAGCCCCATCGATCAGAGCGGTGGCGGGCAAGTATACCATCGCCGACCGGCCACCGGGCGCGCTCCCGCTATCGGCCGTGGCGCGTGATATCGGACTGCGACATCGAACGGCAGCAGTCCGTCAAGAGGGGGCGCCAATCTTGCGCGCCTGCACGTAGAAGTTCGTGCGCAGGGGCAGCGGGAACTTGTCCGGGTTGACGAACTTCAGCACGAACACCCCTGGGCTGCCGAGGAACCGCTTCACCTTGAGCCGGAAGAACTCGTTGACCACGGGAATATCGAAAAACTGCACCTCGAAGCCATTGCGGCGGAACCGGCGGACGATCTGCCAGTAGGAGTGCAGCGAGCAGTGATCTTCCAGGAACGTGAACGTATTCCGGATCCCGTACTTCCTCGCGAAGCGGATCGGCTCGAAGAGCATGTTCGTCCACTTGTTCGGCGTTTGCAGGATATAGTGCCCCCCGGTACGCAGCACGCGGCTGACCTCGCGCAGGTGGAGATCGGTGTCGGGTATGTGCTCGAACACGTCGAAGCTCGCGACGAGATCGAACTCTTCCGACGCGAACGGCAGAGCCTCCGCCCGCGCGATGCACACGGGAAGCTCACCGTACTCGCGACGGCTCTCCTCGATCGCATCGCGGTCGAGCTCGATGCCGACGACGCGATGATCCCCGTCTTGGAGATGCTGCATCATCGCGCCCTTTCCGCTGCCGATCTCGAGAACGTCGAGCGGCGTCTCGAGCGCGCCTATCTTGCCGAGAAAGCGGAGGTTCGCCTCGTGGTTGCCCCAGTGCGGCTTGTTCCAATCGGCGGCGATAAGGTCGGTACCCATGTCGACTCCCTGGTTGGCAAACGAACGAGGAGCGTGTTCCCGCTCCTCATCGTCTATCGACTTCTCTGGGGCACATTCTGCATCGGCGTGCGTG
Source organism: uncultured Planctomycetia bacterium (assembly GCA_964392615.1). GTDB lineage: Bacteria > Planctomycetota > UBA8108 > UBA8108 > UBA8108 > CAYMRB01. The sequence continues at coordinate 15,600 of CAYMRB010000037.1, read as the reverse complement.
CGACACCACCGTCGAAGCGCTTCGCGACAGGCGCTCACGTTATCGGGCCTTCGCGTCTCCGCCCTTGTTCCGGCCGCCGGGTTCGTGCATGATGCTCCGCCCCGACAACGCTGCTTGCCGCGTCGGGAGTGAAGAGAAGAACAGAGAAGAGAGTCGGACCCGGTCGCGTCGGATCGCACCGTGTCGCGTCGGGTCGAAGAGGAGCGCCTTTCCACATGGTTAGTGGATGGCACATCGACGCGACGATACCGTCGTCGCAAGTCGAGCGGGCAGTCGTCGACCGCACAGAGCTGCTCGGCTGCATCATCAAGCATCTGCGTACGTTTCAGCCCGGCGCCGTCGAATCCGGGCGTCTCGCGTTGCCACGCGTCGATCGACACGCGTGGAACGTGGACGCGCGGGAGTTCACCGTCGCGCTGGCGTCCGTTCGCGGCGCCCCTTCGCCGCACACGGTCACGGTCGGCGTCCGATGCTGCGACCCCGTCGAGATTCAGCCGCGCTGCTCCGCCTGCGCGCACGTCGATGACGGCCGCTGCGAGCACATCTACGCCGCGCTGTACCATCTGTACTCCGAGATCTCCGTCAGCGACGAAGCGTTCGCGATAGCGAGTGACAGCGACACGGACGAGTCACGAGGCTCGTGGCTGTCGCGTCTCGACCGTCTCGACCGCTTCCTGGCGTCCGATCGCTTCGCCGGCGCGCGCGAACGCGGGCGGCGCGGGGCGCATCGGGTGTGCTGGCGCATCGAGATCCACCCCGGCGAGACTCTCGATCTCGAGATCGCGCCGTTCGAGCAGCGACGCGACGCGACCGACGCGTGGACCAAGGGAAGACGCGTGACCTGGCAGCGCCTCGCTTCGTCGCCGGAGCTCTGGTCGACGGCGGCGGACGAGGCCGTCGTCGCGCTGCTACGTTCCAGGAGCGCCGCGGGCGACACGCCGCGAGCCGGAGGCGGCCCCGATCCGTTCGACGTCCTCGATCACCTCGTCGGGCATCCGCACGTCGCCTTGGCTCGCGACGCGGATCGAACGCTCGACGTCGTTCGAGGCACGCTCGCGCTGTCGCTGCGGCTTCGAGACGCCGGTCGTCTCGGCCTCGTGCCGACGCTGGACGGCGTAGCCCTCGACAGATCCCGGCCGTGGCGCGTCTACGCGCGCGGGCTCGTCGCGGTCGATGCGGATGCCGACGTCGTCATCGTCGCCGCTGCGGATCCCTCTCGCCTGTCGCTCATCGAACACCTGCTCGAAGAGCGGCCGACGTTCCCGAGCGAAGCGCGGGGCGAGGTGATGTCCCGCCTGCCGGCCATCGAGGCCATCCTTCCCATCGACATACCTGCCGAGCTCGGATCGCGACGCGTCGCCGCCGACGAACGCCCTCACGTGCTTCTGACGCCCCTCGGCGCCGGCCTATCGGTGTCGGTCCGCATGCGCCCGTTGCCCGGAGGCACGAGCTGGCCGCCGGGCGAAGGGCCGGAGGTCTACGGTCGACTCATCGACGACGAGTGGGTCTCGGCGCAGCGACGGCCAAGTCGCGAGAAGAAGGTCGCGCGCCGGACGATCGATCGCGTCGTCGCGGCCGCGCGGGAACGACACGGCGACGACGCTGCGATTGCCGCCGAGCTCGAGGTCGGCGACGCCGAAGACCTCGGATGGACGTGGGAAATCCGCGATGCCGACCTCGCGATGGCGTTTCTCGCGGCGCTGCAATCCGGCGTCGCCGGCGATGTCGTCGTCGAGTGGCCGGAGGAAGGCGACCGCCGGGCCCTCGCGGAGAAGCTGGGCCTCGGCGCGCTACGCGTTCAGATCAGCGATCGCCGCGACCTCTTCGGCCTCGACGGCTTCGTCGAGATCGACGGCACTCGGGTCGCTCTGGCCCTGCTGCTCGATCGCGTGCGGCAGGGACGCCGCTGGGTGCAAGTCGGCGACGACCGATGGGGCGAGATCTCGGCCGAGCTGCGCGCGCGGCTCGCGGCCGTCGCGGACGTGTCGCAGTCGAGTGGTTCGGGCGTCCCGGAGATCGGCGCGACGGCCCTCCCGCTCGTCGAAGAGTCACTCGGCGGCTGCGAGGTCGAGCGCAGCGAGAAGTGGGATCGTCTGCGCACGCGTTTCGATCTCTCGGAAACGATCGAGACCGACATTCCGACCGAGCTCCACGCCGAGCTGCGACCGTACCAGGAGGACGGCTATCGCTGGATGTGCCGTCTCGCGCACTGGGGCGTAGGTTCGTGTCTCGCGGACGACATGGGGCTCGGGAAGACGGTGCAGACGCTCGCCGTGCTTCTGCACCGTCGCGACGACGGTCCGACGCTCGTCGTCGCGCCGACGTCCGTGACCGGCAATTGGATCCGCGAAGCGCGCCGTTTCGCTCCCACCTTGCGACCGATCCTGTATCGAGAGACCGACCGTTCGAGCGACCTGCGCCGCTTCGCTGCCGGGGACTTGATCGTCGCGAGCTACGGCCTCATGCGACGCGACATCGAAAAGCTCGACCTCGTCTCGTGGGGCACGGTCGTTCTCGACGAGGCGCAGCACGTGAAGAACAGCCGCTCGCAGACCTCGCAGGCGATTCGCCGCCTGCGCGCGGGCTGGCGCCTGGCGCTGACGGGCACGCCGATCGAAAACCACCTCGGCGAGCTCTGGAGCCTGTTCCGATTCCTGTCGCCGGGCACGTTCGGCGGCTGGGAGTCCTTCAAGCGCGACTACGCCGAGCCAATCGAGAAGGACGGCGACGATCAGCGACGGCAGGCGCTCGCACGGTTAACGCGACCGTTCATCCTGCGGCGCACGAAGGCCGAGGTGCTCGAGGAGCTTCCTCCGCGCACCGACGTCCGGCTGGTCGCGACGCTGTCGCCCGCCGAGCGCGGCCTGTACGAAGACGCGCGCCTCGCGACGCTCGCGTACTTGAGCGAGAAAGACGTCAAGCGCCACAAGGACGTGCGATTCGAGGTGCTCGCCGCTCTGACACGCCTGCGCCAGCTCGCCTGTCACCCGCGCATGGTTCATCCCGAGCTCGACATCCGCGGCGCCAAGACGAACGTCTTCATAGAGACCGTCGAGACACTGCGCGAAGAGGGCCACCGCGCGCTCGTCTTCAGCCAGTTCACCCGCCATTTGCGGCTGCTGCGCGACGAGCTCGACCAGCGCGGCATCTCGTATCAATACCTCGATGGCCAGACGCCGGCAAAGGAGCGCGACCGGCTCGTCGATGCGTTCCAGAGCGGCGAAGGCGACGTGTTCCTGATCTCGTTGATGGCCGGCGGCACGGGGCTCAACCTGACGGCAGCCGACTACGTGATCCACATGGATCCGTGGTGGAATCCGGCTGTCGAGGATCAGGCGACCGACCGCGCCCACCGCATGGGCCAAAAGCGTCCGGTGACCGTCTACCGCATCGTCGCGGAGGGCACGATCGAGGAGGAGATCTGCAAGATGCAGGCGGACAAGCGCGATCTGATCTCGGCGGTCCTCGAGGGCGCCGATCGCGCGGCGCGCCTGTCGACGGAGGAGCTGGTCGGGCTGCTGACGCGGACGGCCGACCGCAACGACGCGAACGTCGAGTCGAGCGCATAAGGAGCGTCGATCGCTCGCTCGGTCCTCCTGGCGACAGACTGGATTCCGACGCGCGAACACGCCACACTGGCGCGCATGAAGCTACGGGACGCCGAACGCAACGTTTTCTCGCTCGCGGCCCACGCCGTGTTCATCAATCCCTTCGACGACGAGCGCGGCGAGATCAACGCTCGACTCGGGGGCGAGTCGCGTGACGAGTCGGGCGACGCGGTGCGCTCTCGAACGTTCAGGGCGATCGACGAGCACATGAGCGTCCTCGAGCAGGAGGAGCGCGCGGACCTGCGACTCTACGAAGGCGCGGACCGCGAGACGATCTCCTACGCGTTCCTCTTCGACGCCTACCATCGTTTCAAGGACGAGTTCGATCGCCTCATCTGCGACCAGATCGCGGCTGGCGACTCGCCCTGCGACGTACCGTTCGCCCTGGATGCGCTCGCGCTTCTGCGCCATCGCGGCTTCGAGCCGGACATCGCGCTGCGCCACTTCGCGATGTTCTTCCAGATCCGCCGCGCGTTCTACTTCATCGACCACGGGCTCGTCGGCACGAGCAGCTCGATGAAGCAGCTGCGCCGCGACCTGTGGAACGACATCTTCACGAGCGACCTCCGCTGGTATGACCGCTACCTCCGCAGCCGCATGGAGGACTTCTCGACGCTGCTCCTCGGCGAGACGGGCTGCGGCAAGGGCTCGGCGGCCGCCGCCATCGGACGTAGCGGGTTCATCCCCTTCGATGAGAAGAGCGGCCGGTTCGTCGAGAGCTTCACCCGCGCCTTCGTGTCGTTGAACCTCTCGCAGTACCCGGAGTCGCTGATCGAGTCGGAGCTCTTCGGTCACCGCAAGGGCGCGTTCACCGGCGCCGTCGAGGACCACCTCGGCGTGTTCGCCCGCTGCTCGCCGCACGGTTCGATCTTCCTCGACGAGATCGGCGACGTATCGGTGCCGATCCAGATCAAGCTGCTGCAGGTGCTGCAGGAACGTACGTTCTGCCCCGTCGGCAGCCACGAGGTCAAGCGGTTCCGCGGCCGCGTCATCGCCGCGACGAATCGCAGCATCGACGATCTGCGCGACGGCGGCGTGTTCCGCGACGACTTCTTCTACCGTCTGTGCTCCGACATCATCGTCGTGCCGCCATTGCGCCAGCACCTGACGGAGGACCCGCACGAGCTCGACCTCCTCGTCGAGCACTGCATCGAGCGAATGGTCGGCGAGGAGTGCCCCGAGATGTCGGAGCTCGTCAAGGACACGATCCGCCGTCAACTCGGCCCCGACTACGCATGGCCGGGCAATTTCCGCGAGCTCGAGCAGTGCGTGCGGCGCATCGTGCTCAAGCGGAGCTACGAGGGCGATCGGCGTCGAGCTCTCGCGGACGTCCGCGATCGAATCATCGACGGTGTCGACACCCGCTCGCTCGACGCACACGAGCTGCTGTCGGCCTATTGCACGATTCTGCACGACCGCCACGGTACCTACGAGCACGTCGCGCGGCTCGCGAACCTCGATCGCCGGACGGTGAAGAAGTACATCCTCCACTGGAACCGCGGCCAGCCGCGAGACGGGGAGGGCGCCGGAGGAAACGGCGGCGCCGAAGAACAGCCCACGGAGAACGGCGCGCAAGAGTGAAAGGACGATAGGAAGTGAAATCGACGATCTTCTGCACACACGGCGTTCTGGTCGCGTGCGCCTTGACGCTCTGCGGATGCAAGAACGACGTTCCCGACGACGTCCTCGTCGATCGGACGTTCCAGGCGTACCGGTCCGCGGTCCTCGACGGCGCGGGCAAGAGCGCGGCCGAGCATCTGGACGCGGCGTCGATCGACTACTACACACGGCTGCGAACGCACGTTCTCGAAGCCGACGAGGCGACCATCCGCAGCTTGCCCGCCGGCGAGCGCTTCCAGGTGCTCTACTACCGCCACACGACCGACCTCGCGAAGCTGCGCGAGGGTGAACCCACGGCGCTCTTCCGCCACGGCATCGAGACGGGCAGCATCGATCGCGACAGCCTCGAGAAGATGAGCCTGGGGGAGATCGAGATCGACGGCGACATCGCGGTCGCGACGGTCAACCTGCCGACCGGGGTCATCGAGAAGGGCTTCTACTTCCGGCGCGAGAACGACGCTTGGAAGGTCAGCCTGAGCGCGCGTATGGACGCGGTCGACGAAAAGTTCGCGGCGGACGCCAAGGAGGCCGGCCTCGAGCTCGACGCGTACCTCGTTCTAGCCGTCGCGACGAGCTCCGGAAGCCCGGTCGACGCGTCGATCTGGGAGCGCCCGAAGCTGCCGGCCCTCGACTGATCGGACGGCTGCTCGGCGGCGATCAATTGTGGTCCTGGCCGGTCAGCGTCCGCTCGACGTAGTCCGCCCAGCGCGCGATCGCCAGCACGCTGCGGCGCACCTCCTCGACGTCGCACGTCGCCCGCGGGTACGTATCGATCATGACGAAGTGCGGCACGCCGAAGATCTCCTGGACCGCGATCGAGCCGTGCGGGATCTCGGCGTTGAGCTCGAGGGCGCGCAACGCGTAGCTCTCGTCGAGCGGCGCGCAGACGCTGTAGATCTTGACGACGTGGTCGGCCAGCGCGCGTGACCTGTTCGTCTCGACGACGACGCGCTGCTTGCGACCGTTTCCGAGCGGTACCGTCGTCTCGAATCGGCTGGCCCGGCCCTGCCACTCGAAGCCGGTCCCCTCGGACGCTTCGTGAACGAGGGACGACAGGTCGCGCAGATTGCCGAACAGCGCGCGCAGGCTCTCGCGCAGCGCACGGCCGTCGGGATAGCGGTCTTCGATCCGCTTCGCGAGGCAGCGTTTGACGACCTGGAGGGCCTCGTCGGGGATATCCGGTTGCGCCTTGCGGCCGTCGGGAACGGGCTCGTCCCTGTGCTTCTTCGCGAGACTCTTGAGCTCGGTGTCGACGAACGGCAGCGAGCCGGTCATGAGGTAGTAATACGTCACGCCGGCGGCATAGACATCGCTCGCGCGTGTCGCGGGACGACGGAAGAACAGCTCCGGTGCCATATAGCACGGCGTGCCGACCATCGCGCCGCGAGCGAACGAGGAGCTCTCCTGCGCGACGACGCGCTTCGCGAGGCCGAAGTCCGCGAGCTTCGCGAGGCGGCCGTCTCCGACGAGCACGTTGGCCGGCTTGACATCGCGATGGATCACACCGATCTCGTGAGCGGCGGCGAGCCCTGCGGCGACCTGCACCATGAGCTCGGTCGCTTGAAGCGGCCCCAGTCGCCCTTCTGTGAAGACCAGCGATTGGAGCGTCTCGCCGACGACGTACTCCATCTCGATGAAGTGCAGACGCCCCTGCCGCCCGACGTTGTGCACGGTGACCACGTTCGGGTGCACCAAGGCGGCCACAGAGCGCGCCTCGGTCAAGAAGAGGTTGACGTACTCCGGATCGCGCTCGACCAACTGGGGGTCGAGAACCTTGATCGCGCACTGCCGCTCGAGCACGTCGTGCGTCGCACGGTACACGCGGGCCATGCCGCCCTTGCCGACGAAGGAGTCGATCCGGTACGAGCCCAGCGAGCAGCCGACGAGCGCGTGGTCGGCGTCCTCCTCTTCGTCGACGACGACGTCGGCGTCGAACCGCGACGAGGCGAGCATGGCCTCCGCCGTATCCGCCGCGTGCGCGATCGCCAGCTGCTGCGAGCAGACGGGACAGATGTCGTCGGCCTGATCGCGGACGAACTTCAGGTTGCAGCACTGACAGAAGAGGACGTGGAACGACATGGTCGCGGCCTGTTGGGACGGTTGGCTGCCATTCTCGCGAGCGGAGGTCCGGTTGAAAGAGGGAATTTGTCCCGATGGCGCCATTTCGTCCGGCACCGAGGCCCCGGCCTCACCCGAAAAGTGGCCGAAAGGAATTTCGTTTGGATCGCCGCCATCGGCGCCCGTACGCTCGCTCACAGGACAAACGGGAGACCGGATATGCGCGCAACACTCTCGATTCTCGCCATCGCCCTGGCGATCGGCACGGTCAGTCAACACACGGCCCTCGCCCAGGAGCGCTTTCATCGCGGCGATGTGACCGCCGATGGCGAGTACAACCTGACGGACCCCGTGTTCCTCCTCGGCCACCTGTTCACCGGCGGCCCCCGCCCACCGTGCGCGAAGGCGGCCGATGTGAACGACAGCGGCACGCTCGACATCTCCGATGCGATCTATCTGCTGAACTACCTCTTCGTCGGTTCAGAGGCCCCGCCGCCGCCGTTCCTCGAGTGCGGGACCGATCCGACGCCCGACGATCTCGATTGCGAGGACTATCCCGACCTGCCGACGTGCGTGGAGCCGACCGACGAGTTCGCCGAGCTCGTCGCGTCCTACGGCATCATCGAGACCATCGCCGGCTCCGGGCGGTTTCGCGAGAACGGCAACTACTGGGACGACGATTTCGAGGGCGGCCCGGCGACCGAGGCTGAGCTGTCGCGCCCGCACAATTGCATGGGCGACGTCGCGGGCAATTACTACATCGCCGACAAGGAGTCCCACGCGATCCGCAAGGTGTCGCCGGAGGGCATCATCACGACCTGGGCCGGCATCAACGTGGCCGGGAACGGCGGCGATGACCCGGCGCCGGCGACCGAGACCGCTCTCAACAGTCCGAACGGCCTGTGGGTTCGCGCCGCCGATGGAGCCGTCTTCATCCTCGACATGCTGAACGGTAAGATCCGCAAGGTGACGCCGGACGGTACGATCTCGACGCTGTTCGTCGTCGAGGACGGCATCCCGGTGGGCCGAGGTCTGTGGGTCAGCGATGCGGAAGACCTCGCGTACGTCGCGGCAGGCAATCGAGTGCTGCGCTGGACGCCCGACGAGGGCGTCGAGGCGTTCTCGACCGGCTACGCTTCGCTCGGCAACCTGACCGTCGACCCGGACGGATTCCTCGTCGTCACCGATCGCTTCGCGCACCGCGTCTATCGCGTCGACGAGGCGGGCGTGCCGTCGCCGATCGCCGGCAACGGCACGAGCAGCAGGGGCGTCAGCGGATTCCCGGCCACCGAAATCGGGCTCGAGGAGGTCCGCGGCGTCTTCTTCCGGCCGGACGGCAGCTTCTTCCTCGGCACGCACGAGTCGAGCCAGGTGTGGTTCGTCGACACGCAGGGCATCGCCCACCTCTTCGTCGACGGAGCCGAGGGCGCCCACGGCGGCGACGGCGAGCGGTTCGATACGCCGGGCTTCAAGATCAGCGAGGTCCGCAACGTGACGGTCGATCCGGCGGGCAACGTGATCATCACGGAGCACGACGCCGGGAACATCCGGCGGGTGAGGCGCGTCGAGGCGGAGTGAGGACGCGACGCTCGTGAGCCCGTTGCGAGGTTGACACTGCCAGCTCGCCCCTCTTGAATATCCGCAAGCGCCGCGACATCGCGGTGCAGCGCGGAGGAGAGGTGCATGAGCCAGACGATGCGGCCGGGCGGATTGACTGCGCTGGCGGTGCTGAATTTCATCGCTGGCGGCTGGGCTTGCGTTCACGCTCTCCATCGCTTCTCGCAACTCGCGGCGAGCCTCATGCTCGAGCAGGGCATGGCGAAGATCGAGGGACCGGCAGCGGAGCAGGCGCGGCTGATGGGGGAGTTGAATCCGCTGCTGTCTATCGTGGACATCGTCTTTCTCATCGCCTGTGCCCTGACGCTCGTCGTGTCGGGGATCGGCTATCTGAGGCTGAAGCGTCTCTGGGGCTTGTGGGTCGGCTGCACGTACTGCGCGCTCGGCATCGTGAGCGCCGCGTTTCGAATGAACTCCTTCCCGCCAGCTCTCGGCGGCGGGCTCACGCCCTACATTCTGCTGAGCTACTACTATCCGATCCTGACGCTGCTGACGATCACCACGGCCTTCCGGAGAGACCTGAGCCGATGACGTCGAGCCTGAGGCAAATCGACCCGGGGCATGTCCGGCTCATCGCCGCGGCTACGGTCCGATTCGCGATCCGCAGCGGCACGGCACTGGTCGGGTTCGTCGTCATGATGGCCTTCGGTCTCATCCTGACGGACCTCCTGCTGCAGCCGATCACGATGTTCGAGCTCACCGGAGCCGCCAACTCGAAGGAGGACGCTGTCCGCTTCTACGAGGACGTCAACCGCGGCGCGGTAGGTGCACTCATAGGCGGCGGTTTCTCCCTCGGCCTGGGAGATCCGGGCCAGGCCGACAAGGACCCGGCCCGTCGGGCGCGACAAAATGCGTGGCGAGACTACCTCGTCGACGAGCGCCCCGCCCTGATTTCGCAGCTCTTCCTGCTGCTCCTCCTGTTCGTGCCGGTTCTCTCCTGCACGTCGTCGTTCAACCAGTTCTCGAGCGACGTCGCGTCGAAGGGCTTGCGCTTCCAGCTGTTCCGAACGTCGCGGTCCAGCCTCTTCCTGGGCCGCTTCGCGGGCACCGTCGTGTACACGTGGATCTCGACCTTCATCTTGAGCGCGACCGTCGCGCTCTACATCGGGTCGAACGTACCGGGATACGAGCTCGGTCCCTGCCTGGAGTGGGCCGCCTGGTGCTACTTCGCACTGGCGGTGGCTAGCGTACCGTACATCGCGATGTGCGCATGGATCTCCGGCACCATCGACTCGCTCTTCGGGTCGTTGATCTCCTGCGTGATGGTCATCTCCGGCGTCAAGCTCATCGCGATGTTCGGCAAGAGCGCGTGGTCGAAGATCGAGTACCTCGAGTGGCTCCTGCCGTGGGGCGTGCAGACGCACCTGATGGCCCCCGAAGCCGCATACCGCCTCGGCGCTGGCGCCATCTGCCTCGTCTACACGGTCCTCTTCCTCTTCCTCGGCAACTACTTCTTCAACCGACGGGACCTCTGACGCGCCCATGTCCGAACTCGCCCTCGAGATCTGCGGGCTTTCGAAGCACTTCGACGAGGTGCGCGCGCTCGACGACGCGTCGTTTGACGTCCCGGCCGGAACCGTGTTCGGTCTGCTCGGCCCCAACGGGGCCGGCAAAACGACCCTGTTCTCGATCGTCGCGAACTTCCTGCGCCCGACAGCGGGCCATGCCCGCGCGCTCGGCGTTCCGGTCGACGACATCGACAGCCTGCGCGGACGCCTGTCGATCCTGCCTCAGGACGCGCTGTTTCAGAACAGCGTGCCGATCCTCGACCAGATGGTCTTCCTGATGCGTCTGGCGGGGAAGGACCGTCGGGAGGCGGAGGCCGAGGTGCGCGAGAAGCTCGCTGCAGTCGGTCTCGAGAACGTCGCCGATTCCGGCGCCCACACGCTCTCGCACGGCATGTATCGCCGCCTCGGGATCGCGCAGGCGCTGCTCGGCGACCCGGAGCTCATCATCCTCGACGAGCCGACGGGCGGGCTCGACCCGCACAGCGCGCGCCAGGTCCGCGACCTGATTCGCGACCTGCGCGGCGAGTCGACCGTCATTCTGAGCTCGCACAATCTGGCCGAGGTCCAAGACCTCTGCAGCCATGTCGCGATTCTCGACCACGGCAAGATCGTCACGTGCGCGCCGGTCGGCGAGATCACCAGCTCCGGACAATCGGTCGAATTGACGCTGTCCCGCGAGCTCGACGAGTCGGAAGGCCACCGCCTCAAGGCCATCCCCGGCGTCCGCGCGATCGAGATCCTCGGACCGCAGCGCTACAAGGTGAACCTCGACCTCACCGGCGAGAGCAGCGACCCCGACGCGATGGTCCGCGCGGTCCTCGCGCTCCTCCTCGAACTCGAGATCACGCCACGCGAGGTCAGTCAGGGCACGAGCCTCGAGGAACACTTCCTGCGCGTGACGGGACCGTCGAAGAGATAGCCTCGCCGTCAGTCCCCCATGCGGTCGCGCAGGAGCTGCGTCGCCTCTTCGAGCCGTCGGTACACCGTGCGCTTCGAGACGTCCATCATCTCGGCGAGGCGCTCCGGCGTGAAATCATCCTCGAGGTGCACCATCGCGAAGACGGCCATCGGCTGCGGGTAGTCGGGAAAGAGCGCGATGATCGTCTCGATGACCTTCAGCGATTGCTCGCAGGTCGTCAGCTCGCGGTGGTAATCGTCCTCGGTCGTCTGCTCGTCGATCTCCGGGCTCGGCTGCTCGCGCAGCTGATCGCGCCGCTTGACCGCGATCTTGTGCCGGATGATCGTCCGGACCCATGCGTAGAACGCCGCGTCGTTCTCGAGGCTGTCGATCTTGCGGATCGCGGTCGCGAACGCCTCGTTGACGATGTCCTGCGAGTGGTACAGCCGCCGCAGCGGATCCCGTGCGCCCATGAAACGGCGACAGAAGCGCACCATCTCGCCCTGACAGCGCTCGAACAGCTCCTGCCAGGCCTCCGGGCGCTGCTGTTTCGCGTCGACGACGAGGTCGACGGTGGCTCTGGGATTGAGATGCTCCATCGCCGGGTCCGGTGGTCGCCGGGCGCGACACACGCCCGAGGGGGCTATTCTGGGACGCGCGCTGGCGAGAAGGAAACGATTTCTGCGCTGTCGCACCATCTCGAGCCGGCTCCGGAGGCATGCCCGGAGGGGCTCCGGGCCGTCGCACGATCGAAAAAATTGACGGGCACCCGAAGGCACCCGCCAACGTCTGGGATGGGATCGACTGGAGCAGGGAGAGGCCCCCAAACCCACCAGGAGGAGAAGAGGAATCATGCTGCGGACATCCCTTCAGAAGCACTCGGCGGCGACGTGTGACAAGAATCCCGAAAAAGCCCCCGAACAGCGCCCCCGTGCCGGCGTCTGATCGTTGGCTCGGAGCCCGCCAGGCGGTACTCTGAGAGGCTTGGACGTCGAGATTGACAAGACGACGAATTTCGGAGCGCACGATGAGCCAGCGAAGTCAGAAGAATCCGAGTTCCCCGCCCGCCACCACGCGCCGGGCATTCCTGCACACGGCGGCAGCCGCCGCCACCGTCTCCTTCATCGCCCCGAACCTCGTGCGCGGCTATTCCGTCAACGGCAAGGTGCGCCACGCCGCGGTCGGCGTGCAGGGCATGGGCGGCCACGACCTCGGCCAGCTCGCCCGCAGCCCGCACTTCGAGGTCGTCGCGCTGTGCGATATCGACGATCGCCACCTGGACAAGGCCGCGAAGAAGTATGAGGGCGCCCGCCGCTACAACGACTTCCGCGTCATGTTCGAGAAGGAGCATGACAACATCGACTCGTGCCACGTGACCGTCCCGGATCACATGCACGCGCCGATCACGATGACCGCGCTGAATCACGGCAAGCACGTCTACTGCCAGAAGCCGCTGACGCACGAGATCGACGAAGCGCGCAAGATCGGCATCGCGGCGAAGAAGGCGGGCGTCGTGACGCAGATGGGCATCCAGATCCACTCGCACGTCGCCTATCGCACCTGCGTCGAGCTCATCCGCGCGGGCGCGGTCGGCAAGATCAAGGAGGTCCACACGTGGGCCGACCGCAATTGGCGTAACGGCGGACGACCGACGCCTACCGAGCCGCCGGCCCACTTGCACTGGGATCTCTGGGTCGGCGTCGCGCCCGAACGCCCCTGGGGCCCCGGCGCATACCACCCGAAGAAGTGGTGGAGCTGGATGGACTTCGGCACGGGAAACCTCGGCGACATGGGCTGCCATCTGTTCGACCCGGTCGTCAAGAGCCTCGACCTCGGGACGCCGACGAGCGTGCGCGCCGAGTGCGACCCGCCCGTCAAGGAGACGTGGCCGAGCGCGGGCAAGGTGCACTTCGAGTTCCCCAAGACGCCCTACTCGGCCGGCCCGATCAAGATGACGTGGTACGACGGCGGATTCCGCAAGGGCCACCACCCGCCGGCCGAGCTCGCGCGCCTGCCCGAGGGCAAGAAGCTGCCGAGCCAGGGCTCGATCTTCATCGGCGAAAAGGGCGTGCTGCTGCAGCCCCACTGGTCGACGCCGCTGCTGCTGCCCGAAGAGAACTTCAAGGGCTACGAGATCCCGGACCCCGGCTCGGTGAACCACTGGTTCTCGTTCATCGACGCGTGCCGCGGCGAGGGGAAGACGAGCGCGAACTTCGAGTACGCCGTGCCGTTCACGGAGACGGTGCTGCTCGGCAACCTCGCCAAGCGCTTCCCGACGCAGAAGCTCGCGTGGGACGCGAAGAACCTCAAGGTGACGAACTTCTCGGAAGCGAACGAGTACACGCACCGCCACTACCGCAAGGGCTGGGAGATCCCCGGCCTCAGCTGACAGCCCGACGCAAAAGGCTATCCGGCGCGATGGCGGCCATTTCGCCCAGGCTCTTCGTTGTCAGAGCTCGAAAATGCCTAACAGCCCATTGCTCGGCCGCAACACGATACCGACGAATCGCGCGGCCGCGACGTTTGTCGCGGCCGCAGCGTTCACGGTCGGCCTCGTCACCTTCTCGTCCTGTCGGACGACCACGCCGAGAGACGTCTCCGGCGCCTCGGCCAGTGCGGAGCTCCCTCCGATCCGCGTCGCGCCGGACGGCGACGGCTTCGTACGCACCGATACCGGCGAACGCTTCGTCGCGTGGGGTTTCAACTACGACCACGACCACGCGGGACGTCTGCTCGACGACTACTGGCAGGCCGAGTGGCCGACGGTCGTCGAGGACTTCGCCGAAATGAAGGCCCTCGGCGCGAATGTCGTCCGCATCCACCTGCAGGTGGCCCGCTTCCTCGCCGCGCCGGGCCGGCTGCACGACAACGCCCTCGAGCGATTGGCACAGCTGGTCGCGTTGGCGGAGTCGACCGGCCTCTACCTCGACGTCACCGGTCTCGGCTGCTACCACAAGCGCGACGTCCCGCCGTGGTACGATGCGCTCGACGAGGCCGCGCGCTGGAAGGCGCAGGCGCTGTTCTGGGGCGGCGTCGCGCGAGTCTGCACGGGCAGCTCGGCGATCTTCTGCTACGACCTGATGAACGAGCCGATCCTTCCGGGCAAAGAGCCGGCACAGGAATGGCTCGCCGGCGAGTTCGCGGGCAAGCACTTCGTCCAGCGCATCACGCTCGACCTCGCCGGTCGCCCGCGCGACGAGGTCGCCCGCGCGTGGGTCGAACGCCTCGTCGCGGCGATTCGCGAGCACGACCGCGACCACATGATCACGGTCGGCGTCATTCCGTGGGCCACGGTCTGGCCGAACGCGAAGCCGCTCTTCCACTCGGCCGAGGTCGGCGCGAAACTCGACTTCGTCGCCGTGCACTTCTATCCCGAGAAGGACGAGGTCGACAAAGCGCTGCGAGCGCTGAGCGTCTACGACGTCGGCAAGCCCCTCGTCGTCGAGGAGACGTTTCCGCTGCGCTGCAGCGCCGAAGAGCTCGAGATGTTCATCGAGACGTCCCGCGATCGCGTCGACGGCTGGGTCAGCTTCTACTGGGGCAAGACGCCAACCGAGCTGCGGGACATCGAGGACGACCTCGGCGCGCACATCACGGCGGATTGGGTCGAGCGGTTCGCCAGGATCCTGGCGCGATAGCAGGCGGCCGTCACAACTCGCGGAACGACCGCACGACGCGCTCGACGTCATCCTCCATGTATTCCCAGCGGGATTCGGAGACAAACACGAGTAGCTGGTAGAACGCGGCCCGACTTCGAGCGACGACTTGACACCCTCGAACCCGGAACTCGCCGACGACCCCGGCCACATCGCGGCGGGTCGCCGGCAAGCCGCCGATCGACGCGTCTCGAGGCGCCGAAATCTCCCAGTCGCGCCCGATCCCGTCAAGCGCCCGGAGGCATACGGCCTCGAAGTCCGACAATGACCGGGACACGAGGTCAGCATCGAGCCGCGTGATTGCGACGCCGTCGATTCCGCGGTTGTAGCTGACCAACTGCGGCTGATCGGGCTCCGTGCCTCGCTGCCAGCGACGCGGCACCGAGATCTCGACTCGCTCACCGTACTCCTGCATCGTCTTGAACGGCTGCCCGCCCAACAGGCCGATCAGCCCCGAACCGCCGGTCCACAGAAACGCGACGACCATCACGCCGGCGAAGACCTTGGCGTTGGCGCCGCAGATGAGCGCACCGATCAACGCGATCAACGCCGCCATCGTCGTCATCGCCGTGCCCGATCCGAGCCCGAAGAGAACGGGACTCTCCTCGCCCTGCAAGAAGGCAGCGACGACTCCC
>CAYMRB010000036.1:0-37498 GCA_964392615.1 uncultured Planctomycetia bacterium | reverse complement strand
GCTCGCGGCGGGGCGACCGCCGCCCGACGCGCGACGAGGGCCGGCTGCAGCCGCTGCCTCTGCGCGGTGCGGTGCGCGATGCGGTTCGGGTCGGGATCGTCGTGACCGGTGGGGGTGACGAACACGACGCCCGCCGCGCCGTGCGCTTGTGCGTTCTTCAGCTTCGCGGAGAACGAGGCATGCGGGCTGCGGCGGCCTCCGAACGGATTGTCCGACGCTGTGCTCTGCGGCGTGAACCGAAGGACGATGACGACCTTGCCGTTGACGTCGACGTCCGCGTAGTCGTCGTACTCGAGCCCGCGCTTCGCGTCCGCCTCGTTCGTCGTGATGCCGTAGCCGACGAACACGAGCGGCGCCTCGACGACGCTCGCCGCGCCGAACGCGAAAGCCTCGACGTCGCCGCCCGGAATCCAGCGCTGCGCCCGATCGCCGACGCGAATCTCCGCACCCGGCACCTCGCCGAATCCGGCACCTCCCGGCACCGTGAAGTACTGAAAGTACGTGGCGTGGTCGCCGGCGGGCTCGAGGCCCCACGAGCGGAAGCGATTGGCGATGTACTCCGCCGCGACCTCGAGCCCCGCCTCGCCGCTGTCGCGACCCGCGAGCTCGTCGCTGGCCAGATACGCGATGTGTTCGCGCAGGTGATTCGCCGTCGTCGCGAAGTCCGTCGCGTCGACCCGTGTGGCCGAGAGAACGACAAGAGAGAAGACGACTCCGACGATGGAGAAGAAGACCGACGGAGCGCGCCGTCTCGCGATCGTTTCGCCGTGCATGGTTCCTCGCGTCGACAAGGGTGAGATCGAAGCCGAGCCGGCGGCAAGCTCGCCGTGGAGACAGCGAAGCGCCGCCGGAAGTCGAAAGAGTGTGGATTCTCGACTCCGCGCGAGCGAGAAGCAAGCTCGCCGCGAGGGGAAGCGGGCCCCGCGATCGTCCGGCGAAGCGTCAGCGACCCGGCGGCTACTCGAGCCGCAGCGCCGCGAGCGCCTTGGTCCAATCCACCGCGGCAATCACGCCGCCGCCGTGTCGCAGGCTGCTCGCCTGACCGATCTGGACGACCGTCGTGCCTTCCCCGCTCAGCGCGTCGACGGCGGCGTTGGTGTACGCGAAGCCCCAGGCGACACGCCCTCGCGCCCGCACCGCTTCGAGCACGGCACTCAACGCGGCGCGCCGCTCGCCCGGTCCCGCCGCCGACAGGCTCTCTGCCGGGAACAGGAGCGCGCCGCGCGGGAAACCCGCGTGGTCGATCCAGGCTCGCACGCGCTCGGAGTTGCGCAGCGGATCGAACTCGACGTAGACGATGTCGTGCCCCTTCGACGCCAGCGCGTCAAGCGCCGCACGCGCACCCGGCCGGGCGCCGGGAAGCTGGTGGTGGTCGTGCAGGTTCCTCGTCAGCGTGTGGAGCACCGTAGCGACCGCCAACGGCCGATCGGCCGACGCGACCTGTAGCGTCAGAACGCCGGTGAGGGGCGGCTTCTCCGCAGACGTGTCGCCGCCGGAGGACACGGTCACGGCGTAGCGAACGACACCGGCTTCGTTCGGCGCCGTCAGCGAGACGCGAACCGATCCGTCGCTGCCGATCGTCGCTTCGAGGACCGAGACGTCGGGCCTGTCGTCCTCGTCGAGGCGACGAAAGCTCACCTGCGAGCCCGCGTGCGCGGACTGGACGAGCGGGGGCCTGTCCTCCTCAAGCCACGCGACGAGCTCCACTTGCTCGCCGGGCCGCGCCAACACGTCCCGCAAGAGCAGCCGAGCGGGAGGGGACCCCGTACGAGCGAGCCAATAGGCGATCGCGAGGATGCCGGCCTGGGCCACGAGAATCATGGCCACGTGCACGAGCTTCGGCGTCCGCCGCACGTAGGTGATCTCGCTCGACGCGTCGTCGCTCCACGCCTCCATCGCGACAGGCGCCGCTGACGCCGGGCTGTCGCCCTTGCCGGCTTCGCGCTTCTTGCGCCGCTTCGCTCGCGACTTGTCCTTGCGGCGGCGGCTCACCGATCGAGGAGCTCGACGATGTACGGGAGGTGAGTCGGGCTCAAGCGATCGACGCCGACGCGCGAGAGAGGGCTCGGCGACTCCGGCCAGATCTTGACGAGGGCGACGCGCTCGGGCGACTCGTACTCGACGTGGGCGATCTCGCCCTCGCTGCCATCGGAAACCTTGACGCGCCGACCGATCAGGTCCGCACGACGCATGCTCTCGAGTCGAAACGCGGTTTCCTGCTCGGTCACCTCGGCGGCGACGTCGGCAGATTCGCTGGCAGACGGCTCCATCGGCGCCTCCTGGGGCCACGGGGGAATGGACCCCGGATTATAGATCGTCACGACGGGCGGTCAACCGCGACGCATGCTCCTCTGGTCCCGCGGGGCGCCGCTCGCTACAATCCCGCGCGTGACCGACGTGCTGATCGTCCACAACCCGGGCTCGAGACGCGGCCGCGACGTCGCCGCGGTCGTCCGGCGAATCCTCGCGGAGTCCGAGGACGCGGGCGCCGCGGATTCCTCCGGCGACGCGATAGCGGCGGTGCGCGCCGAGTTCGTCTCGATCACGGACCTCGACCGACAGGAGGCTCCGAGCGGCCGCGTTGTCGCGATCGGCGGCGACGGCACGATCAACGCAGCGCTGTCGTGGCTCCACTCGCGAGGGGCCGATCGCCCGTTGGGCATTGTCCCGTCGGGAACGGGCAACAACCTGGCGCGCGGGTTGGGGCTGTCGCTCGACGCGGAGACGGCCGCGCGGCTCGCGCTCGCGGGTTCCGAGACGCGCCGCATCGACGGCGTCGTCTACCAGGCCGTCGAGGACGGCGCGGAACATGGCGACGCGGGAGAAACCGGCGGCGCGCCCGCGGGGCGAGACCGCCTGATCGTGCAGTCCGGTGCGCTCGGCTTTCCGGCGCAGATCGGAGCGCGCTACGACGCGCTGCGACGCCACCGCGTCTTCCGCTTCCTCGCGGCACCGCTCGGTCCGATCGTCTACGTGCTGCTCGCGCTGGTCGGATTGGTCGGCCAGAAGCTGCGCGAGTGGTCAGGCGATCCGCTGCTCGAGGTGCGCTGCCGCTTCCGCGACCTCGACGACGACGAGCGTTCGGTCGTCGAGCGCGCATTCGCGGTCTTCGTCGGCAACGAGCGAACCCTCGGCGGCGGATTCGTACCCTGTCCGCGAGCCGAGTTCGACGACGGGCGCGTCGACCTGTGCATCGTGCGCGCGGGCACCGGTGCGTCGTACCTCGGCCTCTTCCGACGCGTGCTGCGGGGGACGCACCTCGACCTGGCCGACACGGTGATCTACCACCAGACGCGAGGCCCCGTCGAGCTCGAGCTCTCGGCGCCGGCCGGCTTTCTCGCCGACGGCGATATCTGGATCGAGAGCGATCGCTACCGCCTGACGGTCTTGCCGGGCCGCTTCGCGATCGTCACGGGATAAGCCGACGGAATCTGACGCAGCAACTGCGCCTATTTCCGCCGGGCGCTCTTCTTCTTGGCCCCTCCGCTCTTCGTCGCCGCCGCGTAGGATTCCTCGAGCCAACGACTCCAGATCTTCTTCGGGAGAGGCTCTTCGGCGGAGAACCGCGTCGTGACCCAGCTGCCGACACCCACTTCGAAACCTTCCGGCTCGCTCCTCGCCAGCCCCTTCGCTTCCTCCAACGACTCCCCGAGCTTGAACATGGCCTTGTAGCCGACTCCCTTTGCGCCGGGCCCGACGTACAGGAACGCCTTCTTCCCCGCCTTGTAGGAGGCCTGATTGCAGGATGTTCCCTCGACTACGTTCGGGAGAGCCGCTGCTGCGTCTCTCAGGGCCTTGGTGGGGTCTTTCACTCCTGGCATGTGTGCGTCCCTCGTTCTAGCGACATCGATAACCCGGTGGGAATGGCACCGACGGACGTTGCCGTCACGTAGGACCCCGACCGCCATTCCCGCTGGGGCCCATAGTCTGTTCCGGCGATCCACAGTCCCCCTTGTTTCCGCCGCCGATAGTCGCATTCATGAACGGCTGCTGAAAGAACGTCCGCAGTGTAGCGCGTGATCAAGAAGCCCGGAAGGCTGGTCACGGCCCCCGCGACGCCGGCGCAGCCACGGAGCCGATTCGCGACGCCGGTGTTCGATGCGGGTAGGGCGCTCGTTGCGTACCGGCGAACTCGCGCGACAGGCGCCGATCTGCTACGGTTGTCAGCCAACACACTACGGGCGCTGCCACGGAGCTTGGCTCGGTGCGGAAACCGCACTTGAGGGAGGTGCTCTCATGCTGTCGAGACTCGATGCGTCGGCGGGATTCTGTCTGCTGGTCGCGACGTTCGCGGCTTCCCCGATGTCCGCGACTGACTGTAACGACAACG
This sequence comes from uncultured Planctomycetia bacterium, assembly GCA_964392615.1. Lineage (GTDB taxonomy): Bacteria > Planctomycetota > UBA8108 > UBA8108 > UBA8108 > CAYMRB01. Next base: position 33,168 of record CAYMRB010000036.1, on the reverse strand, counting down.
GCGTCGACGACAACGGCGAGATCGGCACCGGCTCGGCGGAGGACTGCAATCGCAACGGACTTCCGGACGAATGCGAGCGGTCGGACGCGCTGATTCACCGCGATCGTTACGACGGCGTGCCTGCCGACCACGACGTCCCGCGCTCGGGCCGTGGGGCGGCCGTCCTCGATCTGACGGGTGACGGCCTTCCCGACGTGCTCACGTCGGGATCGGACGCCGCAGTTGTCCTGTTCGAAAACGCGGGCAGCGGCACGCTTCACGCACCGCGCGACCTCAGCGAGCTCGTCGTCCGCTACCCCGCAGTCGCCGATGTCGACCTGGACGGAACGGACGACCTCGTCTTCGCGACAGACGACGGCATCCGCGTCGCGTTCGACAACGACGTCGCATCGCTCTCGGGGGCGCCCCAGATCGAGGTCGAGGTCCGAGCGCTGACCATCGGTGATATGAACGGAGACGCGCTGCCGGACGTTCTCGCCGTCAGCACAGATGACGACGATACCGTCAGGGTCTTCCTGAACACCGGCGAGCGCGCGTTCGCCGAGGGACCGGCCGTTCCGACGCACGAGGTTCGGGTCGGCACCTTCGAGATCTGGTGGTTGGCCCCTGGGGACTTCAACGGAGACGGACGCCTCGACGTGGCGTTCCTCGCGCGCTGCGGCGCGTCCTGTCACGGCGGGCCGTACATGGCGGTCGCCATGGCGCGGCCGGGGGGTGACTTCGACATGTTATCCCTCGACGATTCGTTCTTCGTGGGATGGGGCAGCGCGCTCCACGCGACGGACCTCGAGGGCGATGGTCGCGCGGAGCTCGTCGTCCATCTGGGGCAGGGCGGTGATCCGCTGCGGATCTACGAGCTCGACGACGCAACGGACCGATTCACGCGGCGCGCGGCGTTCGATCAGCGCTTCGGCGATGGCGCGTTCGTGAGCTCGGGCGATTTCGACCGCGACGGCTTCGTCGACCTCGCGGTGCTGTCGTGGCCGAACTCGGTGTCGGCGATCTTCGGCGGTCGATGGGGCGAGTTCACGACGGCGACGAGCCGCGAACTCCACCGATCGCTGACACACGTCTTCAACGTCGACCTCGATCGCGATGGCAAGGACGAGCTCGTCGCGACGGCTGTCCCCCGCGGAGACGACGAGGGCGCCGTCTTCGTGCTCACGCCGTCGCGTAACCAGGACCGCGACGGCGACGGCGAGCTCGACACGTGCACGCCACCCTTCTTCCGCCGCGGCGACGCGAACGCCGACGGCCGGCTCGACGTGTCGGACAGCATCACCATCCTCCGCTACCTGTTCCTCGGCGGCGCCGAGCCGATGTGCCTGGACTCGGCCGACACCGACGACAGCGGCTCCTTGGACCTGACAGACGGCCACCTGGTCAACGTGTACCAGTTCCTCGGCGGATTCCCGCTGCCGCCGCCGGGGGTCCAGTGCCTCGGCGATCCGACGGAGGACCGCCTCGACTGCGCGGTGAGCCACTGCGCGTCCTGACCGTACGGCGGGCTCGAGCCGCCCATGCCGCCCTCTGCGCCTTGATTCCGAGTCATCGAGACACCAATCTGATCCCCCGCCCATCCCAAAGAACTTCCAGCGATTTCGCATGCCAATGCTCGCGGCCTGCAGCGGGATCTCCGACTTCTATCTTGTCGTTGTCTCGAAAACCGAACAGCACGACAGTGTGCGCTACTCCCGGCACCCAACCCCATTCTTGATAGTATCTCGGGTCGACATCATCTCCCTCTTCCAATATGACCCGTATGATAACCGGCCAGCTCTTGTTGTTACGCAGCTCTGAGAGGTTCCACTGGAACATCTCCACATCCCATTGGCTGCCTGCTGTTTTCAATTTGAGCCCACGATACAGGCCGAGCTGCAACGTCCCGGACTCTCGCGTCAAACACAGCCTGATCATCTCCTTCTCGCCACTCTCGATGCCGCGCGTCTTGAGCAGAGTAGCAGCACATGCTGCCCCACAGGAGGACTTCGAAGATTGCAGGCAGACGTCATCTTTCCAGAAGTCACCGCCTGCCGGCAAAGCCTCCAAGAAGAAGCCGTACGAGCTATACAGCGACACAAGAAGCAGCGGCACGACGTAAAGACACTTACGGACTCGCCCGCCGGGGATTCTTCGCCAGGCCAACCCCGCCAGAAAGGAAGCGATCAAGGGAAACCAGCTACCGATCACAATGGCATTCGAGAACGGTAGAATCCACGCGAGAAGCCAGTGGTCGATCAGGAATTGGGAGTACAGGAGAAGCAAGCCCGCGGACAAGAGCGCGACCGCTGTGAAGACTGGAGTGGATTGTGATTTGGCAATATAGGACCCAATCCAAAACAACCCCAAGGCCGATACCGCTACAATCAGGAATCCAGCATATATGTCTATCACCACTCCATCCTGCCACTATTGACTGAGAGAATACGAGGCGCGTGACGCTCGGACCAGCTGTCGGGAATGAGCCCCGCAGGGATTATTGCATGCGAGACAGCCGCCGGGGCAGGGATCACACCTCGATTCCGGCAGGCGTTCCAATCCGAGCTTCGTGAGCAGGCTGATGCCCGTAGGCTCGAGTTCGGATCGCGACCCGCCGCCCCGTTATCGGCTCTCGCTCCGAAGGTCGCGCCACTGCCGGATTTTCTGTGGCGACGACCGAGCGTGGGTTACATTCGATGCAACGGACCCGCTGCAACGCCGGTCCTCGACAAGAGAGAGATTCCGAGGCGAGAACGAACCCCTAGCCGCAGCGACGGGCGCCCTCCGGATGGAGACCGGTACCGGGAGGCGCCCGCGAAAGGGGTCCCGCATGCGCCCTCGACCACAACGTCCCTCCCCGCTGACCGTCGCGCTCGCCGTCGGCATCGTCGCGTTCTTCGTCGGCCGCAGCTTCGACGCGCCGCTCCCGACCGCGGACGGCCAGGCCGCAGCAGCCGCCGGGCCGCGGTACCTGATGGGCACGTCGGGCCCGACGTCGACCGGCGTGACCGAGGTCTACGTGCTCGACACGTCGACGCAGCGGCTCGCCGCATACTCGCGAGCGCCGGCTGGCGGCGTGCAGTTCCTCGGAATCCGTCAGGTCACATGGGACCTGATGCTCAAGGAGTACGCGCCGACGAAGCCGGTCTCCGTCGACGCGGTCAGGAAGGCCCTCGAGGCGAGGGGCCTGGTGCCCAAGACGAAGAAGCCGAAGAAGGCGAAGTAGACGAAGCAGCCCTCCGGGAAGAGCGCGGTCCTGGTAGACGACGAGATCGCGGACAACGGGGAACCCCGCCTGCTGGTCGGACAGCACGGCGGGGAACCCTGGAAGTCGCCCGCGATCGATCAGAGGCCCGCGACCTCGAATCCGGCGCGGTACCGGCGCTGAACGAGCTGGTTCGCCGCCTCGTTATTCGTCACGCGCAGCATGTTGGCGTCCCAATCGAGCTTCGTGTCGGGGAAGCGGTTCGCGACGACGCCGAGGAGCAGAGCCTCGGTGAGCGGTCCGGCGTACTCGAAGCTGGCGCTCGTCGTGCCGTTCCCCATGCACGCGTCGACCCATTGGTGGTAGTGATTGTGACCGTCGACCTTCGGGCGCTCGTACTTGGCGAACTTCTCCTCGGGGAACAGGCGCGCCTCGCCGACGTGGGGGAGCAGCATCGTGCCGCCCTCGCCGATGAACAGCGCCCCCTGACCGGGTAGCTTCAGGCCCGCGGGCAGCTTGATGTCGCCGGCCTTGGGCGGCGCGTACGCACCGTCGTACCACTTCCAGAGCATCGTCTTCGTCGTGTAGCGCGTGCCGGGGAACTCGTACTCGACGACGTTCTTCTCGGGATGGCCGACGCCAGTCGGCGCGCGGCACTTCGTCTTGGCCCACTTCGGGGCGGTCAGCTCGAGAGCGGCGTACGGCGTGTCGAAGATGTGCACGCCCATGTCGCCGAGCGTGCCGGTGCCGAAGTCGACCAGCTTGCGCCACGTTCCTTGATGGTAGACACGCGGCACGAACGGTCGCATCGAAGCGGTGCCGAGCCACAGGTTCCAGTCGAGGTTCTTCGGCGGCGATTGCTCATTCGTGAACTGCGGGCCGTCGTATCCCCAGTTCTTTCCCGACCACGCGTGCACCTCGCTCACCTTGCCGACGACGCCGCTCTGGATCATGGCCACGGCTCGGCGGTAGGTGGCGCTCGAGTGCACCTGGATGCCCATCTGCGTCGCCAGCCCCTTCTTGCGCGCCTGAATGCGCAGCTGGCGCGCCTCGTGAATCTCGTGCGTCAGCGGCTTTTGACAGTAGACCGGCTTGCCGGCGTTCATCGCGGTCATGGCAGCCGGCGCATGCGTGTGGTCAGGCGTCGACACGACGACCGCGTCGACCTTGTCGCCGAGCTCGGCGATCATCTCGCGATAGTCGCGGAAGCCCTGCGCGTTCGCGTGTCCCTTCTGCGCCCTTTGGAGGCAACCGAGGTCGACGTCGCAGAGGGCCGCCACCTCGACGTTCCCGTGCGACGACACCGATCGCAGATCGGAGCCGCCCATGCCCTGCACGCCGATATGGGCCGTGCGGAGCTTCGCCACCGGCGACCGCGAAAACGCACCGGACGGCAGGATGCTGAACGCGGCGATGGCCGTGCTCGCCTTGAGGAATTGTCGACGATCGATGTTGCGAGGCATGGGCTGTGGTCCTTTCAGGCGGGGTGTTCGATTTCAGTCGTTCCCGTTCCATTGAAGGAATCGACCGCGCGGATGCACAGTGAATTCTGCAGCGGAGTCAGTCGACAGCGTCCGACTCCAGCCACTCGAGATCGGCGAGATCCTGGGTGCGTGCGGAAGCTCGCTTGTTCTGAATCAAGTGGTCTCTCGAGAGGACGGCGACGCAACAGACGCAACAGACGCATTCCCGTATTGACTTCGCCCTCAAGCCGTACGACGCTCGAAGGCGACCGGCAAACGCGGAATCAGCCGGAACCGATCCCGCGCCGGCCCCGCACGAATCACGACCTGCAACGAGGAATCCCGATCATGCATCGATCCCTGCGACCGCTCATCGCCGCGTTGACCGTTTGCTCGTGCTTGTGCGTGTGGGCAGGATCGCTCACGGCGGGCGACAAGATCTCGGTCCTGCTCATCGACGGGCAGAACAACCACGCGTGGAAGAAGACGACGCCGGTCCTCGTCGACATCCTCGAGAAGTCGGGACACTTCGCGGTCGACGTGGCGACGTCGCCGCCGGGCAAGGATCTCGCCGGCTTCCGCCCGAAGTTCGCGAAGTACGACGTCGTCGTGTCGAACTACAACGGCCGCATGTGGCCGCAGGAGACGCAGCGCGACTTCGTCGAGTACATGCGCGGCGGTGGGGGCTTCGTCGTCGTGCACGCGGCAGACAACGCGTTCGGCAAGTGGCCGGAGTACAACGAGATCATCGGCATCGGTGGGTGGGGCGGTCGCAACGAGAAGTCCGGACCGTACGTGCGTTGGCGCGACGGCAAGATCGTCCGCGACACGCAGAAGGGGCGCGGCGGTGGCCACGGCTCGCAGCACGATTTCATCGTCGAGACGCGCGAGCCGAATCACCCGATCATGAAGGGTCTGCCGACGCGCTGGCTGCACGCAAAGGACGAGCTGTACGACAAGATGCGCGGGCCGGCGAAGAACCTGACGGTGCTCGCCACCTCGTTTGCCGACCCGAAGCAGCGCGGCTCGGGAGAGCACGAGCCGATGCTGCTGACGATCGACTACGGCAAGGGACGGTGCTTCCACACGATGCTCGGCCACGGCCCGCGGGCGATGCAGTGCGTCGGCTTCCAGATCACGCTGCTGCGAGGCACCGAGTGGGCCGCGTCGGGCAAGGTGACGATCACCGGCGTGCCGGATGACTTTCCGACCGCCGAGAAGGTCGTCGTTCGCGAGCCGCAGGCCGTCGCGCGTGCGGCGAGTGCGGCGAGTTCCGCGAGCTCCGCGAGCTCCGCGAGCACGGGCGATTGGGTGGCGCTCTTCGACGGCAAGACGCTCGAGGGTTGGACGCAGTACAACGGCACCGCGAAGTATCGCGTCGAGGATGGCGCCATCGTCGGCACGACGACCGAGGGCAGCCCGAACTCGTTCCTGTGCTCGGTGAAGCACTACGGCGACTTCGAGCTCGAGTTCGAGGTCAAGGTCGACGACCAGCTCAACTCGGGCGTGCAGATCCGCAGCGCGACGAAGGGCGGCACGCCCGAGGGCCGGGTCCACGGGCCGCAGATCGAGATCGCGGTGAACGGATCGGCCGGCTTCGTCTACGGCGAAGCGCTCGGCACGGGATGGCTGAGCCAGAACCGCAAGGACGCGAAGAAGAGCGCCGCGTTCAAGAAGGGCGCGTGGAACAAGTACCGCGTCCGTGCGGTCGGCAAGAACGTCGACACGTGGGTCAACGGCGTACGCATCGCCGAGCTCGTCGACGAGAAGAGCGGCATGCTAAAGGGCTTCATCGGCCTGCAGGTGCACGGCATCCGCCGCGAGAAGAAGGGCCCCTTCGAGGTGCGCTGGCGGAACCTGCGACTGCGGGAGATCGGCGAGTAGGAACCCGCCGCAGCCAGACGACAACGACGTCTACTCGCGCCGCATCAGCATCGGTAGCAACCGCATCTCGACGTATGCCTTGATCCGCTCGAAGTCGTCTCGGTCGCTGTCGACCACGATCCGGGACGCGTCGGGGCCGACGATCACGATGTTGTCGTCCCAGGTCTCGTAGACGCGGCTCGGCAGCTCGGCCGTGCGCATGTCGGACTCGCTGACGCGCGCCATCCCCGTGCCCCACGCGAGGCAGGCCAGCCGCGGTGCGCGTTCGAGGATCGCGTCGGCGAGCCGGCGAACCTCGCTAGAGGAGCCTCGCGCCTTCGCCCGCAGTCGCTTGCCGTCGGCTCGCGTGCCGCGAACGTCGAGCTTCGTGTCGTTGTAGCGCAGCGCGGTCACGTCCCGCCATTCCAGCCGCGACGTGCCGAGGAGGCCATGGAGCGTCAGGCACTCGCCGCTCGCGCGCAGGCCACCGCGGAACCCTCGGATCGCCAGAAAGAGCCACAGGAACAGCCCCGCCTCGAAGACCAGGACCGTCGGGATCAACCCGGGCGCTTCGGTCTTCGTCGCGACGACCATCAGCGCGATCAGGGCGAGCAGCGGGATGCCGCCGAGGCAGGTGATCAGGGTGATGATGAAACCGACGACGGTCGATCCACGCACGAAGACGGTCGGCATCTCGCCGGGCTTTTGATCAGCAACCGCAATCGGTCCGCGCAGGCCGATCTGACGCCCACGCGACGCGACAACCGCGCGAATCACATCGCGCGATACCGTCTGGTGGAGCTCGGCGCGGCTCAACGAGAACAGCACATCGTACGCCGGCGTGCCGCCGCTGATCTCGGCCGCCACGCCGTCGAGGTCGCTGCTCCCCGAGGCGATCCGCTCCGCGTGTTCAATGCGCTCGACGACGCTCGGGTGGTGGTCGAGCCGCTCGGCCGGCGCCTCGTAGGCCTCGGCGCAACGATGCTCGAGGGCTGCGGCTTGCTCGTCCGAAAGCTGCATCGCCGCGATCTGAGCGATGACGTCGCGGTCGAGATCCTTCGCCTCGATCGCCGCCTCGACGAGATCGGCCTCCGCCGCCGCGGTGATGACTCCCTGCCGCACGGCCTTGCGCAGTCCGTTCGCGAAGGCCTCGGCGCCGAGCACGTGTACCGCGAGCGCATCGGCTTGGAGCTCCTGCTGCCGCTTCAACGCCGCGTAGAGCGGCCCCACGATGCGCCAGAAGGCCTGCAGTCCGAGCCAGATCGGGTTCAGCCAGTGCCAGGCGTCCTCGCCGAGCTCACGATCGAGCTCGACCAGATAGCGCACGCGGCGATAGACCCATCGCGTCCGCCGCGTGTGGCCTTCGCCGAAGTGGGCGAACTCGTGGAGCATGATCGACGCGAACTCGGCAAGCGACAGATCGCACAGGTCGCGATCGTTCAGCTCGAGCTCGAGCCGCCCTCTGCGGCGCTCTCGAACGCCGAACGAGCCGCGCGGTCGGATCACCACGCGGTCGACAGGCGCCGTCCCGGCGCATGACGCGACCGCGTCGAGGAGCTTGAAGAGCTGCGCGTCTCGCTCTCGAGCGAACGCGATCGACGGCTGACGCTCCTTGCGCCGCACGAGGAACGCTCGCACGTATCCGACCAGACACGCGATCGCGGCGACGAAGCAGAGCGACGGGACGGGCGACGGCAGGTCGATCTCCCACACGAGCCGCAGCATCGCGTTCGCTGCGAGCAAGACCAAGCTGAAGAGCGGCAGCAGGACGATAGCCCCGAGGTGGAAGCTCGCGACGAGGAGCACGAGGGCCGCGACGCGCGCCAGGGGGACCGGCGGCAGGGACGGCTTCGGCGCGGTGGCGAGCCGCGCGAGAATGGCCTCGAAGACGGCCTCCGTTCGGGGGGCGTCGTTCATCGATCGTTCGCCGTATCGTCCGGCGCTTCGTCGTCGCCGTCCTCGGGATCGCCGTCCTCGGGATCGTCGTCGTCGTCGAGCCCGAAGAGATCGCGATCGACCTCCGCGCTCCACCACATGTTTCCGGGCACGATGCGCGAGAACGTCTCCAGGTCGCCCTCCGGGAACGCGATCGGCCACACGGGGCGGTCGAGGTAGCCGTTCGGCAGCTCGGTGGGAAAGACGATCACGTCGGTCACGAACGTGCGGTCGTTCCCGGCCAGCTCGCGCGGCACGGGCCACTTCTTCTTGACGCTTGCCCGAGTCGAGGCGTCGAGCGCCTTGACGAGATCCTCGGCTCCGGGAGGCGCGGCGTCGACGCCTTTCTCGCCCAACTCGGCGAGCTGTCGCGACAGACGGATGAGTCGCTCCGGGTCGCACTCGAGCTCCCCGTCGGTCGTGACCACGGCGACTCCGCCCGCCAGGTCCTCGCTGCCGGGCTCCCATAGGGTGTGCCATGCGAAGACGATCGCCCCGAGGCCGATACCGGTCGACTCGCGGCACACGCGGTGGCGACGCCGCACGAGCACCAAGTCGATTCCGAGCCAGACGCCAAAGAGCACGGTGCAGGCCACGAGGACGAGCGTGGCGACGTGGAGCGGCCCCGCGGCGAACAGCAGGACCGCGAGAGCGAGGACGCTGACGGTCAACAAGAAGATCGCCGCGAGTCGCGCGAGCATGCGGTTGCGGTCCGGCATGCTGCTCTCGAGCAGGCTGCCACTCGGGTTCGCATCGCCGTAGCGCCGCGTGGCGGCGCGAATCCACTCTAGCCAATCTCCGACGGACTCGAATGGCTCGTTCGGTCTGGGTACTAGCATCTGTTGTTCGGTCCCGTTGAAACTGCTTGGGTTGGACGCGACGATACGGCCGGGCGGCGGGCTTGTCCACGCTCCCCCGTCTCGCGGCGCCGCAGGTCGCACGCGCGAGAGGCGCTCCGCCTACCTCCGGCTCGACGACCGCATCTTCGTCTTCGACTTGCCCTTGCCGACAGGACACACACGCACGGTGCTGTCCGCCAATCCCGCCGCGAGCCGCCGCCCGTCGGGCGAGAACGCGACGCTGGTGACCCCCTCGCCGAACGCGTCGATCCTGCCGCGCTCTTTCCAGCTCGACGTATCCAGCAGGACGACGACGCTCTCGTCATGGGCATGGGCCGCGAGCGTCTTGCCATCCGGCGACACCGCGAGAATCGACTGCGCGCTCGCTAGCTCGTACGACTTCTTCGCCGTCAGGTCGTAGCGCCGCAGCTTGTCGTCGCCGTCCACCGCGACCACCGTCGTGTCGTCGATGAACGCCACCGCGTCGATCTCCGTCTCGTCATCGTCGGCGAGCTTCATCACGCCCTTCCCCGTCTCGACGTCCACCGCCCAGGCGCCGCCCTCCTCGCGCGCGAGCGCGACCGTCTTGCCATCGGGCGACAGGGCGACCGCGCTCACCGACTCCGTCTTGAGGCTGAGGCTCTTCACCAGCTGGCCGGTCTCGATGTCCCAGACCTTCGCGGCGCTGCCGTAGTGTCCGGTGACGACCCGCGAGCTCGATCGCGAGCGCGAGAACGACGCGATGCGCGGCGCCTTCTCGTCCAGCGATCCCTTGCGGGCGATCTTGCCGCTCTCGACATCGCGAACGCGGACCCTGCCAGCGCCGTCGAGCGAGAAGAGCCCCCCGGACTTCAGGATGGCGACGCCAGCGATCGCGTCGCGCTGGTCGCCGGCCGCGAACTCGTGGACCGCGCGCCCCTTCTCGGCATCCCACAGGATCGTTCTGCCGGCGTAGCCGCCCGACAGAATCCGTTCGCCGTCCGCGCTGAACGCCAGCGTCGTGACCATGTTGCGGTGCCCCGCCGACGGGTGGACGAAGTCGCCGGTCTTCGCGTTCCAGAACCGCACCGTCGTATCGGAGCCACCCGTCACGAGCAGCTCCCCGTCCGCCGCCAGCGCCAGCCCCGACACGCTGAAGTCGTGCTCCTGAATGGCGAACGAGATCTTCTTCTCGCGCAGATCCCAGACGAGGACGTCCCCCTCCATCAGCATGCTGAGGTACAGCTTGCGGTCGCTGCTGAAGAACGCGTCCGTGAAGCCGAACGCCATGTCCACCTCGTAGCTGGCCTTGACCTTGCCGCTGCCGACCCCGCGAATCTCCAGGGCCATGCTCGACGCGATCGCGTACGACTTGCTGTCTGCGGCCACAGCGATGCGCATCGGACGGGGGCACTTCTGCGTGTAGACGACCTTGCCCCTGCGCCGGTGCCAGACCGTGACCCGCCCGCCGCCGAAGGTCGATGCCTGGTGGCCGACGATGATCCCCTTGCCGTCCGGCGTGTACGCGACGCAGCGCGATTGCCCCTCCGGAGTCAGCGGATCGACGAGTTTGCGCGCGGCGAGATCGACGCGCAGGACCTTGTCGCGAGTCGGCGACGGAAACGCCAGCTCCTTGCGGTCCGGCGACAACGCGCCGTGATGGATGAACAGCGGATTCTTGTCGATCTTCACCTCGCCGACGTCACCGATCTTGCCGACCGTCCGCCGCTTCTTCGCGTCCCAGAACCGCAGCTCGCCGCTCACGTCGAACGACACGACGCGCTCGCCCCCGTCGTAGAAGAACGCGAACGCGACGGGAGCGTCGTGTCCCTTCAGCTCGCCGGCTGCCGCGCCCGTCTCGACGCTCCACAGACGGATGGTCTTGTCCACGCCCGTCGACAGCGCCAGCTTGCCGTCCGGCGACATGTCGACCAACGTCACCCGAGCGCCGTGGCTGCGGACGGGCTCTCCGAGGACCGTCACGTCGTCGGCGCCATCGGAGACCGCCGTCAGCGAGAGACACGACACGATCGCTGCGGACGCGAGAAGTCGAATCCGATTCATGAGGCCCTTCCTCGTTCGTTCGTTCGAAAACCACCGACCGGCTCGAGCCCTTCGAGCCAGTCGTCTACCTTCGCCTCGAGCCCCTGCCCTTCGGAACACGACAGACGCGCACGGTGCTGTCCGCCATCCCCGCGGCGAGCTGGCGCCCGTCCGGCGAGAACGCGAGGCTCCTGACCCACGTGCCGAATGCGTCGATCTCGGCCCGCACCTTCCAGCTCGACGTGTCGAAGAGCAGCACGGAGGTGCCGTCGTCCACCGCGAGCATCTTGCCGTTCGACCGCAGCGCGAGAACCCGCGGCGCGTCCGCCACCTCGAATCGCGTCTTCGCCTTCAGGTCGTGTCGCCACATCTTGAACTCGCGGTCGACGGTGACCAGCGTCGTGTCGTCGACGAACTCGATGTCGTAGATATCGGTCTTCTCGGCAGCGAGCCGCAGCAGGCGCTCTTCCGACTCGACGTCGATCGCCCATCCGCCCCCGAACATCCGCGCGAGCGCGGCGGTCTTGCCATCCGGCGACAGCGCGACAGCGCTCACCGACTCGTCGTCGAGCTCCAGAGTCCGCGAATAGAGCTCGAGGCTCCTCGCTTCGAGCTCGATGCCCTTCACCAGCTCGCCGGTCTCGACGTCCCGCACCTGCACGACGTTGTCGTCGTGCCCGGTGATGACGCGCGATCCGGAACGCGACAGCGCGGACGATGCGATGGGCGGCGCGTCCTCGTAGAGCGCCACCTTGCGAACGACGTCGCCGCTGCCGGGATCGTACACGCGGACCTCGCCGCCCGCGTCCAGAGAGAAGAGCTTGCCGGACTCGAGGAACGCGACGCCGAGGATCGAGCCGGGCGCATCGTCAACGGGAAGCCCGTGGATCGCGCGCCCCTTCTCCGCATCCCAGAGGAACGCGGCGCCGGCCTGGCAGCCCGACAGGATGCGGTCGCCGTCCGGGCTGAACGCGAGCGCGTCGACAGCGCTGCGGTGTCCCGCCGACACGTGAACGCGTGCGCCGGTCTTCGCGTTCCAGAAGCGTACCGCCGCGTCGTCGCCGCCCGTCACGAGCAGCTCTCCGTCCGGCGACAACGCCATGCCCGAGACGCCGAATTCATGCCCGTACGCCGTGAACGCGACGCCACCCGTGCGCAGATCCCAGCACAGAATCTCCTCCTCCGTCGAACCGCCGAGGTACAGCTTGCGACCACCGCTGATGTGCGCGCCGGAATCGAACCTCGTTTCCATCTGGAACATGCGCTTGACGTCGCCGCTTCCGACCCCGCGGACCTGCAGCCCGACGATCGACGCGATGACGTACGACTTGCTGTCGGCCGCGACCGCGATGCGAAGAGGTCGCGGACAGCCCTGCGTGTAGACGACCTTCGCCTTCCTGCGATGCCAGACCGTGACGCGACCGCCGAAGACCTGTGCGACCTGATGGCCGAGGATGATCCCCTTGCCGTCCGGCGTGTACGCGACGCAGCTTGCCTCCCCTCCTGGCGTCAGCGGGTCGATCATCTGGCGCCTGCCGAGGTCGACGCGGAGGAACTCATCACGACTCGGCGACGGAAACGTCAGCTCCTTGCGGTCCGGTGACACCGCCCCGTGGCGGATCGCGAGTCCTGACGGCGCCTCGGTGTCGACCTCGCCGAGGTCGCCGATCTGGCCGATCGTCCGGCGCTTCTTGACATCCCAGAAGCGCAGCTCGCCGCCCGCGTCGAACGACACGATGCGCTTGCCGCCGTCGTAGAAGAACGCGAAGAGGACGACAGCCTCGTGTCCTTCCAGCGCGCCGCTTGCCGCGCCCGTCTCGACGTCCCACAGCCGGATGGCCTTGTCCTCGCCCGTCGACAGCGCGAGCTTGCCGTCCGAAGACATGTCGACCGACGTCACGTCCGCGCCGTGGCTGCGGAAGGGCTCGCCGAGGATCGTCACGTCGTCGGCCGCGTCGGAAGGCGGCATGAACACCGCGAGAACGGCCAATGCCGCCAGTGCGACCAGCAACCTGCTCATCAGATCTTTCTCTCTCGTTTCGAGGCCCGATCGAGCCGCCCGTTTCTCCACGGGCCCCTCTGCACGCCGACGCCCGACTGCACGGGCGTCGCGGCCACATGGTATCCGATGCGGCCGTGCCTGTCAGCACGACCGGAGGCCGGCGCGCGGTACGGTTTCTGATCGGTCTCGCGACCCGCTTCGCACTGGCAATCCGACGGGACGACGAGTACACCGTGGAGCATGACCGCCCCCGAAGATTCACGACTGACTCGCGACCTGACCGCGGCCGAGCTCGACCTCGTCGACCGCGCCCGCACCAAGACGCACACCCTCTACGCCGGCCGCGAAGTGCCGCACCGCAGCTGCGGCATCGCGCTCGCCGAGACCTTCGGCCTGCCGACCGCGCCGTACCAAGCCCTGCGCAAGGGCGGCATCACCGGCTGCGGCGAGTGCGGCGCGATCAAGGCCGGCGAGCTCGTCCTCGGCGAGAAGCTCGGCGATCCCGATCCGACCGGCCCCGTGACACCCGAGCTGCGCCTCGCCGCGACGTTCTACCGCGAGACGTGGCTCGCCCGCGTCGATCGGGGCACCGGCGGGGCGGGCGGCAGCACCGTCTGCAACGACCTGACGTCGCCGTTCGACGAGTTCCTCGGCCCCGAACGTCACGGCTTCTGCACGGAGCTCGCCGCGGGCATCGCCGCCACCGTGGCCGAGACGCTCGTGCGCTTCGACGCCCTCGACGAGATCGAGCCCGTCGACCGACCCGGCGGCGACGCCACCGCAATCGATGGATAGCGGGAGGCCTCTTTCACGCTGCGACCCGATGCCGCGACGATGCTGGAAACGCTGGCTTGCCCGCCTCACGGTCCCTCTGCTGGCCGCCGCCGTCATGCTCGGCGGACTCGGCCCTGCGGGTTGTGATCGCTCACCGACGACCAAGGCAAAACCGGGCGAGATGCGCATCGTGTCGCTCTCCCCGGCTCTCACGCAGATGGCGATCGACCTCGGCCTGCGCGACAAGCTCGTCGGCGTCGGCGCGTTCGATCCCGTCGCGCCGCAGGGCGTCGCCGCGGTCGGCGACCTCTACCAGCTCGACTACGAGAGGGTTCTCTCAGCGCAACCGACGCACGTGCTGATCCAGCCGACGCGCGAAGGCGTGCCGACGCGTCTGTTGCAGCTCGCGGCCGAGAACGACTGGTCGGTCTTCCCCTACTCGATCGAGACGGTCGATGACGTCCTCGAAGCCCTGTGGACCCCGAACACCGATTCGCCGCGAGCCGTCGGCCATGCGCTCGGCCTGCCGGATCGAGCCGAGGTGCTCTCACGGCGGATCTCCAGCCAGCTCGCGAAGCTCGGCGATCTCTGGGACGACGGTGACGACGGTGACGACGGCAGCGACCGCGATCGCCTCGATGGCGTCCTCCTGCTGGTCGGTCTCGAGCCGATCACCGCCGTCGGACCGGACACGTTCCTCGGCGAGCTTCTGGTCATCGCGGGCGGAAGGAACGCGCTCGGCGAACGATCGGGTCTCTACCCCGTCCTCGATCGTGAGGAGCTCCTCGTCCTCGCGCCGCGCGCGGTCGTGTTCGTGCGGTCGACGACCGACGAGATGAACTCGCAGACGGCGAGCCCGAAGCGCGTCCTGGCCGGCCTCGACATCCCGGCGGTGCGCGACGAGCGGTTCTACGAGCTGCGCGACGAGGTGGCGCTCTTGCCATCGACGTCGATGCCGCGCGTCGCCGCGAAGCTCGCCAAGCTGCTCCACCCCGACGCGGTGTTGCAGATCGACGCGATCGTCGATCTACAGCGACCGAACGCGGCGGCGGACGCCGAGCAGCAGCCATGATCGATCGCCAGCGCCGCTGCGCGCCGTTCCTCATCGGCCTCGTCGTGCTGCTCGCCGTCCTGGTCGTTGTCCGCCTGCTGGTCGGTCCGCCGACGTTCGGCTGGCCGGGAGAGGGCTTCCTGCAGGAGCGCCTGCGCAACCTCGCGATCGCCGCGACGGTCGGCGTCGCGCTGTCGGTCAGCGGGGCGATGCTCCAGGCGCTGTTGCGCAATCCGCTCGCTTCACCGTACATCCTCGGCCTCTCCAGCGGCGCGACGCTCGGCTTCATCGTCGCGCGCGCGCTGCCCGTCGCCGTCTGGTCGTTCGCGTGGTCGATCGGCGTGCAGCAGTTCGGCGCGTTCGCCGGCGCGCTCGGCGTCATGGCCGTCGTGTACGCGCTCGGCCAGCGCCGCGGTTGGATCGATCCGGTCGGGCTGCTGCTCGTCGGCGTCGTCGTCAACTCGATCAACGGCGCGATCATCATGTTCCTGAGCTACCAGACGGACCTGATCGGTCGCGGCCTCCAGACGACGTGGCTGCTCGGCTACTTCGACCAGAACGTCGGCAACGCGACCATCGCGACGGTCGCGGCGCTGTCGATCGCGATCGCTCTGGTCGGCCTCGGCCTCGGACGGTCGATGGACGTCGCGGTGTTCTCCGACACCGAAGCGCACGCGCTCGGCGTCGACGTTCGCCGTCTGCGGCTCGTCCTGTTCATGCTCGCGGGCCTGCTGACTGCCGGCTCGGTCCTGCTCGCCGGGCCGATCGGCTTCGTCGGCCTCATCTGCCCGCACCTCGTGCGTCTCGCGATCGGACCGCGCCACCGCGCGCTCATCGCCGGTAGCGCGCTCGCCGGCGCCGCGCTGATGATCGCGGCCGACACGATGGTCAAGCTCCTCGCGAGCCCGCAGGTCGCGAGCTGGCTCGGCACGAGCAACCAGGGGCTGCTGCCGATCGGCGTCCTGACCGCGATGATCGGCGGACCGCTGTTCCTGTGGATGCTGCGCCCACACCTCGGTCGAGGAGGTGCCGGGTGATGGCACGCGACGAAGCCGAGCGAACCGACAGCACCATCCTGACGCTCGAAGACGTGACGTTCGCGTACCACGCGGGCAACGACGTCATTTGCGGCGTCACGGCGGAGGTGCGCGCGGGTCACGTCTGCGCAGTGCTCGGCCCGAACGCGTCCGGCAAGACGACGCTGCTGCAGCTCGCGCTCGGCGCTCGCCGGCCGACGGCCGGAGCGGTGCGGCTCGACGGCGTCGACGTCGCGAGGCTCCCGGCGCGCGAACGCGCGGCGCGCATCGCGTACGTGCCGCAGCGGTCGGCGACGGGCTTCGCGTTCACCGTGCGCGAGGTCGTCGCGATGGGTCGCCACACGGTGGGGGACTCGGCACGCGCGGTCGACGACGCGTTGCACGTGTGCGAACTCGCGGAGCTCGCCGGTCGCCCGTACAACGAGCTCAGCATCGGGCAGCAGCAGCGGGTGCTCGTCGCGCGCGCCTACGCGCAGTCGCGAGGCGGTGGCCGCGTCATGCTGCTCGACGAGCCGGTCAGCGCGATGGACCTCGCGCACGCGCATCGCACGCTGCGACTCCTCGGCGTGCTCGCGGCGGACGAGGGGCTCGCGATCGTCGTCGTGCTGCAGGACCTCAACCTCGCGTCGCGCTACGCCGACACGGTGTGGCTCGTCAAGGACGGTCGCCTCGCCGCGTGCGGCCCGCGCGACGAGGTGCTGCGCGAGGAGTTGCTGGAGCCGGTCTACGGCGTCGAGCTGCGGCGCCTCGGTTCGCCGACCAACGGCGACGGGACGACGGACGGCAGGCCGCGCTTCGAGGCGGACGTCACGTTCGACCCGCCGCCGTCTTGACCCGCCCCCTCCCGGCGAGTTCCAATGCTGCGGGGAGAGGCAGTTCCGACCGCACCGGTCGTGCCGCGAAGCCAGTTGGTTCGAGCGCGCTGGATTCCTCGGCGAATCGTTCGGACGCGGCGTCAGCGTCGCGGTCTCGCATTTCTTACCTCTCGCACCGAGGAGGGCCGAATCATGGTCGACGGACAACAGACGGTCTCGACTGTCGGGACGTGGCAATCACTCGGTCGGATAGGCTGCCGGCTCCTCGAGCACGCGCGACGGTACGTTACGGACAGCCTGCTCTTCTCGGTGACCGCCGTCCTGTCGGTGGCCGTCTTCTTCCTCCTTCCACAGGTCAGCCACATTTGGCAGACCTCGTTCCAATCCGATCTGAGTGTGACATTTGCGATCGTCGTCTGGACTCTTATCGCCTGCTACGGCGTCTCTCCGGTCGCGGTACTCGAACGCTCGCGTCAGCGCTCCCCTCGGTTGCGCCCACTCGGTGCCGAGGATCTGGGGCCTGTGTGGCTGTGGCTGACGACGGCTGTCTCGACACTGGTGGGCGCGGGCGCCGCGATCCTCGGCGCGATTGCTCGGAGCGTCGGCACGATCTTCGCGTGGCCGCAGCGCCGGATCGCCAGCGCCACCCCGCGCAGGTGCGCGATCCACGGGACGTGGCTCGTCGTGCTGGGCGTCGCACTCCTCGTCTGGGGCCACGGGAAGGTGGTGGCGTCCACGGCGACCTGGCTGCCGCTTCTTTCGGAGACGGCGATCAACGTCGGATCGGTGGCGATCCTCTTCGGCCTCCTGTCGTTCGCCGGAGTGTGGGAAGAGACGAACCGCCCGCGACTCCGCGAGACGCGTCAGAAGATAGGTCGTGTTCTCGCGTGGCTTCTCTACAGCGTCTGTCTCGGTGAGGTCCTGTGGATCCTCGGCACGATGTCGGCTACGGGATACTACGTCTCGCTGCGCTTCTACAGCGTCTGGGGCGTGCTCCAGGTGCTCGTCTTGGTGATGCTGATCGGGCGCCTCATCGATTCCCTGCAGACGACCTACCGCCGGAGACCTCTGCGTTTCGCGGCCTTCGTCTTCGCGCCGCTCATCTTCGTGTACCTGTCGTCGTCCGAACGGCTGGGCGATATCGAGCTGCGCGGCTCGAGCGACCCGGTCGTCGAGGAAGCCGCTCTCGACAGCGCCTGGTTCGACCACCTCGAGGAGCGCGTCCACTCCGTGCCCGAGAGCCAGCCGGTCGTCATCGTCCTCGCGAGTGGCGGTGGCAGCCGCGCGGCCATCTTCACGGCGCTCACCCTCGAGGCGCTGGCTCGCGAGCCGGCGATCGATGCAGACGGGAATCCCGACGGCCGCACGCTCGCGGACAATGTCGTCTTGATCAGCAGCGTCTCCGGGGGATCCCTCGCCACCGCCCACTACATCCACCGTGGTGGTGGAGTGTCCCCGGCCGTCGAGGGGATGCTCTACTTCACGACCGAGACCGAGCTCGAGTCGCGTCTCGCCGCAGCCATCGACGAGCATCTCGAGCGGGGCAAAGAGAAAGAGGACCCGTACTCGGTCAACGAACGGCTCAGGACCCTTGCGCAGCACCTGCGGGGAGAGCCGGGGGTAGACGCCACCGCTGTCGAGGGCGAGCTCGAGATGCTCCGCAGCAGCTTCGTCGACGACATGTGCCGGGACTTCATGGCGCCGCTTCTCCGCGGAGCGACGACGAATCTCGTGGATCGCGGAAGCTCGCTCTATCGCTTCTGGGTCGACACCTACGGTTGGCGAGGCAGCACGAGCCTCAGCGGCTACGGAGGTTCCGGCTATGATCCGAAGCAGCAGCCGGTCGCCTTCTACAACGCCACGACCGTCGCCGAGGGGGCTCGCCTCATCGTGGGCTTTCCGCCGCTGCCGCCCGATCTCTTCGTTTCGCCGCAGGAGAAGGAACGCACACGGCACGCCACTCGATCGATCAGCGCGCTCGACGACCCGGTCGGCACCATCCCCGACGTGAGCCTGTCTCGCGCGGTGCGCCTCTCGTCGAACTTCCCGTGGGGTCTCCCGGCGGGCGCGCTCCAGGGCGTGGAGGTTCTCGACGGCGGGGTGGTCGACAACACGGGCTTCGATTCGGTCGCGGAGGTCTTCGCACGGCTCGGCGGCTCGCCGGGTGCGGAGGTGGGCGAGAGCACGTCCGAGCGCGGCCGCCGCATCCTGTTCGCGATGAAGACACGGGGCGTGGTGCTCGTCGAGGTCGACTCGGGAGCCAAGCCGACGAAGCCGACTTGCGTGGCCGAGCTCGCCCGTGGACTGATCAAGCCGATACAGGCTCTGTCGAACGCCAGCTTCACGAATGCGGACCTGGCCAAGTCGCAACACGAGCGATCGATCGAGCTCGAGTTCGAGAAGCTGGGGAACGTCGAGCCCGAGGGCGAGCGCCGCGCGCTGTTCGACATTCCCTTCCCCACCTTCGTGGAGAGGCTCGAGTACGAGTTCTCGAGCTTGGGCGACAACGACGATGCTGCCGTGATGACCGCTTGGGCCCTCGGTACGGGCGACAAGGCGAAGGTCTTTCTCCGGTTCTTCATCGCTGCGGCAGGCGTGCGGGCTCAACGCGCGGACATGGAGGACAGGGAGGGTCCCTTCGCTTCGTTCGTGGCTGCGAAGAAGACTTGGATCGAGGCTCGTGACGCCAAGCTCCATGCGCTCGCCAGTCTGCTCGGCGCGACGCTCGAGCCGAGAACCGACGCCATCCGCGCACAGATCTGGCAGAGCCCGGATCTGATGGAAGAGATCTCGGCGCGTACCGGTCTGCGGAACGAGGACTTCACTGCGAAGATCCTCGCCTCACCCGACTCGCTGGAAAAGATCGTGGAGGCAGGGGAGCCCGAGAAGGTCGATCGCACCCTGGAAGAGCTCGACTCGAAGCAGCGCCGCTTTCGCAACGCCAAGGCGGAGCGGCGAGAGCAGTTCCGCCGGGCCTACGAGCAGAACTGACGCAGAGCGTCAGCGGAAGTCCGCCGCGCTCAAGCCAAACCGGCCTCCGACCCGCGTCGTCAACCGCTTGACGCTGCCGCGGTATCGCACGATGCACGGCTCGCCCTTCGTCGAGCGAATCGTCGCCGAGCTCAGCGCGCCGTCTTTCCACGCGAGGTCGACCTCGAAGCCGCCGCGGGCGCGAAGACCGTGCACGCTGCCGTTCGCCCACGCCTTCGGCAGGGCCGGCAGGAGGTGGATCTGACCCGCGTGGCTCTGCAGCAGCATCTCGGCGATGCCGGAGGTCAGGCCGAAGTTGCCGTCGATCTCGAAGTAGTCCTGGGGGAAGAAGGTCGCGAGCAGACTCGGTCGAACATGGCGCCGCAGGTGACCGCGCAACATGCTCAGCGCGCCTTCGCCATCGCCGAGGCGGGCCCGGAAGTTCATGCGCGTGCCGCTGCACCAGCTGCCGTAGAGCACCGCGCGAAACTCGAGCGACTTGCGTGCCGCTGCCGCGAGCTCGGGCGTTCCCCACGGCGTGATCTGGTCGCCCGGGTTGAGCGCCCACAGCGCCGCGAGCTGCCCGGTGCGATACGAGTGGGGCTCGCGATCATCGCGCCACTCGAAGATGCGACCCGTCTTCGGGTTGACGCGAGTCGGCAACAGCCGGGCGCGCATCGCGGTGAGCTTGTCTCGAAACGCCGCGTCGACAGCGAGAAGCGCGCTCGCGTCGATCGCATGCGTGAACAGATCGCGCAGGATCTGCATGTCCATCGTCGGCCCCATGCACAGACGGCCCTGCGAACCGTCAGAGGCCTTGAAGCCCTGCTCGAACGAGATCGCGGGCGACGTGAGGAGGTTGCCGTCGTCGTCCTCGACGAGGTAGTCGACGAAGAACTCGGCTGCCTCCTTGAGTACGGGATAGGCGCGCTCGAGGTCGTTGCGCTCGCGGCTGAAGTCGTAGCGCTCCCACAGGTGACGACTGAGCCACGCGCCGCCCATCGGCCACATCCCCCAATTCGCTCCGTCGACCGGCGCCGTGCCGAGCCACAGGTCGGCGTTGTGGTGAACGACGAAACCGCCGCAGTCGTAGTGCACGCGCGCCGTGCGGCGGCCGGGCTCCCGAAGGCTCTCGACGAGCCACAGGAGCGGCTCGTGGCACTCGGCCAGATTGCACGTCTCGGCCGGCCAGTAGTTCATCTCGGCGTTGATGTTCAGCGTCCACTTGCTGCCCCACGCCGGCGGCGGATTCGTGCCGGCCCAGATGCCCTGCAGGTTGGCGGGCTGCGTGCCGGGGCGCGACGATGCGATCAGCAGGTAGCGGCCGAACTGGAACGACTGCGCCAGGAGGTGCGGATCGGTCGCGCTGTCATCCTGAAGAAGCCTGGCGATCCGCTCGTCCATGGGCTTCCTCGCGGCGCGACCGCCGCCGAGGTCGATGCGCATCCGGTCGAAGAGCGCGCCATGGTCGGCGACGTGCGCGTCGCGCAGCGCTCGGTAGCTCTTGCCGGCGGCAGCCCCGAGCAGTTCGGCGCAAATCGCGGCGGGATCGCCACTGATGTCGCGGTAGTTCACATAGCTCGTCGCGGCCGTGTAGACGAGCGTGACCGCGTCTGCCTGCTGCACCTCGACGCTGTCGCCGACCGAGGCGACGCTGCCGCCGTCGCTGCGCACTCGAACGCGGGCCTCGAACTTCAGCCCCTCGCCCTCGTACGGCCCGAGAAGGCCACCACCGGCGTGCGAACCGAGCTGTCCGAACATCCGCAGCGTGTCGTCTCCGACAGCCGCCGTCTCGTGTGGATGCGGCGTATCGAGTGACACGCTGCACGATATCCGACCCGGCTTGTCGCACGTGAGCCGGACGACCATCACCTGGTCGGGGTGGGAGACGAAGACCTCGCGCACGAATCGGGCGTCCCCGATCGCGTAGCCGACCTTGGCGATCGCCGTCCGCAGATTCAGATCGCGGCGATAGTCGGACACCTCACGGTGATCGGCCATCTCGATCCACAGGTCGCCGAGCGTGTGGTAGCGCTGCTGGCTCTTCGGGATGCCGATCATGTGCTCATCGGCGATCGCGAGGGCTTTCGCGTACTGGCCGTCGGCGATCAGCTCGCGAACCTCCGCGAGATGCGCGAGCGCGTCGGGGTTGTCGTAGCAGTGCGGTCCGCCGGTCCAGAACGTGTCCTCGTTGAGCTGGATGTGCTCGCGGCTCACGCCGCCGTGCACCATGCCGCCGAGGCGCCCGTTGCCGACAGGGAACGCGT
This sequence comes from uncultured Planctomycetia bacterium, assembly GCA_964392615.1. Lineage (GTDB taxonomy): Bacteria > Planctomycetota > UBA8108 > UBA8108 > UBA8108 > CAYMRB01. Next base: position 10,946 of record CAYMRB010000036.1, on the reverse strand, counting down.
CGAGCCACGCGCGGGCCGGCTGACGCATCCACGTGGTGACGAGCGCGTCGGCCGGCGGCGGCGCGGAGCCGGCGAGCTTCGCGGGGACGATGCCGTAGCCGCGGGGGACTCCGAGCGCGAGCGCGCCGGGAGCCGAGCTGACGAAGCGTCCCTTGTCGCGGCGGTCGAAGCTCCAGTCGGCAGCGCGGCCCGGCAGGTCGTGCGACGCGTCGTTCGCCAGCTTCGCGATCTCCGCGCCCGACAGCGCACGCGCATAGACCGTCACCCGGTCCATCTCACCCGCGAACAGGTTGCCGCCCGTCTGATCGGATCCGACGCACAGCGGGAGTCGATTGCCGACGAGCTTCACGGCGGGAGCGAACGTCTTCGACGCGACGCTCTTGCCGCCGAGGTAGAGCGTCATCGCGCCGCTCTCGGAGTCGAAGACGCCGGCGACGTGCGACCACGCGTCGACGGGAAGCTGAGCCGCGAAGCTCACGGTCGCTTCGTAGCCACCTGTGCGAACGATCATGCGGAGGGAGTTGCCCGGGAACGTGTCGAGCAGGTAGCCGCTCTGGGTGCCGGCCGTGCCCTTGTCGATGATTCGAGCGCCTTGCCGGCCGAGCGCGCGCGGCTTGATCCAGGCTTCGAGCGTCATCGAGCCGGAGAGGTCGATCGCATCGCAGTGCCGGGCGACGCAGGGTCCGGAGACGCCGTCGAATAGCAGGACGCCGGCGTGATCTGTGTCGTCATCACCCGCCTGGACGGGCGCGAGTGCGGCAACGCATGAGACAAGCGGCAGCAGGACGATGTTGCGCGGCCGAAAGAGAGGCGTCATGACGGTGGGTTCCTCAGACTCGCGTGCAGGGGGATTCGAGACCTCGTGTGACCCGAGTGTGCCAAGAGCGACGGTCGAGGGGCAACGGCGCGCTGGTCCGTTCGCCCTGGAATCCCCCGAGCGACCGGCGTAGGATCGCCGCGATCGCTGCAATCGCTGCAATCGCTGCAATCGCTGCAATCGCTGCAACCTGCCGCCGCCAATCGACGAATACCGCCATGCCAACCGCCACCACGCCGCCTCTGCATCCGACCGGTCGTCTTCTCCTCGGCCCCGGTCCCTCGTGCGTCAACCCGCGCGTTTCCGAGGCGCTCGCGAAGCCGATGATCGGGCACCTCGACCCGCAGTTCCTCGCGATCATGAACGAGATCCAGGCGATGCTGCGGCGGCTGTTCCGAACCGAGAATCGACTCACGATCGCGATGTCCGGCACCGGGAGCGCCGGCATGGAGACGGCGTTCGTCAACGCGGTCGAGCCGGGCGACGAGGTGCTCGTGTGCGTCAACGGCGTGTTCGGGAACCGCATGAGCGACATCGTCGAGCGCATCGGCGGCGTGCTGCGGCGCATCGATCGACCGTGGGGCCAGGTCTTCGAGGCGGGGGAGGTCGAGGCGGCGCTGCGACGATGGCCGGACGTCAAGGTTGTAGCGATCGTCCACGCCGAGACGTCGACGGGCGCGCATCAACAGCTCGACGACATCGGCGCGCTGTGCAGGCAAAGCGGCCGGCTGTTTCTCGTCGACTGCGTCACGTCGCTCGGCGGCGTGCCGTTCGAGGCCGACGCGTGGCACGTCGACATCGCGTACAGCGGCACACAGAAATGCCTCAGCTGTCCGCCGGGGCTCGCGCCGGTCACGTTCAACGATCGCGCGCTCGAGAAGATGCGCGATCGCAAGTCGAAGGTCGTGAGCTGGTACCTCGACCTGTCGATGATCGAGAAGTACTGGACCGAGGGGGAGCGCGCCTACCACCACACCGCGCCGATCTCGATGAATTACGCGCTGCACCAGGCGCTAGCGCTGATCGAGGAAGAGGGCCTCGAAGCGCGCTGGGAGCGGCACCGCGACAACAGCCGTGCGCTGGTCGCGGGCGTCGAGGCGCTCGGCTTCCGCCTGTTCGCGCAGGAGGGGCACCGCCTGCCGATGCTCAACGCGGTGTGGCTGCCGGAAGGTCTCGAGGATGCGCCGACGCGCAAGGCGCTGCTCGAGCGCTACAACATCGAGGTCGGCGGCGGGCTCGGCGAGGTCGCCGGCAAGATATGGCGCATCGGCCTGATGGGCGAGTCGTGCCGACCGGAGAACGCGCTGCGTTTCCTCGGCGCGCTGGAGACGCTGATGCTGCAGGCCGGCGTCCGCGACAGCGTCGGAGCGGGAGTCGAGGCGGCCGCCCGGGCGTAGGGGGGTGACGTGGCAGGGGGCTCTCGCGTGGGGCTCGTGTCGGATCTATACGGACCAACCGCGCTGAACTCGACAGACCCGTCGAAACCGATTCGCGCCCAACACGCTCTTGTGTCGTGGACACTTACGAAGACGGCGGTCCGGAACTACACTGCGAACGTCAGGGCTTCTGCGGATGGAGCCCGGAGTTCGACGGAACTGTCGAGGCCTCGTTGGGCATACGAAGTGCTGAAACTCTATCGTCGATCGAACGATACCGTCGAGTACTGGGAGACCTGGGACAACGACGATGGCTCTCATACCGTTCATTTCGGGACGCTCGGGACCACCGGAGAGTCTCGCGTCGTCAAATCGTCGTTGACTCGCAAGGCGCAACGCGTGATCCAGGAGGAGATCGACGTTCGTGTTGCTGAGGGCTACTGCCCCATCGAGTTGGACGACCACGCGATTCTCCTCATCGAGTACGCGGTCGACGGCATGGGCCACACTCGTGATCTCGACAAGCGTCACCGGCTCGAGGACCGAATGAACGAGCTGCTTGGCTGGACCGGCCTTGGTGCCTGCGATGGCGGCAGTATCGGCAGTGGTACGATGGAGGTCTGTAACTTCGTCGTCGACTTCGACCTCGCGAAGTCGGTTGTTGCTGCGGACCTTGAGGGCACGGAGTTCGCGAACTACACGCGCATCTACGAGGAGGGCGCGTAGGGCGCTGCCCAACAAGGCGCTCCAGCGGACACCTCAGCGCCGGGGACGCGGGCTCCGTGGTCGGGCTTCCGGGCTTTCCGTTCGCGTGATACTCTGCTCACGTTCCTTCAGCGGCACTGGGCGCCGCTGAGCTTCATCGTTATGCATCAAATCCATGGACGACACCGAGAAGTTCATCGAGCTCGTCGATAACGTCTGCCGTCGTCCGGACATGTTCACTGTCAACGGAACGTTTGGCGAAGTTGCCGCTGTCTTCACCGGCATTCAGATCGCGGCACCGAACTCGCCGATCGCAGACGATGACCAGAGAACATTCAATTCCTTCGTGACTTCGCGGCTGCTCGTCCCGAGCAAGTACTGGTGGGGCGGAGCCATCCAAATGGTCGCCGCGGACGATGAGGCGGCAATCAGCAAGCTCCGCGATCTCTTGGTCGAATTCGCGACATTGCGCAAAACGAAGACACTCGACGAGATTCGCGGATCGGCTGCTCGCGCACTCGCTGAATACACTGAAACTGAACCCGCCAGAGTGTGGCGACAGTTCCTCGCGGCACGTTGGGCGGCGAGTCGTGCCTTGATTGAACCGCTGATCATGCCACATCCGAATGCAGCGGTGTTGTGGCGTGGCGATCCAGCGCCGCCGGGCGTGGCCGCACAACTTGATGTGATTTCAGATTCATACGTCGTGTCCGTCGTTTCGGGTTCTGTCGATTCTGGTGAAGTGTCACTCGCCACTGAGGTCGGCATCATCGATGCGCATCTCGTCGATGGTCAGTGGCGTATTGATGCCAGCTTGTTCATCGAAAGTGACCTCGCGAGTGATGCTTAACCAGGCGCTGCAAACGGACGCCTCAGCGCCGGGTTCGCAGGTTCCGTGGTCGCGCTTCCTGGCTGCCCGATCACGTGCTACTCTGCGGACATTCCATAACGGCGCTGGGCGCCGCTGAGCTCACTCGTTCGGTGGAGGCAGGCTGTCAATCGCTCGGTAACGGGGATACAGTAGGTCCAGCTCTCTGATTCTGGCTGGAGGTTGTGGCCCATGCCGACAAACCTGGATCGAAACCGCGAAGAGATCGAAACTCTTGGTCGGCGCATCGATCACCTCAAGAAGACACTTCTTCCCGACGACCAATCGCAAGCCAAGGTCCATCGTCGAGGCCCACCGAAGAAGACCCCTGAAGACCAGCTCCGGTCCTCGCTTGGATGGCACTACGCCATTCTCGTTTGGCTGGCGCTGTTCACGACGAGCACAATCGTCAGTTTCTTCTATCCGCCCACGGATTTTGTCTTCGTCGCGCGGCACGAAGGCAAGCTCCAGGTCTGGGAGTCTTCACGCGATTTTGAAGCGGATACGGGCCGCAGTTGGATCGAGCTTCCACCTCGAGACTTCGAACTCGAGGCTACCTCTCACCCCTCGGCCTCGCGGTGGCGCGACCTTGCTTTCCTCGTTGCTCTTCAGTCGATCGCTATCGTCTTTCTGATCCGTCGCGTCCGACGCAAGCGCGAAGAACTCAAGTCACTCATCCGGGCCGCGCGCGAGCGAACATGAGTTCGGGAGCAACACACGAGTCCTCGCCACCGAACCAACCGCTGCAGCAGCCGCCCGGGAGTGGCTAGTTGTTGGAACGCGGCTTGGGCAGTCGGTCGCGGCGTCGTATGTTGAACACGCGTCCCGGGGCGTCCCGGGCGCCGCTGAGCTTCCTCGTTCGGTGGCTCGATCCCTCCGCAGGCCAGTCCACTGCGTTGAAGGCCGATGACGGCAACCTCTCAATAGCGAGCCTCCGAGTCGTTCGTCAGCGGTGGATCGGCGAAGTCACCGAATGTACGATGCCGTTCTCCTTCCTTCAGCCCGGATGGTGGTCAGCCGTGAGAATGAAGCGACTCACCTGCCATTGCCAATCTGCGCTCCTGGTCGTCGTCCTGGGCACGTGTTCCGGCTGCGGGACGGTATCGAATCAACGCGACTACTGGGAGGGAGATTGGGTCTGGAACAGCTCCGCAGGACGATGGCAGACGCTAACGCGGTTGGGTGACGTCTGGTGGATCTATGGCGGCGTCGTGAGTGATGTGAGTTCGTTCGCTCCTCAGCCGCTTACGATGCTTCTCATTTTCGATCTTCCCTTGAGCTTCTCTGCCGACACGCTCCTTCTCCCTTTGACGATCATTCAGCAGATCGTCGGTCGCCCTGGCGAGTCGGAGGATGAGCCGTACCGGTCTGCTGGCGAGTCTGCCGACGGCGGAACCGAGAGCCAGGACCGGAGGTGGAAGATCATGAGGTCCTGGTTCGGGACCTGCCCGTACCCGCGACCGATGCGGGGCCGAGTACTCAAGAACATGACCGCGATCTTCCAGGCTGCGGCTCGATATCGGGAATCGAACGGCCGCTGGCCGAAGAGCCTGGCAGAGTTGAAGGAACACATGCGCACCACGACAACTCGAGACGGCGTACCATGGCCGGAAGTTCCCAAGGATCCTTGGGGACGCGACTACTTGTTGGTCGAGTTGGCGGAATGGGAAGATGGGATCTACGTTGTTTGCCTGGGGAAGGATGGCGCCGAGGATGGTGACGGACTCGATGCGGACTATCGTTTTCCTCGCTGGAGTCATGATTTTCCCGAGAAGTCGGAAGCGAATTCAAACGACGGTCAGCTCGTGACCGTCTGGGTATTCAACGGAGAGGGCAGTCGGCTACCGTCCGGCGTCTTCACCTCCCAGTCGCAGGCCGAGGCATGGATCTCACGCCACCGCCTGTCCGGAACGCTTTCCGAGTTCCCGCTGGGCGCCGGTGCCTACGATCACGCGCTCGCCGTTTCGGTGTTTGTGCCGAAGTCGGATCGGGAACGTAGCCCTGATTGCATTGCGGACTTCTCCCCTCGGCTTCCACATTTTCACTATTCCGACGGTCGTCGGGAATAGGAGTGCGCACCGAAGCGGTCGACCAACCGCTCTCGCCTCTGAACCGAGACGGCGGGAGTCGCTCAGCAGGGCGCACGTCGCTCTCATTCGACCACCGAGCCAGCCGCTGCAAGCGGACACCACAGCGCTGGCGACACGGGCGCCGTGGTCGGGCTTCCGGCTCGCTCGAGCGCATGCTACGCTTCCCGCGTTCTTTTGGCGGCGCTGGGCGCCGCTGAGCTCACTCGTCATGCCACTCGGCACAATGGCCTTCTGGCCCTACGGCGTCGCTTTCCGGTTGCGTCGGATGTCGTAGAGGGGATGATGCAGGCGGATTGGCGCAGACTGGGGGCGGACCAGAAGGAGGTGGATTCGATGAGAACGACGGTAGTGATTCTCGGCTTCCTGGCGGCGGCGGGCTGCCGTTGTCCTTCGCCGGGGGACGATTCGGAGGTGAGCTACTACCTCGATGTCGACGCCTACGAGGTCTCTTCAGAGGAACTCAAGGAGGGCCAAACGGAAGAAGGGCCGTTCTACCGTGTGGACGTCACGATCCTCCGTGTCGGTTCGGGCGGATCGGCTCAGACGATCGCCAGACCGGTTATCGTCAGCGAGCGGGGGAAGAAGTCGTGCCTCGTCTTTGGCGAGGGCCGCGGGATCGAAGGGCAACCGGATCTCCCCCCGAACGGCCTCAGGGTCGAAGCGATCGTCGGAGGCGCGGGGCAGCCAGTGCAAGCGGTCGTGAACGCGACAATCACCGAGAGCGGATCCAGGATCTGGGAGAAGACGGTGGCCGTTCCGGTCATCGGGCCCTGACGGCTCGATCCCGTTCCATCGACATACCTGTGGCTGGACCAGATAACGGCGAGCGGACGGCGGCGGTTCGTCCTCGGCCGAGCGCTTTCGGCGGCGTCAGGATGCATCACGACCCCCGCCACTGTCGATGGGGATGGCCGAGGGGAGTAGTACGCTTACCAATGGCCCGCCACGTCCTGTACGCCTACGTTGATGGTACCGACCTACACGACGTCGCGGCCGATCTACACCCGGAACTCGCCGACGACTCCTGGGAATGCTCGGTCGTGGAGCCTGAGCCATTCTGTCTTCCCGGCCGCTACTCGGTCACAGCCAGCGGGCAGGTATTTCTCTACCCCCACGAGGGCGGTCCCAGGTTGCTCATCCGCGAGCTCCCAGCCGCGCCAGTAACCGCGACCGAATAAGCCGCTACAGAAGTGCGCCAGCAGCGCCGGGCAGAGCCGTGCGTCTCCCGCTCGAAAACCTGTGGCGGTTCTGCCACAAGTTTCTCCTGCGGCGCTGGACGCCGTTGAGCACCTCGGTTCGGTGGCAGGTCCGCCGGGCATGGTACGGTCTTGCTTCTTCACTGTCCGTGGAGGAATCTTGGACCTCGGCGATCTTGACGTCACGTTCGGCGACGACGAACTCGATGCGTACGTCGCGAGGACGCGGAAGACCGCCGAGACGATGCGCCCCAAGTCCGAGGGGCAGCTGGCCGTGTTCCTCGTCTTGGACGCATACGCCTACTTCCGGTACATCGATCACGACGGTGATCTTCCACCGACTACGGCGCGCGTGACCACACTTGTCGATCGTCTTGTTTCACCACCATTCCGCCAAGCGCTGCGCGAATGGTACGCGTCGGCCTGCGAACTGAATCCGTCAGCCGAGAAGTTCCGGGAGTTTCTGGCACAACGTATCGACGAAGATCTACCGTTGCACCCACGCGAGCAGCGCAGGCTTGCGGGCGCCGTGGCCGTGCTTTCTAGCTGTCCATTCACGTGCTACGCTGCCAACATTCCTTCAGCGGCGAGTTGATCGACGAAGCTCGCCTGAAGTCGTGAGGCCGTGTTCGCGTCTCAAGCCAAGAAGGATGGCCCATGGTGAGACCGAGAGAGCTCCCCTCCCTTTGCCGAGCTGCGCTCTTGATCATCGTTCTGGCGACGTGTTCTGGTTGCCTTGGAACGATGATCAACCAGATGGACTACTGGAGCGGACGAGAACCGGGGCAACAGATGTCTCCGGTGGGTGGCGCGTGGTGGATATACGGTGGTACGGTGTCTGACATATGCTGGTTGAGCCCATATTACTATTTCCCGCTCAGGGGACGTGCTGGCGATCTCCCCTTGATCTTCTGTCTTCCCTTCGATCTCGCTGCTGACTCCGTCCTTCTGCCTCTGACGTTCCTTCAGCAGATCGCCGGTCGCCCCGAAGCACATGGCAGAGGGGGAGGCCCGCCGACGTCGAAGTCCTTTGATGCCGAATTCCAGCTCTCTGATGCCGAATCCCAATCCTCTGTTGCCAGGTTCCAGCCCTTTGAAGCCGAATTCCAGGCTGCACGCGATCTCTGGCACGCCGGAAAACGAGCAGACGCGATCTCGGTGCTTCAGGACCTCGTCGCCAGATACCCCCACGAAGCACTCAGCCATGGCATGCTGGGCGGCTTTCTCTTCAACGAAGGTCGACTCTTCGAAGCGCTCGATTACACGAAGAAGGCTACGGAGCTCGCACCGCGATCCGTGCTCGCCGCTGGTGTTCACTTCCACACGCTTTACCACCTCGACCGGCGCCGTGAAGCCCTCGCCGAGTTGCGGCGATTTTACGCTGTCGCAGGCTCGGAAGAACTGCGCCGCGAGTGGGCGCAGTTGATCCGAGACGCCGAGGCTCTCGAAGCCGAGTAGCCCCGCGCCCGAAAACGAATGAGCCACGGCCCTTGCTTTCTGCAGTTCGACCTCCCGGCGGGCCTTTCCTGATTCACCGTGAGTGGATCGGCCGCCACATTCAGAACATCCCTGTGGACGCGCGTCCCGAAGAGGGACAACTGTCGAAGTTTGCGAACCTGTTTGCTTCCTATCTCACGACGTCGTTCGGACTCCGTGAGAATCCCGGCACGGTCTTGAAGTCCTCGTGCGGTTGCTTCTGTTCCTGGTGTAGCCATCTCGCACAGGCTGATCACCTCAAGACCAAGACCCCTCGAAAGCGTGCGCACCGGCACGCGCAGGAACTCAAGCGGTTGTTCGTTCAAGCGCTCTGCGACGCGCAAGGCCTCGCGGTCCCCGTGGCGGCGGTGCAGTCTCTCGTGGACGACTCCGCGCGGTCCGAATCGCTCGCTCTGAGCACGTACAGGCAGCCGCCGCAAACGGACGCCCGCGGCGCCGGCTTGTTCGAGTGCGAGCTCGACCGGGATCGCCCAGGATTCCTCATTCCTCATGCCCTTGGCGGTCTCTTCGCGACGGCCTCTGGATCATCTCGCCGATCAGGTCGACGCCCGCGGCGCGCCTCGAGAAGCTCGACGAGCGCATCGATCCTCCGATCGATGCGCATGAACTCCCCCAGAACAAACACCGTGAACAACGCTCCGAAGCCCCACGCCAAAACCGGAGCTTCGACCAGCGCGGCAACGACAGTGGCGATCACGAGCCCCCTCATGACCCAATCGAACTTGCCGTGAAGGCTCTGCACCTCGCCCAGGAGCGCGGCGAATCGCTCCTCCTCTCGCGGCGCGAGCGGAACTTCGGCGTCAGCTCCGTGCGAAGACTCTGACATGACGTACGACCTCCAAAGACGACGAAGAGTCGCCGGACACGACTGCGCAGCCCGACCGGACGCGACCGCCCGACGCCATTCTCCTGAGCAGACGTCGACGAGGCAAGAGCGACGACGACGAGCGCCGCGAGCCGGCGTCCGACCGAGGAAGGTCGCCCCAACACGCCCCGTCAGCTCCCGAGCCCGAGCCCGAGGCGGAGGCCGCCACCCACCGCAACGAGAGAGACGGGAGTCCATCGCCCCAACAATCCCCCCGGAAGGCCCCGCCCTCGACACCCGCCGCGTCAACCGCTCTCCCCCGCCCACGATCGAGTTCTTGCTGCTCGACGGCGACCGCCACCGAGCAGCAGAAGCTCGACATCACATGCAGTTGTCCGCGGCCTCCATGCGGAATCCTCCCTCCGCCGGCGTCAACTTGCCGACCGATTCGAGGAACGCGATGAGCTCGTCCGGGCTGAGATCCTCGGCCGAGCATGTGCAGAACCGCACGTCCTCGCCGTACTTCTCGACGATCGCGGCGCGCAAGGATTCCTTGGTGTAGACCGCCCCGGATTCGATCATCATGCGGATGACCTCGTGTCCGTGCACTGGCTCAGACATCGTCGTGCTGACCTCTCTGGTTTCCAAATCTCCCTTCGCACGGTGCCGCTGATGACGTTTCCATCGACAACCGGCTTCAAGACAGGGGGCGCATATGGTAGCACCAACCGCGCCCCGACGCATCGATTCGTCCGAGATCAGCGCTCGCGCCCAGGCGGGCCCTGGCGACGCTCGCGTGCGCCCTCGCGGCCCCGCCCCGATCTCCGGCCGCCGACCCCGTCTTCGCCGAGGTGCCCCCTCCGCATGGATTCGGGCGATTTCGCCGCGGTCGCCATGGGCGATCTCGACCTCGCGTGCTCGAGCTTGCAAGGGAACGGCGTCCGCTTCTTCGAGAACCGCAGTCGCAAAGAGAGGTAGGTGAACCATGCTGTCGGGACGACATTCGACCTCGCGATGCCTCGTTCGCGCCGTCGCTCTGCTGACGATCTCGCTCGCCGCGTTCGCGTCGCCGGCGGTCGCGCAGGACTCCGGCGCTGATGCCGCTGCGGATCTGGATGCTGCCGGACTCGACATACTGAAACGCGCTCCCACGCGGCGCGGTGTCGCGGCCTTCATCGGAACCGATGCCTACATGCTCACCGCGTGGAGCATCGTGAGCCAGTTTCGGTGGTATGTGCGAGTCCCGACCCGTGAAGCCGCCGACGCGATGCGCGCTGCCGCGGCGAACTACGGCTACGGCATCGACCGCGTCGTCGTCGAGCACGGCGACATCGCGCGCCTGCCGTTCGCCGACGGCACGGTCGACCTTGTCGCCATCCCGCCGTCGTCGAAGGACGACACGACGCTCGAGAAGCTGCGACGCGACGAAGTGCTCCGTGCGCTTCGCCCGGGCGGCGCCGCACTCGTCGGCGGCCCGACAACCGAAGCGCTGACCGCGTGGGCCGGGGGTGCGGGGGCCGATGCGTGGAACGACGCCAAGGGGCGCCCCTGGATCCGCATCGACGCGCCGGCCCTCGACGGCGCCGACGATT
>CAYMRB010000035.1:18927-37677 GCA_964392615.1 uncultured Planctomycetia bacterium | reverse complement strand
CGACGAAGACTAGCGCTCGCACCCAGCCGTGCGCCCAGGTGCGCTCCCAGGCCGCGGCGAGTCGACTCGCGAGGCGGTGTCGATCGGTCGCGAGCGCGACGGACGGGCGGGGGACGAATCGGGGTAGGGTCACGGCGACCTCGGAGTTCGAGCGTGGACGGCCCGACGATGGGCCGGAGAAATCTACCATCGCGGCCGCGATCGAGCACCGCGGCCGCATCCTTTCTCGGCCGCCCGTGCCGTCGACCTTGAAGCTCCGGGGCGACCCGCCTGCGCGCCCCGTTGGGCCCAAAAAGTCTTGCGCGTCCTGAAGAATCCACTAAGATGCCCGGTCGTTCTGCGTAAGTACTTTTCCGCCCAGGAGTTCGTGCCGATTCGCGACGGAAGGGCGTCGAGCGCGGAAGCGCAGAGAAAGGAAGTGTGAGGATGGATTCGTTCGATCGCTACACGACACGTGTCCGCCGTGTCGCCAGCGGCCTCGTTGCCGCGCGACTGGTTGCGGCTGCAGGCGTTCTGATCGCGGTGGGTCTCGCTGGCTGTCAAGGTCTCGAGACGCCCAGTTCGAACGCCGGTTTTCGTGAGAACTACGAGGAGGAGGGATTCCCGTATCCCGAGACCTTCGAGTTCGTCAAGGGCTGGCGCTACGAGCCCCCGGAGCTCGCGGGTAGCGGCTTCCGCTCGTGGACCGGCCACTATCGCGGTCCTGGCAACCCGGGTGATCACGTACCGTTCTTCATCGAGAACATGACCGCTCGCAAGTGGACCCTGCGCCATCTCGTCGAGGAGGTCGACGGCAACAAGACCCTGGAGTTCACGAAGGGCGAAGAGGCCGCTACAATCGAGCTCAAGCGTGACTTCGACCCATCGCGAGCGAGCTTCCTCTGCATCCTGAAGGCGCACTACCGCCCGCTCGGACCGGAGGAGAGCCCGCTGGAGGGTCCCGCAACGGCGCCGGGCCGAACGACTTCTGCCGACGGGGCCATCGTCCCGACGTCGGGAGCGATCGACGCGGGCCAATCGAAACAACCGACGAGTCATCCGGAAGCGGACGGCGGTCCGACCGGATCCCAGTGACCGAAACACCCAACGAAGGAGAAGGCGGCGCCGTCCGGTAGCCCCGGACGGTCCCCTCGACAGCCTTGAAGCAGCGACCGATCTACGGCAAGGAGCCGGAAAAGACCCACTCGACCCCTACCGACACCAGTCTCGACGAGCAGATCAGCAATCTGACCGTCAAGACGACGAAGGGGCTCGAGAAGCACTGGAAGCTCGTCGCCGGCATCGCGGTCGCGGCACTGGCCCTCGTCGCCGGGTTCCAGGCGATCGAGGCCTGGGGCGCCCGTGGTGAGGATCGGCTTCAGGCGCGGCTGTGGCAGCTGACCGATGGGCGCGGGGAGAAGGACGCGCCGGACATCGCCGCGATGCAGGCGCTTCTCGACGACGCCCAGGGCTCGAAGGGTGAGAGGCTCGCCTACCAGCAGGTCGTGTCGTCGCTCGAGGCGTACGCGGCCGGGCTGTCCGCCACCAATCCGTATCCCGGGGTGAACGACGACCGCACGGACGCGGAGAAGGCCGCCGACGAGAAGAAGAGCCTCGAGTGCCTGCAGGAGGCGGCGAAGATCGCTGCCGCGGGTGCGGAGCGTTTTCCTGCGGACGGGGAGATGAAGACCTGGGCGGAGAAGGTGCGCAAGCGCGTGGACGCCGAGGTCGATAGCAGTTGGCTGCCGGAGAAGCGATCGTTCCGATTGCGTTCTCCGACGACGGGCGCGGCCGCGTCGGTCCCGTCCGATGCAGCGAAGGCTGACTCTGCCGCCACGCCGGCGCCCGAGACTCCTTCGCCGCCTGCCGGCGACGGGGCGACGCCGCCCGCCGAGGGCGCAAAGACCAGTGGTGCCGAGACGCCCGGCGAGTGAACCTGACGGAGGGGACGAGCTCTCCGATGGCGACAGCGCCTTCGAGAGGCCAGAGCCCGAGGTCGGCGACCAGGGCGGCTCCGACGGCGAGCCGGAGCCGACGAGGTACGTGTTCGTCAACGAGGGCTCGACCCGGCGTCTCGATGTCTTCCTCCAGGAACGCCTGCCGGACCACTCCCGTTCGTATCTGAAGCGTCTGATCGACACGGGGTACGCCTCGTTGCAACCGGGCGGCGCGCGTGACCCGAAGCCGTCGTTGCCCGTGCGTCACGGCGTGACGGTCGAGCTCGTCATTCCCCCGCCGCTGAAGGTGACGCTCCGTCCGGAGCCGATCCCGCTCGACTTCATCTATCAGGACGAGCATCTCGCGGTCATCAACAAGCCTGCGGGCCTGACCGTGCATCCGGCGCCGCATCAGCCGGGAGGCACGCTTGTCAACGCGCTCCTTCATTGTCTCGAGGGCGAGCTGTCGGGCATCGCGGGCGTCGAGCGCCCCGGCATCGTGCACCGTCTCGACAAGGAGACGTCGGGTGCGTTGATCGTCGCGAAGAACGACGTCGCGCATCGTTCGCTGGCCGCTCAGTTCAAGGAGCGCCAGGTCCACAAGACCTACCTGGCGATCGCTCGCGGCAAGCCGCGCGATTGGGAGGGGCGTATTGACTTCCCTCTCGGTCGCAGCCCGTCGCACTCGAAGAAGATCGCCGTCTATCGGCCGGGCGAGGGGCGCGCCGCGATCACGGACTATCGCGTCCTCGAGGTCTTCGACGGATATACCCTGATCGAGTGCTATCCGCTGACCGGCCGCACGCACCAGATTCGCGTTCACCTGCAGGCTAGCGGCTTGCCGATCTCGTGCGACAAGCTGTACAGCCGCGAGAAGGCGATCTACGTGTCGAATCTGCGCGGACTGTCGCGACCGAAGAGCGAGGCTCCGATTCTCGAGCGCCACGCCCTGCACGCGGCGAGCATCTGCTTCCGCCATCCGGTCTTTCGCGAGGAGGTCAGCTTCCAGGCGCCGCTCGCGACGGACATGTTGGCGTTTCTGCATGCGCTGCAGCGCTATCGATCGCCCCGCTAGACAGCCCTTCTTCAACGGACTGCGAAGGCCGCTTGCGGACGGAGCTGCAGAAACAAGCTCAACCGCGACGCGATTCTGACCGATAACACCGACGGACGGGCCCGAGAAGGCCAACGATCGGTCAGAGCCATGCCCATGTCGCAGATCCGCTGTCTTGTCACGCTTCTGGCGTTCTCCCTGCTCGCGTCCTGCGCGGGAACCGAGGACGCGCGGCCGAGCCTCGCCGCCACGCGCATCGCGGCACCGGCGCCGGGGATTGTCGCGAACTCTCGAGACGAGCCGGAGACCGCGTCGGCTGCGACGCGTATCAGCGTCGGCGGTCCGTCGCGCACGGAGTCTCCGCGTACGCAGGCGGAGGCGCCGGCGACGCCGGACGTCGACGCGCTGGAGGCAGCGCCGCCGAAGACGCTGCTCCGCGCGGAAGTCGAGGACGACGGCACGGCGGCCGCTCGCCCGACGGCAGCCGCGTTCGACCTTCGCGAGGACGCGACGGAGCTCGGCCACGCTCTTGACGCGCATTCCGTCGACGATCTCCTGGCGGAGCTCGACACGCGCCTGCGGTCGTCCGACGATCGTTCGTGTGAGCTGCGGTCGCGACTCGCGGCGCTCCTGCCGACTTCCGCCCCGCGAGCGGGCGTCGACGAGGTGGCGACCGGTTCGCGTGCGGAGCGCGCCGTCGTCGCGACGGTCGACGTCGGACCGACTCGCGGCGCGGCGCACGCGTCGTCTGCCGACGACGGGACGGTGGGGGCGCCGGACGGCCTGGACGACAGCGACCTCGACACGGCGGACGTCGACACCCTGCTGCGCGCGCGCGGCCCGGCGACGGAGGCGCCCGTCGCGGGCAGCGACGCCGCTCGCGCGCCACGCGAGGGCGAGTTCGCTCTTCTCAGCGTGACGATCGCCAGCGAGATCTCGGGTCCCGGCGACTACGTTCCGATTCGATCGAAGACCTTCCGTCCCGGCCAAACCGTCTACCTCTACGGCGAGCTCACCGGCTTCGAGGAGCGGTTCGACAGCGACGCGGACGCCTCGCTCTACACGCGCAGCTTCAGCGGCAGTCTGAGCCTGCTCGATCCGCGTCGGCGTACCGTCGACACCTTGACCTTCCTGACGCGCGACGAAGACACGTCGTCGTCGCCGGGGTCGCAGGAGCTCGTCAACTTCTGGGCGCGGTATCGGTTTCCGGCCGACCTGAGGGACGGGACGCACGAGGTGCATCTGATCGCCCACGATCTCGTCGGCCAGCAGGTCGCACGAGCGATTCTCGAGGTGACGATCGACCCGGCGGCGCCGCTCTACGCCGTCGACGACGGTCGCAACGAGTAGACCCGGCGATCGAGTCACGGCGCGCTCAGCAGCCCTTTCTCAACGGCCTGTCAGCAGGTGGACCGTCGAGCTGCCCGAGACGCGCGTGTCGTCCGGCGTGAACGGGAGATCGCCTCGAAAGCGGCTCGGCACGCGCAGGACGAGCGTACAGTCGGGGGTCGCGAGCGGCGGTCGCAGCAGCTCGTCGACGCGCCGCCAGATGCGCTCGGGGCCGCCGTCCTCGTAGAGCAGCGGAAAGGGCGGATCGACGAAGACGACGCCGAACGCGCGCGTCGGATCGTCCGGCGGCACGACCGGCTCGCCGAGGGAGTCGAAGCCGTCCGGGTCCGGGCACGAGAACGCGTCGGCGACGTCGATCGACACGAACATGTCGAAGCCGAGGCTCTCGATGTTGCGACGCAGGACGCTCAGCGTGTCGCGCGAGGTCTCGACGAAGTGCACGCGTCGCGCGCCGCGGCTGAGCGCCTCGAGCCCGAACGCGCCGACGCCGGCGAAGAGATCGAGCACGCTGGCGCGCTCGACGCGCTCGCCGAGCACGTTGAACACGGTCTCGCGCAGGCGGTCGAGCGCCGGTCGAGTGTCGCGTCCGCGTGGCACGAGCAGCTTCTGTCCTCGGTGAGAACCCGCGATGATGCGCATGGCAGGCGGAGGATACCGCGTCTGGCGAGCGCCGGCCACCCCTTCACCACTTGACCGACGCCGGCCGATTCACAAGAATCCTCCGAAGACTCCGGGCGATCGCGGTCCGCATCGCCTCTCCTCGAAGGGCTGCCGAATGACCGGTCTCGAAATCCTGCTCCTTATCGTCGCGATCGTGGTCGCCGCGCCGTTCCTGGTGGTCGGGGTCTTCATCGTTATCGCCCCCCTGCTCGGGGGGCCCGAGGACACCCGGCACGTCGCGACGTGTCGCTCGCTCAACAACATCGCCTCCGCGATCATCCACCGGGTGCGCGCTCTGAGAGGGGCGGATCCGGAGGCGGGCCGCTGCGATCCTCTGCCGCGGGAGGGGTCGTGCATCGTCGTGTCGAACCACCAAGGCGGGGCCGACCCGACGCTCATCTCCGCGGTCAGCCCGCGCTGGATCCACTGGTTGATGGCCCGGGAGTACTACTCGATCTTCGGCTTGCAGTGGCTCTTCCGCGGTCTCGGCTGCGTGCCGGTGCGGCGCGACGGCAGCGACCTCGGCTCGTTGCGCGAAGGGCTGCGCATCCTGAAGAGGGGTGGCGTGCTCGGCATCTTCCCGCAGGGAGGCATTCGACCGGAGGACGAGGCGCTCGACGACCGCAAGAGCGGCGCCGCGCTGTTCGCACTGCGCACGGGCGCGCCCGTCGTGCCTCTCTACATCGATGGCGCTCCCGAGACCGAGAACGTCTTCCTCGCGCTGTTCATCCCATCGCGCACGACGATCTGGGCGGGCGAGCCGATCGTCTTCGACACGGTACGCAAGCCGAGCCGCGAGGATCTCGACAGCGCTACCGATCGGATCTTCGGCGCGATCCGCACGCTGAAGGAGCGTGCCGATGACGTCAAGCAGGCGTCGACGGCGAGCTGACCGGCCCTCGAGCTATCCTTCCTCGGGCCAGTCGATCGTGCCCCGCAGCGTCTCGTCGACTTCGTCCTGGAAGGCCTCTTCGAGCGTGTCGCGATCGACCTTGCGGTTCGCGAGGAAGACGACGGAGAGCTGTCCCTTGTTCAGGTGCTTCTTCACCTGGGACACGCGGCAGCCGTACGCCTCGAGGACCTTGCGGTATGCGGCCTCGCAGTTCGGCAGCATCTTCTTGTCGAGTCCCTTGACGAGCATGCGGAAGCCGACCTTCGAGTCGAGGATCCAGATGAGGATCCAGGCCAGAAGGCTGACCGCGACGGCGGTCTCGAAGAGATCCACTCCCCAGCAGAAACCGATCACCGTGGCCAGAATGAGTCGTCCGGTGTCCTTCGCGGAAGACAGGATCGTCCGCACGCGCATCAAAGCGCCGACGCCGAAGATCGCGAAACCCATCATGTAGTTGATCTGGACGATCAACGCGCACAGAGCGCCGACCATGGAGTACGTGATGTAGATCTTCGGCAGCTCGATATCCGCGAGGTCCGCGACTCTCGACCGGCTGCGCGGGTGATACGCGAGAAACGCCCCGCTCGCGATGGCGCCGAGAACGCGCAACATCGACCAGCCCAATTCCACGAGACGTTCCGCGAGTGTCGGATCCCCGGCATTGGCCTGAGCGCCGCCCGCCGCGTCCGGCATGCCTGGCATGAACTGCGCAGCCAACGGAGCACAGCATAGCAATGCGGCGGTGAGGAACGTGAAGAGGCGGCGATTCATGGTCAATCTCCCATTACGGAACTGACGCCATTCTATCACGGTTGCTCCGCTTGACCCACCAACGACCGTCACGACGTCGAGCCAGAATCAGCGCACACACGTCATCCCGTCCGGCGTCGGATCCAAACCGGCGTCGGGGTAGGGCGGCGGGATGACGGTGCCGCCCGAGAACAGGTAGCGCAGCGTGTACACCGCGTCGGAGATGTTCGGATCGCCGTCGTCGTTCGCGTCGAGGATGTCCCGGCAGCTCTGCGGACCGTCGCCGCCCTGGAACAGGAACGCGAGGGTCGCGACCGCATCGGAGATGTCGACGCGGCCGTTCTCGTTCGCATCGCCGCGCAGGAACTCGCCGTCGATCGGGTCCTCGCCGGAAGGGATCGCTCCCATGTCCGTGCCGTCGCGCGCGGTGCCGATGCACGGCGAATCGGCTCGAAGCGCGTAATCGCCTCCGAGCGCGTCGACGAACCGCGGGTCGGCCGAGACATTGCCCGCGCCGGGCCACAGCGCACTGGAGATGTCGGAGTACTCGAAGCGGATGCTGGAGCGCGCATCGGCCGCGACGTCGATGCCGTTGCCCCAGACGATGCATGAATCGAGCGCGGCGTGGCCGCCGTCCGGGGCGAGATCGACCGCGAAGAGCGCGACGCCCACCTGGCAGTTGGCGACGGTATTGTGGGCCGCCTCGGTGACTTCGAGTCCGTTCTTGATCGCGATGCCTGTGCCACAGCGGTAAATCAGGTTGCCGGTCACCGTCGGCGGGCCGAGGTTGCCGCGACGCTCCATCGAGATCGCCTTGTCCTCGACGCCGACGAAGACGTTGTCGCGGATATCGACCGACACCGCGCCGATGTCGACACCGTCGTCCGAGCTCGACAGGATTGTGCAGCGCTGGATCCGGCTGCGCTCGCTGCCTCCTCCGTCGAGATCGATCGCGTCGCTGTTGCCGATCATGCCCGCGAAGACCGAGTCGGTGATGATCGTCGTCGCCGACGTCGTGTGGACGCCTTCGAACACGTCGCGGAACTCGCTCCGCGCGACCTCGACACGGCCGCGGCTTCCGTCGATCGCATTGGCGCCGATATCGGCGAAGAGGCAATCCTCGACGACGATCTTGGCGTCCGCCGATGCGACGCAGCCGGAGAGGCCGCTGGCGCGCTCGCCGCCGCGGATCTCGCAGTAGCGCAGACGATGCGTCGGGGACTCCTCGGCGACTCCGGTGCCCGAGATGCCGATGCCGCCCCAGGCCGCAGCGCAGGACCACGGCTGGAAGACGATCGGCGCGTCGGGCTCGCCGTTCGCCAGGAGCTGGCCCTCGACGAGGATCGACGCGTCCGCCTCGGCGAGGACGACGACGCCGGCGTCGATCTCGAGACGCGCTCCCGCAGCGACGCGGACCGTTCCGGCGAGACGGTACGGGCTCTCCGCAAGCGACCACACCGTATTCGTGTCGACTTGCAGCGGCGGCAGCGTGAATCCTCCGGACAGTCGGTGGACCATGAGATCGACGCTCTCGACCAGCGCTCCGGCGCCGTCCGGCTCGCTGAACGCCGCGACGGTGATCGCGTTGTCGCCCGGTTCGAGCGTCACCTCGGCCGACCACTGAGCACCCCATGGCCCCTGGTCGTCGTGGACGATCTCGAACGTCGCGGCTTGGCCGACAACGACGATCGAAGCAGTCGTCGTCGGGTCGCACATGCCTCGAAGCATCGTGCGTTCGCCCTGCGCGTACAGCCGCTCGCTACAGCCGCCAGCGGGCTCGTCTTCGCTTCCGGTCGCGCCACCCTCGATCGAGCGTGGGATCATCGCATCGAAGAAGCCCACGCGCTGCGTCACGTTCGTGTCGACCGGATCGACGACGTTGTACACGTCGGCCGGCGCGAACATCACGTCGGCGTGGGCGTAGCGCTGGCGCATCTCGTAACGCGAGAAGATGCCGGCGCGAATCGCGAGGAGCTCCTCGTAGTACAACTTCGCGTGACGGGGTATCGAGAAGAACCGCCGGATGGACCGAACCGTCGAGCGGAACAGCTGCTCGTTCGCGCTGCCGAACGACTCCTCGAGGTCCCAGCACAACAGGAGCCACTTGCCGGCGTCGGGGCGCGGGCTGTCGTCCGGCACGCGATAGAGGAAGTAGTCCTCGCCGTTGTTGTTCCAGATGCCACCGTCGCGATTCGTCAGGCAGGCCATCACGGCGAAGAAGTTTGCCCACTGGCGCGCGTCGACCGCGTCGTCGATCTGCGCGTCGAACTCCTCGTCCGGAGTGAGCCCCGAATCGAAGAGCGCGCACAGCGCCATCACGTCGCTGAAATCATCGGCTTCCCCGTTGCTGCCCTTCTCGTACAGGGCGCGATACGCGTCGGGATCGTCGCCTCGGTAGCTCAGATTGCCGCTCAGGCGACCGCGGTCTGGATTGCGCGCGCGGTAGAGGTTGCCATGGTCGCTGCCGCCGAAGGTGCGGCGGAGGAACCGGTCGTCGTACGCTTCCTTGTAGATGTAGCGCTGGTCGAAGTTCGCGGCGACCTCGCCGGCGAAGTGCAGCGAGATGTTCCACTCCTCCGGATACGGCGCGCCGGCCCGTCGGTAGAGATCGGCGGCGAGCAGCTCGGTGAACGTCTGGTGGCCGAAGCTCCCGCCGTTGCCGCCGTTCAGGTTGATGTTGTCGACGCCTTCGACGGCCTTCTCCGGCGGCAAGCGTATCTTGTACGACCGGTTCCGGTCGTTGCGCGAGGACTCGCCGCGGTAGCGTAGTCCGGCGACGTAGCGGATGCGCTCGTCGGCGATGAACGTCGCGGGCAGCAGCACGTTGCTCACGCGAGGCCGACTGCGGAGCTCCTGTCGGTCGCGCTCCGTCATGACGAGGCGAAAGACGGCGGTGCCGGTCGCGGGCGGCGTCGAGTCGTCGACCTCGTAGAGTAGAAACGTGCCCGGATACTCGGCGTACGGAGGCACCTCCGGTTCGAGCGGCACGCGCGTCCGGGCAGCCGCGGCATCGATGACCTCGATCGAGAACCGCACGATCGCACCGTCCGCCTGCGCCGGAATCGACGCGCTGTACTGTCCGTCGTCGGCCGCGGCATCGACTCCCGTGCCGTCGTCGACGAGATCGGACGTCCCCTCCGCTGCATCGCCGTCGCCGTCGATTTCCCATCGCACGAGGGCTGAAGCGAGCGGCGCGACGCTCGAGATGCGACAGACGATCGTCACGTCGTCGGTCGATCTCGGCACGGCGGGCGAGTGCTCGATGCCGCGCACAGTCGGCGCCGCCGCCGCATCGAACGTCGAGTTCGCGGTGCCGGGAGTGCCGCCCGGTTCGGCGGAAGCGCGCCACGCGAGACCCGAGCGGTTCGAGAGCGCGGGGTTGGCGAGCTCGAGCGTCGGACCGTCGCCGTCAGGTCCGTGGGGCCAGTCGCTGCCGCGGAACGTGCGGTCGTCGACGTCGTCGTCCGGCGCCTCGTCGTTGACCGGGCGTCCGTCGCCGTACTCGACGCGATCGACCGGATTGCCGAGCGCGTTGCGCAGCACGATCGTCTCGCTCGCGTGACTCAATCGCCCCTGCCAGTCGCCGACGACCGCCTCGACTTCCGGATGGGCGGCGCGGAACGCGGCGGCGTCCGCGGCGACGACGAGGTAGCCGCCCGGAGCGATCGACGCGTCGGGTTCGAACGCGTAACGCACGGCGCTCGCGAGCCGCCAACCCCTGAGGGCGACGGGCTCGTCCGAACGGTTGTGGATCTCGATCCACTGATCGGCGTCGGAGCACTGACGCACGCACTCGTTGCTCGGCGGCACGTACGGCGGATGGAACGATATCTCGTTGATGACGAGCGGCTTGATCTCGGTGTAGGCGTTCGCGGTCCCGAGCGTGGGCGCGTCGAGGACGAAGTCGTCGTCGTCGCCGTCGGGGTAGCGTCCGAAGCTGCGTCCGGATCGCGGCGCGGCTTCGAGGTCGTCGATGATCGTGCGGCCGTCAACCGCGAGCAGCACGTAGGTCGCATCCTCCGCCGACACCGTCGCTCCCATCTGCAAGCCGGTGAACGCCAGGCGGTCGTCGGGAGAGAGCGTCGTTCCGGCCGGAATCTCGTACGCGAGATCGAAACGGCCCGACAGCAGGAAATGGCCGCCGAGGTCGAGCGGCTCGCCCGTCGGGTTGTAGAGCTCGATGAATCCGGTATCGCCTTCGTCGTCGCCGGGAGCGATTTCGTTGATGATGCCGCCGACATAGCGGCCGGAGCCGTTCGGTGTCTCTGGCGTCAGTCGCTCGGTGAGGGACACAGCGGCCGAGATGAAGAAGTCGGGGTTGTCGACCCGGTAGTTGAGACCGACGACCGCGACGACGTTCTCTCCGACGCGCAACGCGTCGACGGGCACGTCGAGTTGGGCGATCCCCTGATCGCGGCGCGCCGCGCGGCCGTTCGGCGGGATCGGCGCGCCCGGATTGCCGGCGTTGAGCCGTCCGATCTCCACTCCGTTGATCCAGGCCGTGAATGCGTCGTCGTAAGCGATGGAGAGACGCGCGGTCCAGTCGCCGTTGACGACGCTCGCGTGCGTGGCCTCGTCGACTGCGAAGCGGCCACGGAGGAAGAACGTCGTGTAGCCGCCGAGCATGTCCACGAGTTCCGTGTTGAACTCGAAGCCCGGCGGTTCGCCGTAGCCGAACGGGCTCCGGCCGTCCTCCCAGCCGCCGTCGTCGAACTCGAGGGCGGTCCATGCATCGAGCGGATCCGATGGAGCCTCGCGGCCCTTGAAGGTCTTGAACACGGCATCTTCTGGAAGGAGGACCTCGACCTGCGGCTGCGGCATCTCGATCGGCTCGATGCGGCGCGAGTTGCTCGCGCCCGGTGTCCCGTCGAGTCCGAAGCTCGGCTTCCATCGCCGCGCGCGATCGTTCGCGTTGTCGGTGCCCGTGAACTCGAGGCTCGGGCCGCGACCATCCGGCCGGCCCGGCCACGGGCTCTCGTCGCGGTAGTGCACGCGATTGATGACCGTGCCGTCGGCGGCGACCAGCTCGAGGATCTCGCCGCCGTTGTCGAGCCGCCCGAGGAACGGGCCGGCGGCGCGCTCGAGCCCGTACGCTGCGATGGCGGCGTCGGGATCGGGGCTCACGACGAGGTACTCCTTCGGCGCGATGCTCTCCCCGTCCGGAAACGTGAACGTGAGTCCCTGCGAGAAGGACCAGCCGCTCAGATCGACGGCATCCGCGCCGCGGTTGTAGAGCTCGACGAACTCGAAGCGCGCCTCGCCGCCGTCGCGAAGGACGTTGTAGTGAATCTCGTTGATGATGACGTCGAACTCGCTGGCGCGAACCGGCGCGGCCAGAGCGAGCGTGCCGATGGCGAGAAGCCCGGCCTTCCAAGCCGATGCCAACGAGCCCCTCGAACGATTCGACATGTCCCGTCTCTCCTGACGCCGGTCCGCCCCCCGACGGAAGGGCTGGTGCGCCTGCGATGAGACACCGTGCACGGTGCGATCGTGAGGAAAAACGGAAAAACTCTTCTCGAGGCGTTCGGGTCGACGTCGCCGATGCGGCTCACCTCGCGCCGTTCGGAGGGTACCGTCTCCAGAGACGAAAGAACTGCCCCCGTCCCGCACTTCCGAGGTACGCGTCATCTGGCGAGAACTCGACGTGGGAAATCAGCTGGTCTGAATCGAACCGCAGCAGCGGCTCACCCGTTCGTGCGTCGAGGAGCGTGATCTCCCGGAGGCCCGCGGCCGCCAGCCTTGAACCCGTCGCGTTGTAGGCGAGGACGTCCGGCTGACTCTCGAGCGTCGAGAGAACGCGTCTCGCCTCGAACGTTTGCGCGTCGAGTTCCAGGACCTCGTTTCCGAACGCCACGGCGAGCGACCCGCCGGTCGGGTCGTAGGCGAACGCGCTCGCTTTGCGGTCCGGCTCCGGAGAGAGCGCGTAGAGAATCTCCCTGGTCTCGAAATCCCAGATTCGCAGACTCTCGCCCGTCTCGAGCGCCAGCTGGCGGCCGTCCGGGCTGAACTCCAGCGTGATGCCCGGGAAGAGGATCTCATCTGTACGGGCACTCCAAACAGTTTCCAGCTTCGGAAGCTCGAGCACCTCGAGCGTTCCCGGTTCGCCTTCCGACATCCACGCTCCGAAGTCGACCACCACGGGCTGTCCATCCTCTCGTACGAGGACGTTCGACGGCTTGAGGTCTCGGTGGATCACGCCGCGACCGTGCGCGTACTCGACGGCGCGGCAGAGCCGCTCGAACAGCTGGACGATCTGGCGATCCTCTGCACTCTGACCCGCCAACCACTGATCGAGCTCGACACCCTCGACGAGCTCCATCGCGTAGTAGCGAGAGCCGCCGGCGACGCCGCTGTCGTAGACTCGCGCGATGCCGGGATGCTCGAGCATCGCCGCGAGTTCGACCTCGCGCTCGAAGCGCGCGCGCTCCCGCTCCGAGCCGATGAGCCCCGACGACACGACCTTCAGAGCGACCTTCCGACGCGTCGTCTCCTGCGTCGCCCGCCACACGACTCCCATGCCGCCTTCGCCGAGTCGGGACTCGATAGAGTACCCGGGAACCTCCGGCTTGAGGCTCCCTTCGTGATCGCTCGAGCTTCCGGCGTACTCTTGCTCGCGCCGCGCGGCGTCGCGGTCGCTTCGCAGGAGATCGACGACGAGCGCGCGGAGCTCGGCGTCGTCCCCGCACGCTGCGTCGAGCTGCCTCTCCTGCTCCTCCTCGGGCAGATCGCAGATCTGCTCGAAGAGCTCGCTCGCTCGTCGGAAGGACTGAAGCTCCATCGATTCGGCGGAATCCGACCCTACTGAATTCGCTCGGGATCCGAGGCGGGACGGACACTCGGCGGCGAGAGGAACTTGCGCAACCAGGCGCGCGCGAGTCGCCAGCGAGAGTCGACCGTGCGCGGCGATACGTCGAGGACCGCGGCGATTTCTTCGATCGTCAGGCCACCGAAACACCGCAGGTCGACGACGCGTGCGAGCTTCTCGTCGAAGTTCGCCAGCTCCCGCAAGGCCTCGTCGAGCGAGAGCACGTCGACTTCACCGTCGAGTACAACGACGTCCGCGTCCGCGAGACGCAGAGGCTTCTCGTCGCCGCCCCGTTTGAGACGCCGTTTCGAGCGGGCGCGGTCGATGAGGATCTGGCGCATCGCCCGCGCGGCCACGGCGCAGAAGTGGGCGCGATCGACGAACTCCGACGACCTCGAGTCGACGAGCTTGAGGTACGCCTCGTGGACGAGCTCGGTCGTGTGGAGGGACTGCCCCGAGTCGCGCAATCGGTTCGAGGCGATCGACTTGAGCTCTCGATAGAGCCGTTCGAAGACCTTCTTCCGAGCGTCGGGATCCGTCGAGCGCAGCTGCTCGAGCATCGCGCTTTCGTGCGCGTCGTCGGGGCTATCCGTCACCGTCTCGCCCAAATCGGCTGTCCTCGCAAAGCGTTCCCAGGCCACAGCATAACGGCTCTCTGCGCCGAATCTCGGGATTTCTCTGCGCGCCGCGCGCCCGGATGTCGTTCAGCCCGAAAGACGGGTCGGAACGCGCCAAGGAAGAGCGCGTCCCACCGGCCGACACGAGCTCCCGGTGGCCGGCAGGCTCGACAGACCACGAACACGGAGACCGTCCCATGTCCGCTTCGCCTTCGCTCCGCGCGATTCCGGCGCCCCTCGTCTACAACGTCGCCACCGAGGAGGAGATGCTGCTTCGGCCGACGACCGGTGACGAGAAGTCGACCTGGCTCTTCTATACCGACTTGTACGGCGAGCCTCTCGCGGGCGAGATTGGCTCGAGCGGCCGTCCGCGCGACGTCGACACCACGCGGTTGCAGCCGCTCTTCACATCGAGCGGCGACTACGAAGTTCGGCGTTACTTCGAAGGTTGTCCCGAGGTGACCACGTCGTTCCTCTTCTTTCCGCTCACCGTCGAGGTGCGGCGCGATTTCGTAGCGGGTGCCATCTACTTCGAGGACTCGGTGGTCGACTCCGGCGGCAGCCTGAACCTCCTCGAATTCAGCGACGGTGCGGGATGCGTGGGCGCTGATGAAGCGAACGTGCAAGACACGACCCGATACGTGTGCGCACCAGAGGACGCGCCGACGCTGCTTCCGTTCGAGCCGTGGAGCCTGGGCGAGTGCGGCGTGGAACGGATGTGCTGGCAGTACAACAACGGCTCCATCCGTGGCTGGGATGACTTCGGGCTGATCGTCGGATCGGAAGAGACCGGGTCCTCGTTGTCCTCCGAGGCCATTGAATCGAAGCTCGTCGAGGGCGGTTCCGTCTCCTTTCGTCGGCAGGACATCAACACCACGACCGGAAACTCCGGCTACACGAATGAGCTGACCATCGTCTGGGTGTCCGAACTCGAGCCGTCGGTTACTCCGGAGGTGCAGGACGTGTGCGCGACGGGCACCTTCGAGGAGCTCAGCGTGTCGTTCGGCGGTTCGTCGCAGGGTGAGCTTCGCTACCAGTGGCAGGGTCGCGATGCAGGTGTCGGGCCGTATAGCGACATCGCCGATGCGACCGGCTCGACCTTCACGCCACAGCCCCGATTGCAGAGTGCCGAGTACCGGGTCAAGGTCTGGCAGTCGTTCGAGCTCGACGAGTGCGGGCCGTACGTTTCCGAAGCGGTCGAGGCGATCGTCTCCCCGGGAGCGGTTCCGTACTACCCCGATGGAGACGGCGACGGCTACCCGAACAAGGACGGCGAGCTCCGACTCCTCTGCGAGGCGGAAGAAGGCTGGGTCTCGGCGCGTCGCGCGGAGGACTGCGCCGACGGCAACCCGTTCCTCCATCCAGGACAGCGCTGGTACTTCGACGAGGACGGGGATGGCCTGATCGCTCGCGGCACGGAGGTCGTCGTGCAGTGCCTGCGCCCGTCTCCGCCCCAGAACTGGCGCTTGTTCGATCCCGAGAACCCGTTGGACTGCGACGACACCGATCCGGACCAAGGACAGGGAGCTCAATGGGCCGAGGATCGAGACGGCGACGGATTCGGTTCCGGAGCGAGCGTGTGGGACTGCCTGCCCCCGCCCGGTTACCGCGCGGTCGACGAGATCGTCGGGCCCGACTGCAACGACGAGGACGCGCACGAGTTTCCCGGGCAGAGCTGGTATCGAGATGACGACGGAGACGGCCACGGGAGCGGCCCGATCGGTCAGAGCTGCGTGCGCCCGGGGCCCGAGTTCTTCGCGGCGGACGAGCTGTTCTCGCTTTCCGACTGCGACGACATGAGTTCCGTGTACTCGGCGATTCGCCGCTGGTATCGCGACGAGGACGGCGACGGCTATCCAGCCGAGGGCGCGGACGGAGGTCCTGACTTCGTCGAGTCGTGCCGACCGACCGAGCTCCACAACGTCCCCGAGGAGGATCTGCTGAGCGAGGACGTCGACTGCGACGACACCGACCCCGAGCGCTTCCCCGGGCAGAGGTGGTATCCCGATCGAGACGGCGACGGGTTCGGCAACGCGCTCTTGCCGGCTGTCGTTTCCTGCGCGCCCCCCGACGAGGATCATGTCTCCAACCATCGAGACTGTGACGACGGCGATCCCGACCCGGCTCTCTGTATGGCGGGACCGGACGCCGGCCAGGCGCTGTCGTTCGCCACGTCGGACGCCGAAGGCCTCGGCGTCTCGGCGCTCGACCCGAACCTCGGCAACTTCGATCTGTCCGACTTCGTCGTGGGGGCGTGGATCTCGACGTTCGCCGAGGACGAGCAAACGATCATCTCGAAGGGGAGCCTCTGCCAGTCGGGCGGCGCGTGGTGGATCGGGATCTCGTCGAGCGGCAACCTCGCGGCCGTCCTGACGCGCGGTCGCCAGACCGTCGAGCTCGAGGGAACGACGGCCATCGCCGATGGCGAGTGTCATCATGTCGCGCTGCGCCGGCGGGGTGACGAGTTCTCGATCTGGGTCGACGCCGAGAAGGAGGATCAAGAGAGCTCGGGGAACCTCAGCTTGCGAGCGGTGTCTCCGCTCTACATCGGCAGCGATGTCGCGCTTGAGGGCGAAGAGTGCCGCGGTCCGTACGTCGGTCTCATCGACGACGTGCGGATCTGGACCGGCGAGAACCTCTCGAGCGCCTTCGTCGACTACCATCGCGTCGTCGAGGGCGACGCCCCGGGGCTCGTGGCTCACTGGTCGTTCGATCCGACGTCGACCGAGCTGCCGAATGCGACGGTGATGGCGGACTCGGCGCAGGGCTTTCCGCTGCTGAACCGATTGGAGTTCCGAGGCATCGTGGAGTCGACGGCGCCGATCGGCGAGGGCGTCGCGGCGGTGACGGCCTTCCTCGGCGAGACCGACCCCGACCCGGACGTCGACACATCGGCGGCGGGTCTGACGATCGCCGGTGCGACCATCGATGCACCGTTCTCCGTCGTTCTCACCACGCGACTGACGGTCCCGCCGGTCGGCTCGCCCGTTCCCGAGGGCGTTCCGCTCGGAAACGACGGCGAAGAGTACTGGTGTCTGGATCTCCTCGGTCCGACCTCCGAGATCGGCGGCGACGTGACGTTCCTCTTCGACGAAGACGCGATTCCGGCCGAGCTCGAGTCGCGGCCCGGCGACATCTCGCTCTACCAGCGCCCTGCGAACTCGCTCGACGACTGGACGGAGATCGCGACGGCGACTACAGCGGATGCGGCGCTCGGGGAGATTCGTTTCGACGGACTGGCGCTTTCGAGGTCGCAGCTCGCACTGGCCTACGCGAGCGATTTTCCGGAGCTGCTCCTGATCACCGATGAGACGCTCGACGTGGGCTCGGTTCGGGTCGGCTTGTCCAGCACGACGATCGTCTCGATCACGAACATCGGCGGGGCGAACGCGGACGCCAGCCTGCTCGTGTCTGGAAGCGGCACGGCCTTCACGTCGGACTTCGCCGGGTTCGAAAGGTCGGCGCGGCGGTGCGCGGCTCGATCGTGCTCGAGAACGGTGGCGATGCGGACCTCGAGATATCGAGCATTGCCCTGAGCTCCGAGGCGAACTCGGGACTGGCGCTCGTGCTGCCTCCTGTCGATCGCCTCGCCCCGGGAGAGACGATGCGCCTCGGCGTGCGCTTCGTGCCGACGACATCGGACGTTCACTCAGGCGCGATCGTCGTCGAGACCAACGACGTCGACGTTCCCGAACTGCGTATTCCGGTCGTCGGAACGGCGCTGGGCGAGGACGCCGAGGAGGCGGTGCTCGTCGTCCGTCGCGACTCGCTCGACTACGGCGTCGTGGCGATCGGCGGCGCGGACGAGCTTCGTTCGGTGTCGTTCGGCAATCAGGGATCGGCGGACCTCGTGATCGCCTCGATCTCGATCGAGGGCGACGACGCGAACGCGTTCGAGGTCGTCCACGGCGGTGAGCCGCGAGCTCTCGGCGCTGGCCGGGCAGACTGGCTAGCCGTCGCCTTCCGTCCCGCGACGGCAGGGCCGCATACGGCGGTGCTTCGCATCGAGAGCGACGGCGGAGTCGAGGAGGTCGCGCTCGTCGGCGAAGGGGAGGGTGACGCGAATCCGGTCTTCCGTCGCGGCGACACGGACGGTTCGGGGTCGGTCGAGCTGACCGACGCGATCAGCCTGCTGCGCTATCTCTTCCTCGGCCAAGCTGCCCCGGGCTGTCTCGATGCCGCCGACTCGGACGACAACGGCAACCTCGAGCTCACCGACGCCATCGGCGTTCTCGGCTATCTCTTCCTCGGCGCCGACGCACCGCCCGCTCCGGGACCGCAGAGCTGTGGAGGAGATCCGTCCGAAGGGGCCTCGCTCGGCTGTGAGTCCTACTCTTCCTGCTGAGCCGACCCCAACGAGCCCCTCGAACGATCCGATATGTTCCGTCTCTCTTGACGCCGGTCCGCCCCTCCTCCGACGGGAGGGCTGGTGCGCCTGCGACGAGACACCGTGTACGGTGCGGTCGTGAGGAAGAACGGGAGAACTCCTCTCGAGGCGTACGAGCGCGTCGGAAGGCTTGGCCGGACCGGCGCGACTCAGTACGATGCCTGTTCCCGAAGGCACGAGGAGTCTCAACGTCTCATGACATACCGATCGCGTCTTGTCGCGCTGTCGACGGTTGCTGTTGCCGTCTCGTTCGTTGCCGATGTCGAGGCCGCACCGGACGTCGAGCGACAGGTGGCGTGGCGGAGAGAGACGATCGAGG
>CAYMRB010000035.1:0-18917 GCA_964392615.1 uncultured Planctomycetia bacterium | reverse complement strand
GTCCGAACATCGTGATCATCATGGCCGATGACATGGGCTACTCCGACATCGGCTGCTACGGCGGCGAGATCCGCACGCCGAACCTCGACGGTCTCGCGGCGAAGGGGCTTCGTTTCACGCAGTTCTACAACACCGCGCGTTGCTGTCCGACGCGGGCGAGCCTGCTGAGCGGCCTCTACCCGCACCAGGCGGGCGTCGGCTGGATGATGGCCGACAACGGCCACGACGGATACCGCGGCGACCTCAACCGCCGCTGCGTGACGATCGCCGAGGCGCTCGGCCCGGCCGGATACTCGACGTACATGTCGGGCAAGTGGCACGTCGCGAAGACGACCCGTCCCGAAGGACCGAAGGACAACTGGCCGCGACAACGCGGCTTCGACCGCTTCTTCGGCACGATCCACGGCGCGGGGAGCTTCTTCGATCCGAACTCGCTGACGCGTGACAACACGATGATCGCGCCGGACTCGGACGAGTTCTACTACACCGACGCGATCAGCGACAACGCCGTACAGTTCATCTCCGAGCACCGTGATCGAAGCGGCGCGCGGCCGTTCTTCCTGTACGTCGCGTTCACGGCGCCGCACTGGCCCATGCACGCGCTGCCGGAGGATATCGCGCGGTACAAGGGGCGCTACGCCACGGGCTGGGACGCGCTGCGCGCCGAGCGCCATGAGCGCATGATCGAGATGGGCCTCGTTCGCAAGGAGTGGAAGATCACGCCGCGCGACACTGGCGTGCCGCCGTGGGCGGAGGCGAAGAACGAGGCATGGCACGAGCGTCGCATGGAGGTCTACGCGGCGATGGTCGACCGCATGGATCAGGGCATCGGCCGCATCGTCGATGCGCTCCGCAAGACGGGAGCGTACGAGAACACGCTGTTCCTCTTTCTCGCCGACAACGGCGGTTGCGCCGAGGAGTACGGCAGTCGCGGCGCGATACGCCCCGATCCGACGAAGCGGGTCGAGCTGCGCCCGATGGCGCCCGGCGAGCTGCAGACGCGCATGCAGCCGGCGGTGACGCGCGACGGTCGACCCGTGCGCACGGGCGAGGGCGTCATGCCGGGGCCGGCGGACACGTATATCGCGTACGGCAAGGGATGGGCGAATGCGTCCAACACGCCGTTTCGTCTCTACAAGCACTGGGTCCACGAAGGGGGCATCTCGAGTCCGCTCATCGCGCACTGGCCGGCGAAGATCCGGCGCCGCGGCGAGCTCGAGCACCAGCCCGGCCACCTGATCGATCTGATGGCGACGTGCATCGACGTTTCCGGCGCCGAGTATCCGACGGAACGCGGCGGCCAAGCGATCCGGCCGATGGAGGGGCGCAGCCTCGTGCCGGCGTTCGACGGTCGCGCGATCGATCGTGAGGCCATCTACTGGGAGCACGAGGGCAACCGCGCCGTCCGCGTCGGCAAGTGGAAGCTCGTCGCGAAGGGCGAGAAGGGGCCGTGGGAGCTCTACGACCTCGACGCTGATCGCACCGAGCTTCACGATCTCGCCGGCAAGCACGCGAAGCGCGCCGCCGATATGGCGCAGCTCTGGGAGGCCTACGCGCAGCGCGCGAACGTCTACCCGCTCGTGCCGTGGGGCAAGCGTCGAGAGAGTCGCAAGGACTTCAGCAAGAAGCGCGAGTTCGAGCTCGCGAGCGACGCCGATCTGGCGCGCGATCGAGCGCCGTACGTCGCGAAGCAGGCGTTCACGGTCACCGCGCGGCTGAAGTCGGGTGGCAACAGTGGCGTGATCGTCGCCCAAGGCGGATCGGCCGAAGGCTGGGCGCTCTATGTCGACGGCGGCAAGCTCGCGTTCGCGACGCGTCACGGCGGCACGTTGACGGTCGTCGCAGCGCAGGGCAAGCTCGCGCCGGAAGCGCGCACGATCACCGCGCGGCTGGCGAAGGACGGTGCGGTGACGATCGACGTCGACGGCCAGAGCGTCGCGTCAGGCAAGACGCCCGGCCCGATGAGGCGCATGCCGCTCGACGGGCTGCAGGTCGGATGCGACGAGGGTGGCGCGGTCGGTCGGTACGATGCGCCGCATCGATTCGCGGGCGAGATCGAGGGCGTCAGCCTGCGAATCGGCAAGTAAGGCCGAGCCGCGAGATCAGTCGAACGAGATGACCCGAATCTCGCGCTCGGTCGCGACGGCGACGCGGCGCTTCGCCGCGTCGATCGCGATCGGCGGCACGGGGCCGATGCTGCGCAGGATGCTGCTCTCCTGGCGCCCGGTCGGCAGGTCGGGCCACTCGCGCACCACGCGTCCCGTGGCGAGGTCGAAGAGCCGCGGGTGCTCGAAGAAGCCCATCACGTGCGTGTCGCTGACGGGCCAGACCGTGCCGACCTTCTCCTCCGTGCGCACGGCGGCGGTGTACTCGCCGCTCGTGGTGTCCCACACGCCGACGCAGCCGTGTTCGAGCGAGGTCGGGTCCCACGGATCCTCCTCCTCCTCGAGCGGATCGCGCGTCGTGACGACCACGACGCGGGTGTCGTCGAGGAAGGCCGCGCTGGTCACCTCGGCGCGCGTCCGCGGCGATCGCTCCTCGGTGTCGAGCTCGCGCGGGCCGGAGAGCGCGGTGTCGATCGAGTGCAGTGTCACGACGTCCAACGGGTGCCAGACCCACCCGGCCGTCAGGAGGAGCGTGCCGCTCGGGTTGATCGCGAGCCGCGAGTAGAAGTAGTCGGGAGGGTCGCGCGGGACGTCGTCCGTCAGGAATTCGCCCGTGCGCAGATCCTCGATCTCGAGCCGGCAGTACTGATCCGGGCAGTGGATGAGGATCTCGCGGCCGCTCCGCCGCCCGATCGCGATCGGGTACTCGTAGGTCGAGGCGTGATAGTAGCTGCGATCGATCTCGCGGACGACATCGCCAGCGCGCGTGTCCACGATGAGCCCCTTCGTGCCGAGGCGCGTGTAGACGATCGCGTAGTCGCCCGACGGTGACGACAGCGCCGCGTCGAAGTCGTAGGCGAAGTGCCGCGTCGACGGCTGTGTGCGCCCTTCGAGATCGAATACCGTTCCGCCGCAGACCCAGTCGACGAGCACGTCGTCGTGCCACGTGAGCGACCGTACGTGCGGCGCCGGAATCGTCAGCTCGCGCACCCCGCCGGTGAGATCGATCGGAGGAGGAATCAGTCGTCCTCCTCGGGAAAGAGGCCGATCGTGCCGACGTTCTCACCCCGATCGCGTGCGGCCTTCTTCGCCTCGAACTTTTTCACCCACGTTTCCCACGACTTGCCGGATGCGGTGTCCTTGCCCGAGAAGTGCACGCCGCGCAGCGCCGAGTACGGAACTCTCTGCGACGCGGAGCCAGCCTTCGGCAAGACGTCGAGCCACGGTTCGTCGGCTTCGGCGTCGCGGTTCGACACGTAGCCCTCGAGCTCGTCGCCGGTGGCGAGGAGCAGCGTCACGTCGCCGCGGTAGTCGAACGCCGACTCGATCAGCGCTGCGAGAACCGTCGCGTCGTCGCCTTCCCAGAGCAGACCTCGCTCCGCTTGGGGCGGCTCGCCGTCACGGCTCGGTGTGTCCGTCTCGGATGCCATGATCGGATGATCCGTTACACCTGTGCCGCAGGCCGCGACATCGAATCGTGGTCGTTGCCCTTGCCGTCGCTCTGAAGCACCGGCAGCTCGATGACCGCCTCGTCGCGCGATGCAGGACGCGCCTCGACGGGACGGTCGATTTTCGATCGGTGGCCGAACAAGCTCGCGCGCACCATCGCCGCGAACCCGCGCAGGCTGCCGAACGCGTGGTCTACCGACGTCGGCTCGTAGCCCGAGTGCACCATGCAATCGGCGCACTTCGGATTGCGGTCGTGGCCGTAGCGCTCCCAGGCGGTCGAGTCGATCAGCTCCTGGAAGCTGTCGGCGTAGCCCTCTTGGAGCAGATAGCACGGTCGCTGCCAGCCGAAGATGCTGTACGTTGGATTGCCCCACGGCGTGCAGTGGTAGTCGCGTTCGTCGATCCCCTGCAGGAACTCCAAGAAGAGTGGCGACATGTTGAACCGCCAGGCCTTCTTCGGGTTCGAGAGGACGCGGGCGAACAGCTCCTTGGTACGACTGCGCGCCAGGAAGTTCGCTTGATCCGGCGCCTTCGAGTACGAGTACCCTGGCGACAGCATCATGCCTTCGACGCCGAGCTCCGTCATCTCGTCGAAGAAGAGCCGCACGCGTTCCGGATCAGCGCCGTCGAACAGTGTCGTGTTCGTCGTCACGCGATGGCCGCGGCGCAACGCCTCGCGCATCGCGCGCGTCGCGATCTCGTAGATGCCCTCGCGGCAGACCGCGAAGTCGTGCTCCTCCTCGAGGCCGTCGAGGTGGACGCTCAAGGTCAGGTACTTCGACGGCGGGAAGAGATCGAGCTTCTCCTCGAGCAGGATCGCGTTCGTGCACAGGTACACGTACTTCCGGCGCGCGACGAGGCCGGCGACGATCTCGTCGATGCGCGAGTGCATCAACGGCTCGCCACCTGGAATGCTGACGATCGGCGCACCGCACTCCTCGACCGCGGCGAAGCACTCGTCGGGGGTGAGCTCCTTCTTCAGCACGTGCGAGGGGTACTGGATCTTGCCGCAGCCAGCGCAAGCCAGGTTGCACTTCATGAGCGGCTCGAGCATCAGTACGAGCGGATACCGCGCGCGTCCCCTGAGCTTCTGCTTCAGGACATACGACGCGACCGTCCACATCTGGGAGATCGGAACGCTGATTGTCTTCGAGCTCCTTGGCCAGAGAAGCGCCCGAGTATGCCACGGCCCCGGTGGGGGGTCAAGATAACCACATTCGGCCAGCCGATGCGCAGGCGAGCTGCAAGTCGTGTGGCTGGGGCTGTTTGCGACTTCGCTTCGGGCCGCGTTACGCCTCCGGGCCGATCAGCCCGGCCCGCCGCGATACGACGAGCAGCAGACCCGCGACGAGTCCGCAGACGATGCCGGCGAGGTGTGCGACGTAGTCGACCGCATAGATTTCGAAGCGGTTCTGCATGACGAAACCGACGACGTTGAGCCCGACCCAGAACGCGAGGAAGGCCCAGACCGGCCAGCGGATCACCAGCGGGATGAAACGCAGGATGAGCCCGCCCGCGAGGATGCGCGTGCGCGGAAACGTCACCAGATACGTTCCGAGCACGCCGGAGATCGCGCCAGACGCACCGACGCGGATCACGTCGCCGGAAGCGTCCGTCGCCAGCGCGCACGACGCGAGCCCCGCGAGGATCCCACACACGAGGTAGAGGAGGAGATAGCGCAGGCCGCCGTACTCTTCCTCGAGGTTGTCGCCGAACGTGTGGAGGAAGAACAGGTTGCCCGCAAGGTGGAAGAAGTCGCCGTGCAGGAACATCGCGCTGAGGAGGCGATAGTACTCGCCGCGTACGAGCGACGCGGAGTCGAGACCGTACGCCGAGAAGAAGACCCCCGGATTGCGCCCGGTGATCCCAGGTAGCAGGAAGACCGCGATGTTCGCGAGGATCAGAGCCCACGTGACCGCCGGAAAGATGCGGCACGGGTTGCCGACGTCGAGCGGCATCCCGGTCAGCGCGACGAACCACTCGCGGGGACGCATCGGCAGGCCGAAACGCAGGCCGGTCCCCGACGCGTGGGGCGAGACGGTCGTCGGCGCCTTGGCCGCCGGCGCCGACCTCGCGGTGGCGGACTCCTTGCGGGCGCCGGGCGCGTCGTCCGTGCGCAGGCTCATTCGGCGCATCATGGCGCGGTCGAGCCAGACGCCGCGACACCGCGTGCAGAGCGACACCGCGAACCGACTCCGGCCGCGCCGGAAGTAGCGCGGCACGAGGTCGCCGGTGCACGCGGGGCAGCGCCGCACCGCGAACGCGCGCGGCACGATGTTCCGAGTCTCGCGGAGGCCGGCGAGGAGGACCGACTCCGCCAAGGGGCGACCGTCGCCGCCCCCGGGGCTGAGCGTCTCGAGCTCGCCCTCGTCGAACCAGACGCCGTCGCATTCCGGACAGACGTCGATCTCGACGCCGTGGGAGTTGCGAGCAGCGAGCGGATTGCCGTCGCGCGGACACGCACGCACCGCTGCGCTACTGCCACCGCGCCGAGCGGCTCGACCGGTCGCCGCTCGGTGCTCGTCGAGATGTTCGAATGCCACGCTCAGTGCCGCCTTTCACAGATCATAGTGCAACTCGCCGGCGTCACTCGGCTGCGCTCCTGCGGCGAACTGCGGTTCGGCCGTGTCGTCAGGAGCGACTCGACCGATCAGAGCTCGCGCTGCGAATCGATCGGCGCGTGAAGAAACGACTTCTTACCAGGATCATACTCGGCCGCCGCTTGCCCGGAACCGTAGAGCCGGTACTTGTAGATGACCAGGCCCTCGAGTCCGACCGGGCCGCGCGCGTGCGTCTTGTTCGTGCTGATGCCCACCTCGGCGCCGAGGCCGTATCGGAACCCGTCGGCGAAGCGAGTGGACGCGTTGTGGTACACGCCCGCCGAGTCGATGCGCGACAGGAAGTAGCCGGCGGCGGCCTCGTCCTCGGTGATGATCGCGTCCGTATGGTGCGAACCGTGCGCGTTGATGTGCGCGACGGCCTCCTCGACCGAATCGACCGTCTTGACCGCGAGGATGTCGTCGAGGAACTCCGTGCGATAGTCGTCGCTGCTCGCCGGCTCGGCCGACTCGAGGACCGAGCGCGCTGCGTCGTCGGCGCGCAGCTCGACGCCGGCCGCAGCGAGCGCTGCGCCGACCGCGGGCAGGATCGTGCCCACCGCGTCGCGATGGACGAGCAGCGTCTCCACCGCATTGCAGGCCGCGGGGTAGTGCGTCTTCGAGTCGACCGCGATGTTCACCGCCTTGTCGACGTCGGCGGCTCGGTCGATGTAGACCGCGCAGATGCCGTCGGCGTGCCCGAGCACCGGGATGCGCGTCGCCGATTGGATCGACCGCACGAGCTCGTTCGAGCCGCGCGGGATGATCAGGTCGATGTCGTCGTCGAGGTCGAGCATCGCGCGGACCTCGTCGCGCGTCGACACGAGCTGCACGGCGTCCGGGGGCACGCCGTCGACGCTCGCGAGCGCGTCGCGGAACACGTCGACGAGTGCCGCGTTCGTCTTGGCGGCTTCACGACCTCCCTTGAGGATGACGGCGTTCGACGACTTCAAGCACAGCGATGCGATCTGCACTGCGGCGTCCGGGCGCGCCTCGAAGATCACGCCGATGACGCCGAGCGGACAGCTCACGCGGTAGAGATCGAGGCCGTCGTCCAGGCGCGTCGCGAGGCTCACGACCCCGACGGGATCCGGCAGGCGGCCGACGTCATCGAGGCCGGCGAGCACCGTGGCGAATTTCTTGCCGGCGAGGTCGAGCCGGTTGAACATCGCCTGCGTCATGCGGCCGGCGTCGACCTCGGCCTGCGCGAGCTGCTGGTCGTCGCGATTCGCCTCGAGGACGATGTCGCGGCGCTCCTCGAGAAGGCGGCGAACGGCCGCGAGGGCCGCGTCCTTCCGCGCTGTCGGCAACGGGGCGAGCGCGAGAGCGGCGGCGCGGGCGCGTCGGGCGACTGCGGCGACGTCGGCGGAGGGAGCTGGGTCCTGGTCGGGGAGTTCGTTCTC
The DNA here is from genome assembly GCA_964392615.1 of uncultured Planctomycetia bacterium. Taxonomy (GTDB): domain Bacteria; phylum Planctomycetota; class UBA8108; order UBA8108; family UBA8108; genus CAYMRB01. The sequence continues at coordinate 11,363 of CAYMRB010000035.1, read as the reverse complement.
GGTGGTCATGAAGAATTCGTCGGATGGCAGGGCCGGATTCCTGACCCGGTGTTCGTGGTGGGGGACTCCACCGAGCTTGCTCCGCCCGGCGCTCTGCCGTTACCATGCGCGGTTCGGTCACTCGCAGTCCGTCGAAGAAGGGCTCCGAGCGCGAGGGCGAGACGGTTCGTCCAGGATCGAGGCGTCAGAGCCCAGCCAATGTGGTGCATTGTCGAGTTCTGACAACGGAGAGCGAGGGCGAAACGGCCGCCGTCGCGCCGGATTGCCTTCTTCGACGGGCTGCTTAGGCCCCACTTCACACGAGTCAACCGTACGAGTCAACCGAGGGAGATGGCCGCCAAGGCTGCAACTGTTCCGGGGAGTGCCGTGGAGATCGCCGCGGAGGCGCCGCGCGGACACATCCGGCATGCTCTGTTCGATCTCGACGGTACGATCTCGCTCCTGCGGGACGGCTGGCAGGATCAGATGGTGCCGATGCTCGTCGAGGTGCTCGAGGAGTGTCGCACGGACGAGACGCGCGAGCAGCTCGAGGCGCTCGTCGTCGACTTCGTCGATCACCTGACCGGCAGGCAGACGATCTACCAGATGATCCGTCTGTGCGAGGAGGTCGAGCAGCGCGGTGGTACGCCCGAGGAGCCACTCGTCTACAAGCAGCGCTACAACGAGCGGTTGAACGCGGCGATCGCCGCGCGCATCGAACGGTTGCGGGACGGTACGACCGAGCCGGATGATCTCATCGTGTCGGGAGCCCGCCGCTTCCTCGAGGAGCTCGGCCGGCGGGGCGTCCGCTGCTATCTCGCCAGCGGCACGGACGAAGAGTTCGTCAAGAACGACTGCCGGCTACTCGGTCTCGAGGATCTGTTCGACGGCGGCGTGTTTGGAGCGCAGTCCGACTACAAGCGATACTCGAAGAAGATCGTGATCGAGCGAATCCTGAGCGATTTCGACATCGAGGGGTCGCAGCTCATGATCGTTGGCGACGGATACGTCGAGATCGAGAACGCCGTCGAGGTGGGCGCGTTCGCTTTCGGTATCCACACGCGAGAGAACAACGGATATCACATGAATGCCGACAAGCGCGACAGGCTCGCGCGTGCCGGAGCTCATCTGCTGGCCCCGGACCTGACCGAGGGCAAAGCGGTTCTCGACTGGCTCGAGGTATAGCGTTGGCACGGAAGGTAATGCGCCGATGATACGCATCACGGTCTGGAACGAATATCGCCACGAGCTCGAGAACGAGGTCGTCGCACGGATCTACCCGGACGGCATCCACGAGGCGATCGCGGCCGGGCTACGGGAAAGCGGCGGCTTCGAGGTGCGGACCGCGACGCTCGACGACGCGGAGCACGGGTTGACGTCCGACGTGCTCGACGCGACGGACGTGCTGATCTGGTGGGGTCACCAGGCGCACGACGAGGTGAGCGACGAGGTCGTGGAGCGCGTCAAGACGCACGTGCTCGCGGGCATGGGGCTCATCGCGCTCCACTCGGCGCACTACGCGAAGATCTTCCGCTCGCTGATGGGCACGAACTGCTCGCTGAAGTGGCGCGAGGCGGGGGAGCGCGAGCGGCTGTGGGTCATCGACCGCACGCACCCGATCGCAGCGGGGCTCGACGAGTGCTTCGAGCTCGAGCACACGGAGATGTACGGCGAGCGCTTCGACATCCCGACGCCGGATGAGCTCGTGTTCCTGAGTTGGTTTCCGGGCGGTGAGGTGTTCCGCTCGGGCTGCACCTGGCGGCGCGGGCACGGGCGCGTGTTCTACTTCCGCCCCGGGCACGAGACGTATCCGATCTACCGGGACGCCAACGTGCGTCGCGTGATCGCGAACGCATGCCGCTGGGCGCAAGCGCGCGGGCGGATTGCGGACGAGTGTCCGAATACGGAGCCGCTCGAGAAGATCGGCTGAGCGCCACGGGCCGGTCGGACGCCCGATTACCAGAGCGAGCACCCCTGGACGGGGACGCGCAGTCGTTCTATGATCGCGTTCTTACCCCGCGGTAATTCCCGACGGGACGTGTGATGGACGCTATCGGAACGCTCCTGGTGCTCGGCGGAGTACTGGGCGTCCTGGCCATCGTGTTCTGGCCTGACGCCGGTCTGTGGTGGCGTGTCGCCGGGCTGCTGCGGGCGCGCGAGCGCGCGCGGGTCGAGGACGCGCTGAAGCACCTCTACGACTGCGAGTACAAGGCGCGCACGGCGACCGTCGAGAGCCTGGCCGGCGCGCTCGCGATCACGAGTGCGCGCGCGTCCGAGCTCGCCGCACGTCTCGAGGACCTGCGCCTTGCGCGCAGCGCCGAACGCGGCCTCGAGCTGACGCCGGACGGTCGCGGCGACGCGTTGCGCGTCATCCGCGTGCACCGACTGTGGGAGCAGTACCTGGCGGAGCAGACCGGCGTGCCGCCGCGGGACTGGCACGACGAGGCGGATCGCCGGGAGCACACGCTGTCGTCGGACGAGGTCGAGCGGCTCGCCGCGAGGTTGGGGCACCCGCGCTACGATCCGCACGGCGACCCGATTCCGACGCCGGACGGCGACATCGAGCCCGCGCGCGGGCGGCCTCTGTCGTCGGCTGTCGAGGGGCAGACCGTCGTCGTGGTACACGTCGAGGACGAGCCCGCAGCGATCTACGCCCAGCTCGTCGCCCAGCGGATCGTTCCCGGTCTGCGGCTTCACGTCGTCGAGGCCGACGGCGATCGGATTCGGCTGGACGCGCGAGGCGAGGACATCGTGTTGGCCCCCGTCGTCGCAGCGAATCTGACGGTGGTGCCGGTCGAGGCGGAGCCGAAGGAGAACGTCTCGACGGATCGCCTCTCCGAGCTCGATCCGGGGGAGTGCGCCGACGTCTTGCGTCTCTCGCGCGAGTGTCGAGGCGCCCAGATGCGGCGATTGCTCGATCTGGGCTTCGTTCCCGGTGCGCACGTCGGCGTGGAGTTCCGTTCGCCCGGCGGCGAGCCGACGGCGTATCGCATCCGGGCCGCGCTCATCGCGCTGCGTGCGGAAGACAGCGAGCAGATCTTCGTCGTGGACCGACGATCCGCCGACGATGACGACGAGGGCCGGGTCGCATGTTGAGACGAGCGCACGAGCGGCAGGCGGGGTGCCAGGATTGCGGCGCGTCGACCTCGTGCTCCCCGCTCGTCCGACTCGGTCTGGACACGACGGGCTGGAACCATGTCGTGGCGCTCGCCGGAAACCCGAATACGGGCAAGAGCACCGTGTTCAACGCGCTGACCGGCCTGCGGCAGCACACCGGCAATTGGCCGGGCAAGACCGTGACGCGCGCGGAAGGCGGGTTCTCGCTCGACGATCGACGCTACAAGCTCGTCGACTTGCCGGGAACCTACTCGTTGCTCTCCGCGAGCCATGATGAGGAGGTCGCGCGCGACTTCATCCTGTTCGGTCGACCCGACGTGACGGTGATCGTCGTCGACGCGACGCGCCTCGAGCGCAACCTGAACCTGGTGCTTCAGGTGCTCGCGATCACGGATCGCGTCGTCGTCTGCCTCAACCTGATCGACGAGGCCGAGAACCACGGCATCGAGATCGACGCCGCGCGTCTGTCGCGCGACCTCGGAGTGCCGGTCGTCGCCACGGCTGCCCGCAGTCGTCAGGGCATTCCCGATCTGCTCGCGGCGATCCGAGGCGTCGCGTGTGGCGAGGTCGTCTCGCAGCCTCACCGCATCGAGCAGCGCTCGCCGGCGCTGGAACGAGCGGTCGGCCTCGTCGCGAAACACCTCGACGGGGTGTATCCGGATCTACCGAATCGCGAGTGGGTCGCGCTGCGCCTTCTCGATGGTGACGAGCACGTGCGCGAGGCCGTCCTGCGCGGAGACCTCGGCCACAGCGGCGCGCATGGCGAGCTCGCCGAGGGCGCCGAGGGCGCCGAGGCAAACGGGGCGACGACCAGCGTCGATGAGGCGAGCGCGCGGCGGATCATCGACGAAGCGTCCGCGCTGCGCTGGGAGATCGGTCGCGACTTCCATCGCGAGCTCATGGAGTCGATCTACGCCGACGCGGTGCGCATCGCTTCGGCCGCGACGACGTTCCGATCCGGGACGACGCGCGCGGCGCGGTTCAACCGCGCGCTGGATCGGGTGCTCACCGATCGCCGCACGGGCATCCCTATCATGATCCTCCTCCTGGGGCTCGTGTTGTGGATGACAGTCGAGGGAGCGAATGTCCCGTCCGGCTGGCTCGCATCGCTTCTGATCGACACGATCCATCCGGCGCTCGGGAGCTTCGCGGCGTGGATCGGCATGCCGTGGTGGCTCGACGGTCTCCTCTTCGACGGCATCTACCTGTCGACCGCGTGGGTCGTCAGCGTCATGTTGCCGCCGATGGCGATCTTCTTCCCCCTGTTCACGCTGCTCGAGGACTTTGGCTATCTGCCGCGCGTCGCGTTCAATCTCGACCACCTGTTCAAGCGGGTGGGCGGCAACGGCAAGCAGGCGCTGACGATGAGCATGGGCTTCGGCTGCAACGCCGCGGGGGTCATCGCGGCGCGCGTGATCGAGAGCCCGCGCGAGCGGTTGATCGCGATCATCACGAACAACTTCGTGCTCTGCAACGGGCGGTGGCCGACTCAGATCCTCGTCGCGTCGATCTTCCTGGGCGGCCTCGTGCCGGCGCATTTGGCCGGTCTCGTCGGCGCCGGCGCCGTGTTGGGAGTCGCGCTGCTGGGAGTCGGGATCACGTTCGCAGTGTCGTGGGTCCTATCGCGGACGGTGCTGCGGGGCGAGGCCTCGTACTTCGCCCTCGAGCTGCCGCCCTACCGATCGCCGCGGCTGCTGCAGACCATCTACACGTCGCTGATCGACCGAACGCTGTTCGTGTTGTGGCGCGCCGTCGTGTTCGCCGCGCCGGCGGGAGCGGCGATCTGGCTGCTGGGGAATGTCGAAGTCGGTGACGTGAGCCTCGCCGGGCATTGCATCGAGTGGCTCGACCCCTTCGCGTTCTTCATCGGGTTGAACGGCGTGATCTTGCTGGCGTACGTCATCGCTGTGCCGGCGAACGAGATCGTCGTCCCGACGGTGTTGATGCTGACCGTGCTCACCGCCGGAGTGGCGGACGTCGGCGCCGGCACCGGCGTGATGTTCGAGCTCGAGAGCGCGTCCGCGACGGAGCGGCTATTGCGTGCCGGAGGCTGGACCGCGCTGACGGCGGTCAACGTGATGCTGTTCAGCCTCGTGCACAACCCGTGCTCGACGACGATCTACACGATCTGGAAGGAGACGCGCAGCGTGCGCTGGGCGCTCGTCGCGAGCTTGCTGCCGGTCGTGCTCGGCCTCGGTCTGTGCGCCACGACAGCTGCTGTCTGGAGAGCCATCGTTTCCTGAGGATTCACGCGTGATGGACAAGCTTCGCGTCGGCGTCATCGGTCTGGGCATCGGCCGCCACCACATCGAGGGGTACCGCGCGCACCCCGCGGCCGAGGTCGTGGCGTTGGTCGACCTCGACGAGGACCTCCTCGAGCGCCGCGCGACGCGCTACGAGGTTGCGGGACGCTACACCGATTACCGCGAGATGCTCGACGCCGAGAAGCTCGACATCGTCAGCGTCGCGACGCCCAACTTCCTTCACCTGCCGATGACGGTCGACGCGCTGGAAGCGGGTTGTCACGTCCTCTGCGAGAAGCCGATCGGCTTGACCGCCATCGAAGGACGCAAGATGGTCGCCAAGGCGCAGGCCGTCGATCGGCGGCTGGCCGTCAACTTCATCTTTCGCTTTCGAGAGCCCGGCCCGGCGCTGCGTCGGCGGATCGACGATGGCGCCATCGGCGACGTCTACTTCGCGCGCAGCGTCTGGCACCGCCGGCGCGGCATCCCGTCCGCCCACTTCGGCCTGGGCGAGTGGTTCGGACGCAAGGCGCGCGCGGGCGGCGGGCCTCTGGTCGACCTCGGCGTGCATCGCCTCGATCTCGCTCTCTGGCTCATGGGCCAGCCGAAGCCGACCGTGGTCCTCGGGGCGACCTACGACCATCGAGCGCAAGAGGCCGCCTCGCGTCACGGCGTCCCTCTCGACGTCGAGGACCTCGCGTGCGCCATGATCCGCTTCGAGAACGGCGCGACGCTCGTCCTCGAAGCCTCGTGGGCCGCCCACATCGGCGAGCACGAGATCATGGAGACCCGCATCCTCGGCGCGCGCGGCGGGCTCGTGCACCGGAACGTCGGAGAGGGGTACGACCTCGAGGCCGAGATCTACTCCGAGCACGCCCACACAGGAAGCCGCGGCGCCGACCTCATCGACCAGCGCTTCCATCCACCGTTCCCCGACGAGCGCACGTCGATGTACAGCCTCGTCGAGAGCCTCGTCGAGGACGTCCCGCATCCCTCGACCGGCGAGGACGCGCTCGTCGCCCAGGAGATTCTCGACGCGATCTACGCGAGCGCCGAGAGCGGCGAGGCCGTCGTCCTCGGCCAGTAGTCACACCGCCTCGTCGAACCCTGCTGTCACCGCCCGTCTTCGAGGCGGATGTAGATGTCCGTCAACAGCTCCTCCGGCGGGGTGGACGTGGGGTCGTTCAGGTAGTGCTCCTGGCTCGGCCCATCGACCATCGTCTCGTGGTTTGTCGGCATCCACTGGCCGAAGAGCAGCTCGTACGTGTCCTTCAGCCCTTCGTACGGGCCGCGGTGAGTGGTCACGGCGTAGCGACCGGCGGGTAGCTCCTGCACTCCGACCTCGCCCGCGGGCTCGAAATCGGCTGGCACTGTGGCGCAGGCGTCGTAGCGCAGGCGTTCCGGCGGCGTGATCTTCGGGTCGTCATGGCTCAGGCCGATGCACGTCGCGCCGGCCAGCAGGCCCCGGGGCCCGAGGGTGCCGCACAGCCTGCCCCAGGCCTGACCGCATTCCGTGTAGGGGCCCACGTGGCGTACGAAGGCGACCTTGCGGGCTTCGAGTCGGACGATCTTGACTTTCATGCTGCGACCTCCGTCGGTCAAGGGGGTGAAGGACTCGATCTCGCAGGAGGCGCCGTACCGCACACCCGTGGGCGACGGTCCCAGATCGCAGCGCCGGGTGCTCTTGCGCCACTCGGTGGGCGAGCTGCCGGTCTGCTTCTTGAACGCACGGGAGAACGCGGCGTGGCTCTCGAATCCGGCCTCGAGGGCGATCTGGATCACCGACGCGTCCGTGCCGCGCAGGCGTGCGGCCGCCCGCTCCAGCCGCAGCCGGCGCACGTGGGCCTGCACCGATTCGCCCATCATGCCGGTGAACATGCGGTGGAAGTGGTAGACCGAGAAGTTGGCCACGCCGGCCAGCTCCGACAGCTCCAGGGGCCGGTCGAGGTGCTGCTGGATGTAGAGCAGGACCAGCAGCATCCGCTCGTGGTAATCGTCGCGTGTTTCCGGTTTCATCGTCGCGTCCCGGTCCGCGGGTCGCGGAGGCACGGGTGCCGCCGGTCCCGCCGACTCGAGGCAATCTAACCGGATGCGCACGGGCGTGCTTGACCGTCCTTGCTAACCTGACAGCCTGGCCAAAAAAGCGATCCGGCGCGGCCCTTCTTCAACGGACTGCCGACGGTCGCCGGCCCAGCCGCGTCACTCCGCCTCGCTCAGCGTTGCGGCGACTTCAGCAGATTCTCGAACCAGACCGGTCCGCCCCACTTCCCGGTGACGATCAGGTCCAGATCGCCGTCCCCGTCGAGATCGACGACCGGCAACGTGAGGCCCGAGCCGATGCCTTCCCCGAAGGACACGACGTGACGCGTCCACTTCGGTTCGCCGTCGCGCGAGAACTCGTACCACCAGACGCCGGACGGATCCTTGCCGCCGGGATCGTTCCCGTTGTGCGCTCGAAAGCGCTTGCCCGTCACGAGGTCGAGATCGCCGTCTCCGTCGAGGTCGGCGAGCGTCAAGCTGTGCGCCTGGCTCCACGACTTGTCGATGAGATGCTGCTTCCAGCGCGGGTGCGGCTTCGTGGCGATCTGCTCGTACCAGAAGATGCCGTACTTGTGGGCCGAGCTCGTGATGATGTCGTTGAGCCCGTCGCCGTCGACATCGTGCACGAGGATCTGCGGCGTGTGATCCGCCTTCCCTTCCCTCAGGCTGCCGACCGCCAGCGGGTGTGGTATCCACTTCCCCGCGCGCGGGTCCTTCGGCGCCTCGTACCACGCGTTCGGCCGCAGGAAGTCGGGGCGACCGTCGCCGTTGACGTCGCCGACCCCGACACCCCAGGGGTGCTTCTTCGCGCCGACGACGTGACGCACGAGCTTGCCGGGACTCGCGGCGGTCGCGGGCATGAGCTCGTACCAGGTCGTCCCGGTCACGGCGGGAACGATGTCGTCCTCCTCGCCGTCCCCGTCGACGTCCATCAGCTCGCCGCACTCGTAGTTGCCGTTCTTCCAGGTGACCGTCACCGGCCACAGTCCGCCGGCGGCTCCGGTGTTGCGATACCACTCGATCTGCTTGCCATGCCACGAGCACGACACGACGTCGAGGCGCCCGTCCCCGTCGACGTCGAGCGGCGCGTTCATGAAGTCCCAATTGTAGCCGTTGCCATTCTCCTTGATATCGCTCTTGATCGAGCGGATCTTGCGCGGCTTCCAATCGGGCGCGAGGTACAGAAACTCGCCCGCGACGATGTCCAGCTTACCGTCGCCATCGAAGTCTCCGACGCCGCACGTCTCACCGCGATAGGTGCCGATGCGATGCGTCGCGAATTTCACGGCGGTCTTCGCGGGTTTGGCCGTGTCCGCCGCAGCCTCGTGTGGAACCGGGGCGGCCGCCAGGCAGGTCGCCGCGCACGCGAATGAAACGATGAGAACGTACAGGCGGAACTCGTTCATGTCGGACCTCCGGTGGCTGCGATCACGTTCCGTTCCTCAACGGACTTTCAACCGGCAGAATCGGCGGCGTGGGAGCACAAGTCAAGATGCCGTGCGGTCGCGTCGCCGCGCTGCGGGTAGGATGGATACGATGAGGACGAAGCGACACATCGCCGGCTGGACGGTGGCGATCGGTCTCGCAGTCGTCGCGATCTCCGTGCCGTTCCTGATCGACGAGATCAGCGCCCGGTGGTGGTTGCGCCGGCTCGACAGTGACGACCCGGCCGAGCGCGCCCTCGCCGCCACGGAGCTGGGCTCTCGGCGCTACGGGCCCGCGGTGCCGCGTCTGGTCGAGCTATGGCTCTCGGCGGAACCTGGAGCCGCCGAAGCGACGGACGCGCTTCTCGCGTTCGGCGACCGCGCTCGCACCGCGATGGAGAACGCGCTGGAGGATGCGGACCTGGCGACGCGTGTACGCACGGTTCGTGGTCTCGCGGAGTGCACCGCCGCGCCGGAGCAGCGCGCGGCGCTTTTCGCCCGCCTGTCGCGCGGCGCCGATTCGCTCACCGCTATGGCGGCCATTCGCGGGCTGCAGACGACCGGCCCCCACGGCGCTGCGCCGCTCGTCGTTCTACTCGGCACCAAGCGCAGCGACCTGCGCACCGCGGCGATACGGGCGCTGCAGTCGCTCGGCGCCGCCGCCGTGCCGGCGCTCCTCGACAGCGTCGACGAGCGTTCGCCGTGGTCGCGATCCGGCGCGCTGAGGTTGTTGGCGCAGCTCCGCAGTCGAGTGACGTCGGGCGAGCACGCCACGCGGATCCGCGCGGCCGCCGAAGCCGCGCTGGAGGATCCCGATCCGTTGGTGCGCGGTGCGGCGCTCGGGTTTGTCGACGATCTCCCCGACGTGCACTGGTCGCAGTTCCTCGACGACCCTGCGCCGCAGATTCGCGTGCAGGCGGTCGCGGCCCTCGCGGCGCAAGGGAACGTGGCGGCCCTCGAGAAGGCGCTGCGTGACACTCATGCCATCGTGCGACTGGAGACTCTGAAGCGCTGGCATGAGGTGGCGTTCGACGGCGGGCCTGAGCGGCCGCCCGTCGAGCTTCTTAGCGCGCTTCTCGTCGCTCCCTCCCGCCGTGTGCGGACGGCCGCATTAGAGGTGCTCGCCCCGCTCCGCGCTTCCGCTGTTCCGCTCGCGCTTCGCCTCCTCGAGGACGCCGCGACTTGGAGCCTCGCTGTGGGAGAGCTCTGCATGCTCGGCGAGCCGGCCGTCGAGAAGCTCGCCCGGACACTCGCGGGTCGGGACGCTCCCGAGCTCGTTCGGGCCGGCTGCGCGCAAGCGCTCGGCGAGATCGGCGCACCGGCGCGCACCGCGATTCTCGCACTGCACGACGCGACTGTTGCGTCGGACGACGGCGCGAACAACGGCATGGTCCGGTTTCTCGCCGCCGATGCCATCGCGAGGATCGCGGCCGCGACAGGGAGCTCCAGCGATGGGGTTCGCCGCAGCTTCGGCGTCCGCTTGCCGGCTCGGCCGGAATCGTCCGAAGTCGAGCCTGCGGTCGCGGTCGACATCGAAGCCGAGCGCGGCGAAGATGTCGTGATCCCGATCCGAGCCACCCTGTTCTGTCCGATCGGGATGTGGGAGCTGCGCTACGACCTGCCGGAGGACGTCGCTCGACCGGTGCGCGCCGAAGGGGCGACGACGGCGGCGCGCGTGTTTTTCACCGAGGAGCGCGCCCACGGCGCGTTCACCGTCGGCGCGCTCCCGGAGGCGACCGACGCGGACGCGAGCGATCCGGGAGTCGTGCTGCCGGGCGCGGATCGACTGCTGGCGCGGCTCGTGCTGCGGATCGCGTCCGACGCGCCGGCGGGGCGGTGGCCGCTGCGCGACGTGAAGGCGACTTTGCGGATCTCGGGTTCGCTCGACGTGACCTCGGCGCCGGTGGAGGTCGGCGCGATCGTCGTCCGCGATCGAGACGCCCCGGCGCGACCGGAGGCGAATCGAGACTCGGTCGAGGCGCCGGAGGACCGCGAGGAGCCGCTGTCGCTGGTCTGCTCGCGCCAAGGAGATGCCGCGCGTCTCGAGTGGGCCGTCGCCGATGCTCTCGCCGCGACACCACTCGACGCATTCGAGATCCTGCGCGACGGGGTGAAAGTAGCCGACGTGCCGGGATCGCAGCGCGAGTGGATCGACCTTCGCGCTCCGAAGCGGCCGGTGCGCTACACGGTCACCGCGAAGTCGGCAGCGGCGCCGGGCGTCGGCCCCTCGGCGACGGTCGTGTGGTTTCCCGACCGCGAGACGTGGGTTTACGAGATCGAGGACGTGCGCGTCGAGCCCGGCGCCAAGGGCGTGCCGATCCGCATCGTCGCGACGAACTCGCAGCCCGTGCAGGGGTTCAGCCTCGGAGTGCGGGTCGGGTCGCCGTGGGTGCGGATGCGCTCGATGACTCTCGAGGGCTCGGCGACCGCGGCGGCGGAGAATCTGTTCTATCAGAAGCACGTCATCGAGTCGGGAGAGGTCAGCGCCGGCATCGTGATGGACATGACGCCGCCGCGCGATCCCGACCTGCCCGCCGGACTGCGCCGCCATGTCTTGACC
>CAYMRB010000034.1:0-37798 GCA_964392615.1 uncultured Planctomycetia bacterium | reverse complement strand
GCCTCCGACTCCGCCTCCGACTCCGCCTCCGCCTCCGCCTCCGACTCCGCCTCCGACTCCGCCTCCGCCTCCGACTCCGACTCCGACTCCGACTCCGACTCCGACTCCGCCTCCGGCCCCGATCACCGCCGTCACCGTTCTTGCTCCCGCGCTCGTGAGCGCGTATCCTCTGCCCTCGTTCGCTGGGGGTGCCCACTGACGGGCTGAGAACAAACCCTTAGAACCTGAACCGGACAATACCGGCGAGGTGCGGCGCGGTTTCGCGGCGCGCGTAGGAAAGCGAACTCCCGATCGCCTCCGGGCCCGACGCCCGCGGTGCTCCCGAGTGGTCTTCCGTTCGTCCGGACGAAACTCGTGCAAGCGGGCTCTGAGAAAGGTGGTGACATGGTCCAGCGCAAGTTCGAGTCGCCGAGCTGGTCTCTCCCGGAGCGCGGCCGGAATCCGTCGTCGACGGAAGAGGGTACGAATCCCGGCTGCTTCGCCCAGGAGCCGCAGATCGGCGGGGCGCGGACGTTTTCGTCTCCGGACACGCCCGGCATGCCCGAGCTGTCTCCGGTGACGGCTCTCGACTGGCAGAACGAGCCCGGCCGCACCCCCGTCACGCAGCTCGAGTGCGCGCGCGCCGGCATCCTGACGACGGAGATGGTCCGCGTCGCTCAACGCGAGGGCCACCTGAGCCCCGAGGAAGTCCGCATCGAGGTCGCGACCGGCCGCATGATCATCCCGGCGAACAAGGTCCACCTCGGGTATCAGCTCGACGTGACCGCGATCGGCCGCGCGGCCAGCACGAAGGTCAACGCGAACATGGGCGCGTCCCCGATCAGCTCCGGCACCGAAGAGGAGCTCGAGAAGCTGCACTGGGCCGAGCGCTGGGGCGCCGACACGGTGATGGACCTGTCGACCGGCGGCGATATCGACGGCTGTCGCGACGTGATGGTCCGGAACTCCCGGATGCCGATCGGCACCGTGCCGATGTACTCTATGATCGTCGGCCGCAAACTCGAGGACCTGACGCACGCCGACATCCTCGCGTCGCTCGAGCATCAGGCGAAGCAGGGCGTCGACTACTTCACGATTCACGCCGGCGTTCTGCGCGCACACCTGCCCATGGTCGCGAAGCGCCTGATCGGCATCGTGTCGCGCGGCGGCAGCCTGCTCGCGAAGTGGATGATGATCCACGGACGCGAAAACCCGATGTACGAGCTCTTCGAGGACATCTGCGACATCATGCGCGAGTACGATGTCGCGTTCAGTCTCGGCGACGGACTGCGCCCCGGCGGCCTCTCCGATGCGACCGACCAGGCGCAGCTCGCCGAGCTCGAAACGCTGGGCGAGCTGACCGAGCGCGCGTGGGCGAAGGGCGTGCAGGTCATGGTCGAGGGGCCCGGCCACGTGCCGTTCGATCAAGTCGAGTTCAACATGAAGCTGCAGCGTCGCCTCTGCCATGGCGCGCCCTTCTACGTGCTCGGACCGCTCGTGACGGACATCTTCCCCGGCTACGATCACATCACGTCGGCGATTGGCGCGACGTCCGCCGCATACCACGGCGCCGCGATGCTCTGCTACGTGACTCCGAAGGAGCATCTCGGCCTGCCGAAGCGCGATGACGTCAAGCAGGGCTGCATCGCGTATCGCATCGCGGCTCACTCGGCGGATATCGCGCTCGGCATTCCCGGCACGCGAGACCGCGACGACGAGCTGACGAAAGCGCGCGCGGCGCTCAATTGGGAGAAGCACTTCGAGCTCTCGTTCGATCCCGACACGGCGCGCGCGTTCCACGACGAGGACCTCGACGTCGACACCGACTTTTGCGCCATGTGCGGTCACGATTGGTGCTCGGTGCGCATCTCGAAGGAGATCGTCGCTTTCGCGTCGGGCAAGGAAGCGGATTTCCAGCGCCCGGGCGGGAAAGCGATGCGCTCGGCCGGCTTGACCGACGAGCAGCGCGAGATTCTGGAGAAGCGCGGCGTGCTGCCACAGGAGGAGATCGAACGACTCGCGCACAAGGGCGAGCGGGCGGCGTGCCACTCGGACATCGTCTCCGATGTCGACGAGGCGCGTCGCGTGCAGGAGGCCGCGCTCAACGAGTCCTGACCGACGGACGGGCGGTCAGCCCTCTCAGCCCTCGGTGGCGAGTAGCGTTCCGTCTTCGACGCGCCGACGGATCTCGCGCCGCTCGTGCTCCGTCTCCTCGGTCGCCGGGGACTCGGCATTCGCGCCGAGATCCCAGCGCGCGGGCAAGGCTCGTCGAACGCGTCGAGCGGGTCGCGCAGCCGAGCTCTCCAGAGCCAGGTCTGTTTCCTCGTCGGCGATGGTCGCGCGCTGCGGAGAGTTCGCAACCAGCCGGACGCACGGCCGGTCCGGGAGGCCACGGCGGACCTGTGTGACGATCGCATGCTCGCCCGAGTCGAGCTCGACGAACGTCCCCGGCGGATACGGCGTCAGCGTGTCGAAGAGAAGACGGGTCGCGGTCTCGAGTCCACGTGCCTCCGGTAGCTGCAGGAGGATCTCGAACGCCTCCGCCGGCGACAGGCTGCGCTTGTACGGGCGTTCCGCGGTCAACGCCTCGAAGAGGTCAGCCGCCGCGACGACCGACGTCACCGTATCGACCTCGCGATGGCGGCGCACCGCGGGGTATCCCTTGCCTCCGGGTCGTCGGTGGTGGTCGAACGCGACGACGGCGGACAGCGGATGCACCCCCCTCGAGTCGAGCAGGACTTCCGCGCCGAGGCCCGGGTGCCGCTCGAGCTCGGCGACGGCGTCCGCAGGGGGCACCTCGGGTGAGTAGAGGATGTTCTCGGGGACGAGCGACTTGCCGAGGTCGTGGAGCAGGGCGGCCTGGCCGATCTGAACGAGCGTGTCGGGATTGTTGACGAACGGCTTCAGTGCGGCCGTCGCCAGCACGCACACGTTCACCGAGTGGTTGAACGTGAATTGCTCGCTGTAGCGCACGGTCGTCAGCGGCAGGAAGGACTGGTCGCCTTCGAGCATGCCGGCGGTGATGCGGTTCGTCACCTCGATCAGCGGATCGAAGCCCGGGTTGCTACCCGAGCTCAGCAATAACATCAGATCGTGTAGCGCGGTCAGCGTGCTCTTGTAGAGCTCGAGCGGCAGAGCGAGCTGCGGCAGTCGCAGGAGCGATGCCGACTCGGTGCCGCGCGGCGGCTCGATCGTGCCGAGCTCATCGAGCGCCTCGAGTCCGCTGAGCTCGCGGTCCGCGAAGAAGCCGACCGAGTCGCGCGCGCCTTCGGCGTCGAGGCGCTGGTTGACCTCCTGCCAGGCCGAGTCGTCGTCGCTATTCTGCGCTGAGCACAGGCCTTCGATGGCGGATCCCAGACCGGTCAGGTTGCAGTCCGCCGCGAAGCGAAGCCCCTCGACGTTCTTGTCTTCGAGGAGATGAGCCAGCTTGATCGCCGGCGGCGTCAGCGTCGGAAGCGGTACCTTCCGGAAGAACACCTGCCCCTGTCGGTGAACGAAGAGCACGTGCCGCTGCTCGGGATGGAGCTCGTAGAAGCGCTTCAGGGCGTTCAGGAACGCATCGCAGCTCTCGAGGAATCGCGGGTGCTTGCCGGAGAAGATACGGTGGTCGCAGACCGCGATGCCGAGCTTGTTGAGGAGCTCCTCGCCTTCCTGCACCTGGATGGGACGGGCGTTGGTCGCGGTGCTCACGCGTCGAAGCCCTCCATCTTGCGCAGGAGGTCGAGGATCTCCCGGATCTCCTTGCGGTAGACGTGCCGCAGTCTGCGTCGCTCGGTGCGGATCGTGTGAATGGCTTCGCGGGCCATCGGCTTCCCGCTGCGCAGCAGGGCGGTCAGCACGAGGCGGATCTCGTCGAGGTCGGGATCCGCGATCGAGTTCTGGTGCTCGATCAACCGCTTCAGCGCCGAGATCATCTCCTTCGATCGCGGCCTCTCGAGCACGCTCAACGCTTCCATTCGCAGACGGCGATTGCCTAGCTTCATGGCGACGGCAAGCATGTGCTCGCCGCTGGCGGTCGAGCCGACGGCGCGCAGAATCGCGACCGCGGCGGGCGGTGCGCCGAGCTTGCTCGCCGGGCCGCCGGTCAGCACCTTGACGAGCACCTCTTCGAGAGTGCGAGGCGACAGGTCGCTCAGGTGGGCGAGCGAATGCGTACTCGCGAATGCCTGGGGATGCCGACTCGCCCAGCCAGCCAGGTCATACGATTCGAGCGGCAGTGCGAAGATCTCATCGACGTACGCGCGTCGCGCAGTCTTGCCCCCGGTCTTCCAGAGATACGTCAGGGCCTCGATCGAGCGGTTCGGCTCGCGTTCGGCGATGGTGCCGAGGATCGGGCGGAGCGTCTCGATCTCCGCTCCGTTGTGAACGCGCGCCTCGAAGAACCGATTGACGACGTCCTGCGAGCTCTGGTGGCACAGGGCGTCCTCCAGGAGCGCCATTGCGCACTCGAGGCCCTGGTAGGACAGAACGAGCACCGCGGCGTCGAGCTCGTCGAGCAGAGCGTCCGGCTCGTCCCATTCGTGCTGCGCGAGGAAGTCGAGGAATCGAGCCCGCTTGCCGCGATAGCGCTCGGCGTCGGTCTCGTCGGCCATCAGCTCGAGCTGGACGCGCATCGACTCGAGGTGCCAATCCCGGGTCAGGTCCGCCTCGATGCCGGCTGCGTCCGCGTCGACGGCCAGCAGGTCGGCGAAATCGGGCAGCCCCGCAAGCGTGACGCCTCCCGTCTCTTCTGCGGATTCCGTTCCGCGTGACAGGTCGGTGTCGGGGCGTGGGCGGTCCGGTTTCCCGACCGGTGGTGGTGACGCTGGCGGCGGCGGTGGTGCGCCGCGCGTCGCCTCGCGGCGCAGTCCGCGCGCGCCGAGGGTCTCCGGAGCGTCGAAGAGATCCTTCAGACGAGCCGACTGCCGGAAGAGCTCGGCGATCCCCGGCTGGTTCCACGAATGCAGCCCGGCGGCCTTCTGGAGCAGCTCCGAAACATCGCTGTCATTCAGCGAGACCGCGTCCGAGCCGCCGGAATCCGGTAGTCTTCGAGCCACGCCGTCGAGAAACGCGATGAACTCGTCGACGCGGCTCTTCAAGACGTCGCGCGGCGTGTCGACGTACGAGCGTCCGTCCTCGAACAGGTGCCGCACGATCTCGTGGACGAGGTCGACGCGATTCGATCCGGGCCTCGTGTCAGACGCCGGCAGCTCTTCGATACCGGATAGCCCTTCGACCCCGAACCTCTTCTCGAGCGACTCGAGGTTCGACTGCACGCCCGGATCCGAGAAGATGCCCGCGAGCGTCTTCTGCAACGAGTGCGGGACCTGGGCCGGGAACTCCGATGCGCCATCGCCGCCGCCGGCCGCGGCCGGAAAGAGCTGCTCGCCCCCGTCGTTGAACGCGTAGCCTTCGCCGTCGTCCTCGCCTTCGTAGAACTCGATGCGGATCGCCCGCCACGCGAGCGCGCGAGCGCGGATGGCGCCCTGCCCGGCGTCGGCCACGGGGGAGTCCGGATTCGTCTGCAGGAAGCGGATGAACTCCTCGAGTTCATCGAGATCGACCTCGCGCTCGATCGTCAGGCTGCGGATGAGCTGCACGCGGCCCATGTACGCGAAAGCCGCGAGGTCTTTCGCAGCGCGCGACTTGTCCGTCGCCGTGACGTCGAGAGCCACGTCGGGGACGAAGCAGAACTCGCGGCCCGACTCGATCGAGTACTCCTGCAGGCGCTGAAGGACCTGCTTGAGCGCCTGGCGGGGCCGGCCATGTCCCGCGGGATAGAGACGACACGTCTCCTCGGCGACCAGGATCGCGCGAACGATGCCGTGGATCGCGGACCACTCGCGGCGGTCCAGGCCGCTCGCGTGGCTCGTCGCGATATCGGTCTTTCGCAGCCGCACCGATTTGCCGTTCAGAAGCTTGGCGGGCCTGGCGCTAGCCGCCGCGGTCGGCCGCAGCTTCGCGGTCAGGTCCCGCGGATCGAGGAGCTCGGCTGGCACCTCGGGAAGCGTCCCTTCGGGTGGGAGCGGCTGGGATGCGGCTCTTCTCTCCGTCATGCTCTCGCGATGGTTGGCCGCGTCAGCGACCTGTCGGGCCCATGGTTCAACGGCCGGGAAGCTCGGAAACCTCGAAATCCGAACCTCGGAGACCACCATCGAAAGATATCTCTCTCGGCGCAAATCGTCGACTCGGGGCATGGGCTGGCGGAGCCAGGCGGCGCCTCTCACGCTGCTGGATTCCGGCAGCCCATGCCCGCGGAGTCGGAGCCGACTGCCGGAGACCGCGCCGGAGCGCCTGGCTACCGTTCGCTTGCGACTCAACTCCGCGCGCCGCCAGTCGCAGGGGAGGGGGCCGGAATGCGGTTCGCGCCTTCAGCATGATCGGAACACCGTGCTACCATGTTCTCGGTGTCGACGGTGAACGCGGTTCGGTTCGGTTCGGAACGACGTCGGCGCGCGATTCGAGCGTTTTCTCACACGGAGCTATCGGCCATGACGAGAAAGTCGAAGACCAGTACCGAGTCGACGTCCACGCGCATCCTGCGCCGGCGGCAATTCCTCAAATCCGCGGCTGCAGTGGGTGCAGGGCTGACGATCCTGCCCAGCGGCGTGCTGTCCGGGCGCGATGCTCCCAGCAACAAGCTGAACATCGCGATGATCGCCACGGCCGGCCGAGCGCGTGCGCACTTCGGTGCGGCCAAGGGCGAAAACGTCGTCGCTCTGTGCGATGTGAGCGACAAGTCCCTCGCGTTCGGTGCCAAGACCTTCCCGAAGGCGAAGCAGTATCACGACTGGCGCAAGTGCCTCGACCAGAAAGGCATCGACGCCGTCATCTGCTCGACGACCGACCACACGCACGCGTTCATCGCCAACTGGGCCATGAACCGCGGCATGCACGTGTACTGCGAGAAGCCGGTGGCGAACACGGTCGAGGAGGCACGCGTCGTCCGCGCGAACTTCCTGAAGAACCGCAAGAAGATTGCCACGCAGTGCGGCACGCAGCGCCACGCCAACCCGAACTTCGATCGCGTGCGCGAGATGATCCGCGACGGCGCGGTCGGCAAGCTGCAGCACGTGCACGTGTGGGGCAACCGGCAGATTCGTCGCAAGGGCTACCTGCCCGCCGCCGGCGATCCGCCGTCGCACCTCAAGTACGATCTGTGGATCGGCCCGACCGGGATGCACCCGTACAACCCGGGCTACTTCGGCGGCTGCCTGAAGTGGAACATGTACTGGGACTTCGGCAGCGGACAGATCGGCGACATGGGCAGCCACACGATCGACCTGGCGTGGAACGCCATCGACGGTGCGCGACCGACGTCGGCCGTGGCGCATGGCGAGAAGTTCAACCCGGAGGTGACCCCTGTCGACCTGACGTCCACGTTCGAGCTGCCCGCGAACGATTGGCGGGCGCCGATCGGTCTGACGTGGTACCAGGGCGCGCACAAGCCGAACGAGATCGACGGCGTCGACGTCCGCAAGGCCGGCGGCCACGGCGTTCTGTTCGTCGGGGACAAGGGCTTCCTCGGCGCCGGGTTCGGCAACCACTTCCTGAAGCCGCGCGGCGCGGATACGTCGTACTACACGCCGCGTCCGAAGGAGAAGCGGATCCCGCCGATGGGCGGCTTCCAGCAGCAGTGGGTCAAGGCCGCCAAGGGCGACCTGAAGACCTCCTGCGACTTCGACTACAGCGGCACCGCCATCGAGCTGATGCTCCTCGGCCTGGTGGCCTACCGCGTCGAGAAGAAGATCCAGTACGACGGCGAGACCGGTCGGACGAACGACGCGACCGCGAACGACCTGCTCGGCCGCCAGTACCGCAAGGGCTGGGTGCTCGACGGGTAGCGCTGCGCGGAAGCTGCGCTCTGCGGCGGACGGCCGCAGAGCGCGGTTCTCGGCTCTCGAATCTGCATCGCGAGACCTTCCAGCGTGTCACGGACAGGCTGGATCGTCGTCGCAGCTCAGACCGTCAACCGTCGGATCGACGCCGCAGCTCAGCGAGCCGGGGGGCGGAAGCGACGGGCCGGCGAGGAACAGGTGGTTGAGCGTGAACACCGCGTCGGTCAAGTTGACCTCGCCGTTATCGTCGCTGTCGGTCGCGTCGAGACAGTTCGGTGACGGGCCGGCCAAAAAGAGCCCGTTGAGCGTGAACACCGCGTCGCTGAGATTGACCTCGCCCGAACCGTCGACGTCGCCCCGGCGAAATCGCGCCTCCGCGGCGTCGGGTGGCGGCACGACGTCCTCCCATTCGGTGCCGACGCGGAAGCGGCCGATCAAGGCGCGATCGTCGACGCCGAAGTTGGGCACGCGGATTCCGATGATCGAGAATTGGCTCGACGCGATGCCTACCGAGGTTGCCTCGGGAGAGTCGTCATCCTCGAACGCGGGGTTCACCCACAGGTCGTACTGATCGTAGGGTTCGAACTCTCCCGGCACGCTCTTCGACATCCTGCCGACGATCAGATACGTCTCGCCCGGCGTGATGTCCTCGCTGTAAGCTTCGGCGCGGATGCTGAGGCGTGCGAAGAGGTCGAGAGGACCGACACCGGTTTCCTGGTTTCCCTTCAACCCGATGCTGGGCACCGTCGTATGGGTGCCGCCGAGGAACTCGTCGAACCAGATGCCGAGAAAGTCGTTGTTGTTCACCGTGCCGTCGAAGCGAAAGAGCACGCTGATGTAAACTTCGTCCGAGCTCTCCGGCTCGGCGAGCTCGCGGTAGGCGATTTCGTCGGCGTTGCCGATGAGCTCCAACGCCTGACCTTCATCGGCAGCGACGCCACCGTCCGGCACTTCGAACTCCAGGTTCGAGCCCGCCGTATCGATGATTCGCGCGAGGCCGATCACCGCTCGCCAGGCGTCGGCCCAGCCCTCTCCCCCGTCCTGTCCGTCGAGCTCTCCCGGATCGTAGTCGAACAGCTCGACCGCGATCTCGTCGGCCGCCAGCGCAGGCGCGGCGATCAGTGCCAGAATCAGGGCGGGCACGGCGAGCGGTCGCTCGAGGAGTCTCATGACGCATCTCCACAGTTCGTCGGGCGATGGCTGCGCTGGATCGGGAGTGTCCAAGGTACCGCCTACGGTACGCGTCAGGAAGCGTCGAGCTGTGCGCATCACGGCGGTTGATGGGCTCTCGGCTCCTTGCGACGATACCGACGAAGCCCGTGCGCGCGAGCGCAGCAACCGACATGGCAGCGACATGAAACAGCGAACGACGATCCTCCTCGTGCTCTCTCTCTCCGTCGGCTCGCCCGCGATCGGCGGCGACATGCGCGACGACTCGCCGGTGGAATTCCCCGCCAAGGGCCCACTGCCGGCGAAGTACCGGCCCGATCGGTCCGGCGGCAAGAACCAGGCGACCGAAGCGGGGTACTACATCTTCCGCTCGCCGGTGCGGTCGCTCGGGCAGATCGCGAAGATTCAGGCCGCGATGCCCGCGGGCGAGTTTCGCGCGCCGCCAGCGGACTGGAACCACCTGAGCCGCACGCGCCGCATTCTCGTCGAGGGCGGCGATCTGCATCTCCTCGCCGTCGGCGACAGCATCGTGAACGACACGATGCGCTCCGGCTGGGTTGCCAAGCTGCAGGAGGCCTACCCGAAGGCTCGTATTCGGGCGACGGTGTACGTGCGCGGTGGGGGAGGCTGCCAGCACTACAAGGCGGAGGAGCGCATCGCGAAGAACGTCGTGCCGCGTCGACCTGATCTGGTGTTCATCGGCGGGATCAGCCAGAAGGACACCGAGAGCATCCGAGTCGTGATCCGCCAGCTGCGAAGCGGCTTGCCAGACGTGGAGATCCTGCTGGCCACCGGGACGTTCGGCACGGCCGATCCGCGCGACGCGAAGGCCCTTTCCGGCGCACGACACTCGGGTACGGGCGAATACGGCAAGGCGCTCAAGAAGCTCGCTGCACAGGAGCGTTGCGCCTACCTCGGCATGACGGCGCCTTGGGCCGAGTACATCCGCTCGACGAAGCTCCACCCGCACCTCTTCTACCGCGACATCGTCCACGCCAACGAGTTCGGCGAGCAGATTCTCACGAAGATCCTCATGGCGTTCTTCCTGGCCCCCGAGCCGGGCGCGGTGAAGGCGGCGAGAGGCCGCGGACGCGCAGCGCGTCGCGGCGGCAAGAAGTAGCGCTTTCCCGGACGGCCGGACTTCCGTTACGATTCCCTTTCACGTCGCGAGATAGACGGTCCGAGGAAGATATGGGGGAGCGGCGCCAGCCGGTGCCGTTTCCTCTCGCTCCCAAATCTCAGGTTCGCGCCAGCACATGAACATCCGACAAGTACGCGTTGCGCTCTGTGTGTCGATCTTGACGTCGATCGTCGCTGTTGATAGCGCTGCCGCGCAGGACAAGAAGCCG
The DNA here is from genome assembly GCA_964392615.1 of uncultured Planctomycetia bacterium. Classification (GTDB taxonomy): domain Bacteria; phylum Planctomycetota; class UBA8108; order UBA8108; family UBA8108; genus CAYMRB01. The sequence goes on along the minus strand of CAYMRB010000034.1, from coordinate 27,483 downwards.
ACCGTCCCGGTCTTCAAAGACGGCGAAGCGCAGATCGTTCCTGGCTTCAAGGACGCTTCCAAGTGGGTCCGTCACGACCTCTGGGTCGAGACCGAGTTCGACACGGACGGCGATGGCAAGCTCGACCGCATGCACGTCGACGTCACCCGTCAGGAGCAGACGGAGTCCGAGGGGCTGAAGGTGCCGGTCGTCTACGCGTCGAGCCCGTACTACTGCGGCACCGGAGCGAGCGGCCTGCAGTACTTCTGGAATCCGCGGCAAGAGCTCGGTGGCGAACCGCCCGAGCGGACGATCGCACCGCCGGTCGAGCAGAGAGTGCGACGGCCGACCATCTCGCAATCGCACATCAGGGACTGGCTGCCGCGCGGATACGCGGTTGTGCACTCGTGCTCCCCCGGCACCGGTCTGTCGCAGGGCTGCCCGACCGTCGGCGGCGACAACGAGTCACTCGCGCCGAAAGCCGTGATCGATTGGCTCAACGGTCGCGCTCCCGGATACACGACTCCGGACGGCGACGAGAAGGTCGTCGCATACTGGTGTACGGGCAAGGTCGGCATGACCGGCACGTCCTACAACGGCACGCTGTGCCTCGCTGCGGCGACGACGGGCGTCGAGGGGCTCGAGGCGATCATCCCCGTCGCGCCGAACACGTCCTACTACCACTATTACCGCTCGAACGGCCTGATCCGTCACCCTGGCGGCTACATGGGTGAGGACATCGACGTCCTCTACGAGTTCATCCACAGCGGCAATCCGGAGAAGCGCGATTACTGTGACAGCGTCGTCCGCGACAAGGAGATGCACGGGAACTTCGATCGCGTCAGCGGCGACTACAACGACTTCTGGGCCGGCCGCGACTACCTGAACGATCTCGGACCGATGAAGGCCGCCACGCTGATGGCACACGCGTTCAACGATTGGAACGTCATGCCGGAGCACAGCGTGCGGATCTACGAAGCGCTGAAGGAAGAGGGTATTCCGACGCAGGCGTACTTCCATCAAGGCGGCCACGGCGGACCGCCGCCGATGAAGATGATGAACCGCTGGTTCACGCGCTACCTGCACGGTGTCGAGAACGGCGTCGAGAAGGACCCGCGTTCCTGGGTCGTCCGGGAGGAGGCGAAGCGCTCGGAGCCGACGCCCTATCCCGAGTACCCGCACCCCGAGGCGGCTCCTGTCACACTGCGGCCGCGACGTGGCGGCGACCAGATGGGCGGCCTGTACGTCACGTCGCAGTCCGAGCAAGGCGCCGAAACGATGGTCGACAACTTCTCCTTCGGCGGGCCGACGCTCGCGAAGGCCGAGTGGACCGACCATCGACTGCTCTACGCGACGCCGAAGCTGGGCGAGGCGATCCACCTCTCCGGCACGCCGAGGATCAAGATCCGGGTCGCCGCGGACAAGCCGGCAGCCAACCTGTCGGTCTGGCTCGTGTCGCTGCCGTGGAACGATCGCGCCAAGAAGATCACCGACAACGTCATCACGCGCGGCTGGGCCGATCCGCAGAACCACTCGTCGCTGACCGAAGGCGAGCCGCTCGAGCCCGGTGAGTTCTACGAGTTAAGCTTCGACTTGCAGCCGGACGATCAGGTCATCCGAGCCGGGCAGCGCGTCGGCCTGATGGTCTTCTCGAGCGACCGCGACTTCACGCTGTGGCCCGCACCGGGCACCGAGGTGACGGTCGACCTGGACGCGACGTCGATCGACCTACCGGTTGTCGGCGGGGAAGAGGCCTTCCGCCGCGCGATGCGACGCCGGCTGTCGCGCCGGCCTGTCGCGGCGACTCGGCTCCGGCTCGGAGGGCGTCTCGGGGCCGGCCCGATCGGGCTTGCCTCCAGGGACCGGGCCCGGCGTGACCTGCTGCCGCCTCTCGAAGCTGACGCGATCGACCTCGAGGAGCAGAAGGACGACGTCGTTGAAGGCGTCGCCGTCGCGCGTCAGGGGCTGCAGGCCGCAGATCGTCATCGACAACCGTGCGACGACCTCGGCGGGGACGTCGAGCGGGACCGACGCTCCGCCGCCGACGCGCGCGAAGCGCTTCCAGAACTCCTGGACGTCCTCTCGTTCCGACGCCGCCCCGACGATCAGGGGGCTGATCTTCAGTCCGGCGAGCCGGTCGCGATACCGCTCCATCGCTAGAAACATCGATTCGCTGCGGCGCTCGTTCGGCCCCTCGTCGCCGACGACGATGATCGACTTCACGCTCCGCTCGCGCCAGCTCATCCGGTCATCGACGGCGGCCTTGAGGGCGATGTCGGTGCGTTCGTCGAGGTGGCCGCCCTTCTTCGCTTCGAGCGTCAGCAGCGCGGCATCGAGAACCTCGTGACGCTCATCGAGCGCGAGGTACGACTCCAGGCGATCGCGATAGGTCACCAGGCCGACTCGGACATCGCCGAAGAGCTTGGCGAGAAACCGGCTGGTCGTGGTGATCGAATCGCGCATGTCGTCGAAGTGGGGCGCCACGCTGCCCGACGTGTCGAGCGCCCAGACGAGATCGATGCCGCGCAACGAAGGCCGCTCGACGCCGAACCAGCGCTTCCCATCGTCGCCGCGCGGCTCGACGACGGTGGTGCGGTCGCGACCGCGCTGGTTCCCATCTGCCGTCTTCTCATCATCATCACCCGTGCGGGCGACGTCGTCGGGGTGCGGGAGATCTTCGCCGGCGGGGAAGCCGTCGGCGTCGAACGTCCAGCGGTCGGTGAGCCGCGCCTTGCGCACGCGGTCGGGGCAGGCTTCCGCGATGATCGAGAGGAGCTCTTCTCGCAACGACGCCAGCGAGTCTTGCCGCCCCTGACGTGCGATCAGCCGCCGAACCAGCGGCGCGCCGCCGACTCGCGCGAGCGCTTCGCCGTCGAAGCACGCCAGCGTGTCGAGGGCGACCGCTCGCGTCCACTTGTCCTTCGACGCGAGCGCGTCTCGAAGGACGACGATGCCGTATTCGGTGCCGAGCGATCGCAGGTGGTGGAGGGCGAGCAGCGCGCGCACGGGAGGTGGCCGATCGAGCAGCCCGCGCGTCCACTCGAGCTCGGCGAGGCGCTCGGCGCTCAGCGCATCGGTCGACGGCGGAGGCAGCGGCGTGCCGACGCCCTTGTCGCGTTCGCCCTGCGTGTGATCGCCGGGACAGGGGATGCGGCCGGTGCCCTTGCAGGCGCGACATGCGGGGACGTCGCGCGGCTTCGGAGCTAGCGGCGCCTTCGCCTTCGGTTGTCGTGGCTTGCCGTTGACGCATTGGGCGCAGTCGACCTTGCCGTCGCCGCGGCAGTCTCGACACTTCCGCTCGCCGGTAGCGCCGCAGCGACGGCAGCCGATGGTCTTGCCGCCGCGGCACCTCTTGCAGCGTTCCCAATGCGCCGGTTTCACGCCGACGACTCCCGGCTTGCCGACCTTGCCGCCGGGCTTCTGCACGCCGGGCCGGACGATGATCTTGCGCTTGACCCAGACCTCGCCCTTGCCGTCGCACGTCGGACACCGAAAGCGCGCGGCGCCGGCGCAGTGCGCGCAGTCGGCGCTGCCCGTTCCGCCGCAGCGATCGCAGTCAGCGTTGCCCTTTCGGTCGCAGTGCTCGCACTTCGCTGCGGGCCGATCGCCCTGCGGCGTCTTCTTCTGCGGCCTCTCCGGCCCCTCGCACTTGGGGCAGTCGATGGCGGCCGCACCGTCGCAGATCGGACACTCCTCCGCCGGCGTCAGGCTTCCGGCAGGAAGAACGAGCACGAAGAGAACCCCGAGAAACCGAACTGCTGGACACCCCATGTTCGTCGCGCGCCTCCGAAGCTGGGACGAACCCTTCTCTCTTCAGAGTCAGACTACGGGAGGTGCTGTTCGATGGCCAGCAACTTACTCGGCGGGTGGGACGGGCTGCTCCACCGGTGGGGGAGTCTTGGCCGCTTCCTTCGCCGCCGCCTCCATGCGCTGCCCCTTGCCGAGCACGCAGACGCCGACGACCAGCACGGCGATTCCCGCGACGATCCAGCTGACGCTCTGGCGGCTGGCGCCCTTCCACTCCTTGGTCAGGAAACCGTTGACGTTGCCGACGATGATCGCGAACGACATGAACACCGCGTAGCCGATCCCCACGCCGAGATCTCCGAGCATCGACGCTCCGAAGCCGAAGAACAGAATCGCACCGTCATGCAGACACGCCATGATGAACGCGATGAGCAGCACGGGGACGATGCCGGCACTGGCCAACGAGCCCCACGTCTTGTTCGCCTGCAGCTTGTACACGCAGTAGCCGCACGCCGAAGCGGAGCCGCCCCACAGGATCAATGCGGAGACGACGAATGCGGCCTGCCAGCCCGGAAGGTTGTAGGGCGCCGCGATAGCGGTGTTCGTCACGTCTGTGCCGAAGCTGAACGCGATGCTGTAGCACGCGCAGAGGACGCCGGACACGAACGCGATGATCATGCCTTTCACGATGTTGCTGCTGTCGGCCGCGGTCCGGGCGTCTCCTTGCTCAGCGCCTTCCTGGCTGCGGGTCTTCAGCACTCCGGCGCGACCGCACACGATGACGCCGAGAACGCAGACCACGACGCCGGCGACGATCGTCCAGCCGTGGGGAGTGTTCACCTCGCCTGGGGCATGGATCAGCGTCGGCCCCATGCTGCCGACGACGATCTGCGCGCCGTAGTTCAGCGCATAGGCCAGCGACAGGCCGATGAATGCGAAGCTCAGTCCGAGCGCCATCGAGCCGAGTCCCCACAGGAATCCGAACACGACGGGCCACACGACGACGCCGATGCCCGCCGCGCCGATGATCGCGTACAGACCGTCCGCGCAGAGTGGAAAGATCGTCACCGGGATCAGGATCGTCACGAACAGGAAGAACGGGCCCCACAGCGTCTCCCACGGCGTGTCCTGTTTGACGAACTTGCTCGGCAGGCCGAACGAGCCGCCACACACGGCTCCGAGAAGTAGCAGTGCGAAACCGGTGATGAGCGTTTCCACGGTCGGCTCTCCTTGTCAGTCCGGACGATCAGCGGTCGGCGTCGAGGTCCAGGCGAGGGAACGACAGACCGCGCGGCACGCCGGCCGCGCGGCCTTCACTTGCGCAGCCCTCTCCCACACCCTCAGTCGAGGTCCACCACCGACAACGTATACGGCTTGTCGAATGTCGTGTTCACTCCGGTCTCTACCGGGAAATCCATGTTCGAGATGATGAGCTGATTGCCGCGGATCAGGATCTCGCACGGCTGATCGAGACGACCGCCCTCACCCGTGTTGTTGCCGTCCTGCACGAGCGTTTGCACCGATCCATCCGGCGACACGATCTGGACGGCGTTCGCGAGCGAATCGGCGACGTAGATCTTGTCCGTCTTCTGATCGCAGAAGAGGCCGTCCGCGCACCTCATGAAATCCGTCTGCGCGAAGATCGTGTTCGACGTGACCTTGCCGTCAGCGTCGAACTTGAGCTGATGGACCAGGCCGTCGGCGAAGTTGCCGATGTAGAGGTTGCCCTTGCTGTCGAACGCCAGCCCGTCGGCGCCGAAGCCGATCTTGACGTTCTTCGTCGTGATCGTCGCGATCAGGTGCGGGTCCTCTGCTCCCGGGTTCTTCAGCGTGATGCCCTCCTCGCCGACCTTGAAGCGGAACACGCCGGAGATCAGCGGATCGGACCCGTGCTCGAGAATCGTCTCGGTGACGTAGATGTAGCCGTCCCGGATGATGACCGCGTTCGATACGTTGAACCCGTCGACGACCGTCACCATCTCGGTCGGCTTGCCGTCCTTCATGACGATGCGCAGCAGGCGCGATTTGTGGTCCTTGTCCGCGAAGATCTGGCAGTCGGCGAGGTAGAGGTCACCAGACGGCGCCGCGCAGACGCCGAGAGGGCCGATCTTGCCCGTCACCGGGTGCGGCGGCAGATCGTAGAACTTCTCGACCTTGTTGTCCGGCGTGATCTTCATCAGGCACGCCGGCACGGTGTCGTCGTTGAAGTTCGGGACGGACAGGATGATGTCCCCGTTCGCCATCAGCGTCATGCCGTCCGGCGTATTGCAGTAGTCGGGCAGCGTCACCAGCAGCTTGGCTTCCTTCAGCGGCTGAGACGCGGCCGGTCCCATCGTTGGCGGCTCCGAGCAGCCGATGAGAATAGCGACGACGGCGATCAGGGGGAGTGTGGACGAGATTCTCATAGTGCTTCTTCCTGGCGTGATGCGATGTGTGGCGTGGTACGTGGTGGGGCGGCAGTCAATCGTCGGCCGCGCGCAGTCGAGCTCGGCCGAATTGATCGGCCGCCAGCATGGCGTCGACGATCCCATCCGCGGTGATCTCGAAGCAGTGGTTGGCGCAGAGCGATCCTTCTCCGGCGCAGATTTCGCCGATCGGTTGGAGGCGGTCGCGGGTGATCCCCTCCAGCTTGAGCTCCTTGAACGTGACGGGCAGGCCGATGTCGATCAGAAAATCATAGATCTCGTACAGGGACGCGCTCGCCGTGTCCTCGTCGAGGCACAGTTGCGTGATGATGCCGAAGCTGACCTTCTCGCCGTGCATCGCGTGCTTGCACTCGGGGAAGTTCGACAGCGGGTTGGCGATCATGTGCGCGGTCGCCAGGCCGCCGCTCTCGAAGCCGAGTCCGGACAGCAGCACGTTCGTCTCGATGATGCGCTCGACCGCCGGCGTCACGAGGTGTTGTTCGACGGCACGGTGGGCTTCGACGCCGTACTCCATCAGGTTCTCGTACGCGAGTCTCGCGAGCGCCATCGCGGCGCCGGTGGCGACTCCGCCGCCGAGGTTGATCGCTCGCGTTTTGTACGACGCGTCGGCTTCGACCCACGTCGCCAGCGCGTCGCCCATGCCAGCCGCGAAGGCGCGGAGGGGGCCGTTCGCGATGACCTGCGAGTCGACGAGGACGACATCGGGATTGAACGGCCAGCAGTCGAAGCCCTCGAAGTCGCCGTTCTCGTCGTACCAGACGGTCGCGGCGCTCGTCGGCGTGTCGTTCGACGCGATCGTCGGGCAGGTGATCATCTTGATGTCCGCCTCGACCGCAGCGGCCTTCGCCGTGTCGAGCACCTTGCCTCCGCCGATGCCGATCATCATGTCGACGCCGGCTTCCTTCGCGATCGCCGCCACGCGCGCGGACTCGGCGCGCGTCGATTCGCCGCGGAATTCGGCGTCGCACATCTGAACGCCGGCCTTCTCGAGGCTACCCTCGACGACCCCGCCGAGCGCCGCCTTGCGGCCGGGCGACCACAGGACGATCGCCTTGCTGCCGAGCCGCAGGGCCCAGTCGCCGATCTCGTTCAGGACGCCCCGGCCCTGCACGTACTTCCGGGGAGCGATGAGCACCTTCTTCATGGGGAGATTCTCCTGGAGTTTCTGCGCGCGGGATTACTGCGTTCTCGCATGGATCTGCGCATGCACGTTCTTCAAGGCCGGGTACAGCTCCTTGAAGGTTTCGTAGCTCTCTCGGTACCGCTCGGTCATCGCGAGATCCGGCTCGAAGACGCGACCAGAGCGATAGGTCTTGTCGAAGGCGTCCCGCTCGTCCGCGTAGACGCCGACGCCGATTCCCGCGAGGATCGCCGCGCCGAGCGGCACGGCCTCGTCGAGCTCGGCCTTCGTCATCGGTGGCCAGTTTCCAGCGGCGGACCGGCGTCTCGACCGGTTTGCCGAGGACGTCGGCCTTGTTCTGCATCCACAGCCGGTTGCGGACCGCGCCGCCGATCGCGGCGATCGACTCGGACTGCACGCCGAACGCGGACTCGAAGCCCTCGAGCATCTGCAGGAACTGGAAGTCCAAGCCCTCGATCATGGCGCGGAACATGTCGGCCTTCGTCGCGCGATTGCGCAGGCCGACGAACGCGCCCATCGACGTCGCATCGACGATCGGGACGAAGCTTCCGGACAGGTGGGGCAGGAACATCACGCCGTTCGCCCCGGGGGGAGAGTCGCTCGCAGCGGCGATCAGGTACTCCCAGTCGACACCGCCGTCGTCCTTCGCGCGCTGCTTCTCCTCGAACGCGTGCTCGCGGCGGAACCACTCGAGCGCGTCGGCAGCCACGGTCGATGCCATCGCGGCCCACACGTCGCGCGCGACGTGCGAGTCCACCCAGATGCCCATCTCGCGGACCTCCTGGGTGAGCACCGGCTCGGGCAGCGCGGCTACGACGATCTCCCACGTGCCGATGACGTCGGACACGACTCCCGGACGGTACGCGCCGGTCGCCAGCGCGCCGCAGAGAAAGTCGTGCCCGCCAACGACGACAGGCGTACCTTCGACGAGGCCGGTCGTCGCGGCGGCGGCGGAGTGCACGGCGCCGATGACGGTGCCCGACGGTCGCGGATCACACAGCAGCGACGGGTCGATTTCCGCCGCCGCGATCAGGTCGTCCGACCACTGCCGAGTGCGCTGATCGAGAAGCAGCGTCGACGACGCCATGCTGTAGTCGGTCGCGTACTCGCCGGAGAGCTTGAAGTTGACGAAGTCCTCGATCAGCAGCCACTTCTCCGCCTTCTCGAGAATCGCGGGCTCGTGCTGCTGCATCCACTGCAGGCGGAAGACCGTGTTGAAGGTCCAGACCGGGTTGCCGGAGATCGCGAACTGCTTCGCAGCACCGACCTTCTCGAGCCACGCGTCGCACTGCGGTTGCGTGCGCGGGCAGTGCCACGAGATGAACGGATAGAGCACGGTGCCGTCGGCAGCGACCGGAACGCCGTCCATGCCCATCCCCGTGACCGCGATGCCGCGGATATCGGCGGGACTGGCGCCGCGAGTCGCGGAGAGCCCCGCGATCGCCTCCTGGCACAGCTTGCCGATACCGTTCCAGACCATGTCCGGGTCCCAGGTCGCCCAGTCCGCGTGGTCTGCGTCCGGGTGGTGCAGCACCATCGGCGTGCTGGCGGTGGCCGCGGCTTTGCCGTCGAGCCCGTAGATGACGACCTTCAGGTTCGTGCTGCCGAGGTCGATTCCGAGCAGGTAGCTCATCGCAGTCGCCTCGCTATGGTTTCAGATCGATCACCGAGATGGTGTGAACTCCGTCGTGCTGGATCGCGCCGAAGTCCAGGTCGATGTTGGACACGTACATCCGGTCGCCTCGCACGCACACCTCGGAGGGCCCGTCGAGCTGCCCTGTGGCGCCGTCGCACGGCGGATTCTTCGCGATCGTCGTGACGCGGCCCGAGTCGATATCGATTTCGTGAACCGCGTTGCCCAGGAAATCGGCGACGAAGATCCGATCGTCCGCCGTGATGAACATGCCGTCGGGCGAGAGCATGCCCGAGTCGCTGGCGAGCACCTCTCGCGACGACGCGCGCCCAGTCTCGTCGAGCGTGAAGCGGAGTACTCGGCGATCCCCGAAGTCGCACACGTACATGCGCCCGCGGGAATCGAACGACAGCCCGTTGGCGCCGAACGGAAACTCCTCGTTCTCCGTCTCGAGCGTCGCGACCAGATGCGGATCGTCGCCGCCCGCGACGCGTACGGTGCCGGAGGCGAGCTCCGACAGCTCGAACCGATAGACGCCGCTCACGAGCGGCTTCGCGGTCTTGTCGACCGTCGTATCGGTCACGAAGATCGCGCCGTCGCGGCACATGACGGCGTTGGCCATGACGAGACCTTCGACGACGACATCGCAGCCGACGGCGCGGCCTTCGTCGAGGCGGACGCGCAGCACGCGCGATTTGCGGTTGTCGTCGTTGAACGCTTGGCAGTCCGCGACGTACAGATTGCCGTCCGATGCGTGCGCGACGCCGAGCGGACCGACGGCGTTGAGCTCCGGATGCACCGGCAGCGTGATCACCTCCTCGAGCTCATCGTCCGGCGTGATACGCAGGATCTTGGCCGCATGCGACGGATCGCCGAGGTTCGGCATCGACAGATAGATGTTGCCGTCCGGCGCCACCGTCATGCCGTCGGGCGAGTTGTACTGCGCGGGCAGGTCGAACGCGAGTCGTGGCGTCTTCAGCGCCGACGCGCAACCGACTGTCAGCAGGAGCAGCACGACGGCTACTGCCCGACTCACGGTCGTCAGCATGTCCTTACCTCCCTGTCAGGGTTGTCGCGACCACGTCGGCTCACAGCACGAGGTTCGGGTTCGTGTGACGGACGCCGCCGCCGTCGTGGTAGTTCGCGACCTCCGTCACGACCGCGCCCTCCGGTCCGGCGAGCTGCCAGTGGCGCGCCGTCACGCGGTTGAGCTCGGCCTTGCCGCCGGGACCGCAGTCGACGCCGTGCCAGACGGTGACGTGGCCCTCCTGGCTCGCCGGGATCCTCTCCTTCAGGCCGGGAGTCTCCTCGCCCTCGCCGACGATCGTGGCCGAGCCGTGCCGCACGATCCACGCCTCGAGCTTGGCGCGCGAGTCCGGGGTCTCGAGGTGGTAGTGCTCGGGGAGCATCTGGTTCGGCAGCAGGAAGATGTCGAGCATCATATAGCGATCGCCGTGGTGCTCTTCCTTACGGTTGTGGAAGATGATCGCGCCGAGCCCGAGCTTCGTGAACTCGCCGGCTCCGTAGTCGGTGATCCAGAACTGATCGCGGATGCCGTCCCACGTCGGATAGCCGTGGTACTTCAACAGCGCTGTGTAGGCGTCTTTCGCCGTCTCGAGGTCGAACTCGCCGTCCTTGTAGAACGCGTCGTTTGCGTACTGCGGCAACGCGACGGCCTCGCGCTTGACTGTCTCCACCGCGCCACAACCCGCCGCGGTCATGCCGACGCCGACGCCGGCTGTCTTGATCCACGCGCGCCGATTCATGCTCTGCTCGTTCATCGTCTCCGTTCTCCTCCTGCGACTCTGTTGTAGCGCTCCGCTGACTCAGCTGCCGTGGACGATGCCGCGGTAGCGCTGCACCTCGCCGGCGATGTCCTCCGCCTCGAAGATATTGCGTCCGAACACCAGGCCTCGCGCACCGGCCTCGATCGACTGGCGAGCGAGCTCGTAGGCCGCCTCGAGCGTGTCGAGCTTCGGGCCGCCGGCGAGAAGCAGCGGCGACGGACAGGTCGTCGCGATCTCGGCGACGTTCTCGAGGCTGCCGGGGTAGTGGCTCTTGACGATGTCCGCGCCGAGCTCGGCGGCGATGCGGCACGACAGACCGATGATCGAGGCGTCGTGCCGGACCTCAGGCTCCGTGTTCTCGCGCGCGCACAACGCCTCGATCATGAACACCATGCCGAGGCGGTCGCACTCGCGGGCGATGCGCGCGTTGCGTTCGATCTCGAGCTTCTCGATCTCCTGGTCCTCGTGCCCGATGTACATGTACGTCATGATCGCGTCGGCGCCGGCCGCCATCGCGTCCTCGACCTGGCCGAGCTCGACCGTCGCGCCGACCCCGTAGGGCAGCTCCTTACGGACGTAGCTCTGGTAGTCGAAGTGGATGAACAGCGCGGGGCGGCTCTTGCCGATGAACGCGTCCTCGAGCTTCGTGAGCATGCCCGGTGCGACCATCAGCGCATCGACGTCGCACATGGCCAGCGTCGCGCGTTCCATTTCCTCGAGCGTGCGCATGCCGGACAGCGCGCCCATGATCACGCCGTGCGAGTAGGCCACGACGAGCGTGTTGCCGCTCTTCGCGTCGAAGATGCGGCCCATGCGGATCTTCTTGCCGGTTCTGGAATCCATCATTCACCTCGGTTCGTCGGTCGTTCTCGGGTTCAAGTGTCAGATTGCGAGATCGGGTACTGGCCGTGCTCGGCGATCGCGTCGCGGACCGCGACCAGGTTCTCCGGCGGCACGTCGCTCTGAACGTTGTGGGCCGGCGCGACGATGTAGCCGCCCCCCGGCGCCAGGGCCCGGATGTAGCGTCCCACCTCGGCCCTCACCTCCTCGGGCGTGCCGAACGGCAGCAGCTTCTGCAGATCGACGCCGCCGTGGAACGACAGCTGATCGCCGAAGTCGCGCTTGAGGCCTTCCGGCTCCATCGCCGGGACACGCGGCTGGATCGGGTCGAGCACGTCCAGGCCCATGTCGATCCACGTCGGGATGAAGGGGCGCACGTTGCCGCACGAGTGCACCATGAGCTTCGCGTTCGGGTTCTTCTCGGCGATCTTCTCGCGCGCCATGTTCCACAGGCGAGCGAAACGCGGCTTGACCATCGACTCGAACATGGCGGGCGCGATCATCGGCGACATTTGCATGCCGAGATCCTCGCCGGCGAGGCGCACGATGTCGACGAGGTCGCCGACCTCTTCCATGCCGAGCTCCATCGTGCGACATGCGACGTCGGTGACGCGGTCCATGATCGCCTCGACGACGTCGGGCTTGACGACCATGTCCATCATCCAGTCCTGCATGCCGTAGAGCCACCAGGACTGCTCCCAGATGGAGTTGGCCGACTTGAACATCACCGCCTTGTCGCATTCCTCCTTCGCCGTGAGGACCTTGTCGCGCAAGCCGGCGTAGCGGCCGGGATCGTCGGGATCCGGCCACGGGAAATCCTCGACATCCTGCAGTGTCGCGCCCGCGAGTGGATGCTCGACCATCTCCCAGTAGTAGCTGCCGTCTTCGCGCGCGATCTGCTCGCGGCCGACGTGCCACTCGTCGTAGCGACGGCCGTCGCGCTCCGGCGGCGGCTTGCGGTTCACCGGTGACCCGAGCCCGGTGTAGAAGATGTCGATGCCCATCGCGTCCAGCAGATCGATGCTGGCGCTGACATCGGTCCACAGGCCGACCTTCTTGTCGGGCTCGGGGTGCAGGCCCAGATGAGCGCGCAACGCATTGTAGACGTCGACGGTCAGATTCATGTCGAGCGGCACCTGGTCCGGCTCTTCGTGAGCCAGGGCGCGCAGGACGCGCTCGCGTGAGGTCATGGTCTTCGAAATCATCTCCGTATCCTGTGGACCTCGCTGAAGCCGGGATGATCGGCGTCCGGGAAGGTCCGCACAGTGATCTCCGTCACTTGCCGTGTGGTTCTCTGCAGCGAGCTACCACGATGTTCACGCCCGCCTCGCGGCAGGCCTCGATTTCCGAACGCTCCGTGTCCGCGTCGACGATGACGACATCGAACTCCGTCAGGTGTGCGACGCGGTGCAGCGCGGTTTTCTGAAACTTGCTCGCGTCGAGCAGGAGAATGCTCCGCGACGCGGACTGCATCATCGCGCGCTTGACGCGGACGATGCCCGGATCGGGGTGGCACGCGACCGCGTCGCTGACCGCGGTCGTCGACGTGACAAACACGTCCGAGTGCAGCCCGGCGAGCGCCTGCTCGCAGATCAACCCGGTGAATGTGTCGAACCGCGGCCGGTACTCTCCGCCGAGCGCGATCAGGTGGATGCCCTGGCGACCCGCGAGTTCGCGGATGACCGGCCGAAAGTTCGTGATGATGGTCAGACCGCGCGTATCCGGCAGGCGCCGAGCCAGCGGTATCAGCGTCGTCGCGTCGTCGATACAAACCGATTGCGCCGACTCGATGTGCTCGAGGACGGCCTCGGCCAACGACTCTTTCGCTTCCGTGCAGAGGGGCAACCGATAGCGCACGTCGCTCTCGAAATTGCTCGCCGGCTGCGCGGTGGCGCCGTTCTTGACCTTGCGGAGGACTCCCTGGCGCTCAAGGACGTCGAGGTCGCGGTGCACGGTCATGCGACTGACGCCGAAGCGCTGCGCGAGGTCGTCGACGAGCACCGATCCGTTCGCGATGATCGCGTCGGTGATCCACTTGCGACGCGTCTCCGGCGACGCTTGGTGGCTGCTCGCGGGGGAGCTCATGGCGCGTCGGACGCCCCGGCCGGCGCCTCGAACTTTCGGGCGTGGCGGCGCCACGCGTCGAGCTCGGAGGTGCAGCGGGCGTCGTCCCAGCCGAGATGTCGCGCCGCGATCTTCGCCGCCGCCTCGGCGCTGCGCGCGTCGAACACCGCGTCGTAGTCGACCATCGTGCGACCGAACAGCACGTCGACGAGAGTGCGGGCGAACTCGTCCCGGAAGGCGGAGATGATCTCGGCGCCGATCGCGCCAGTGTGCTCATCGAACGGTTGCAGCAGCTCCGGGTCATCGCTGGACGACGCGATCTCGAGCACGCTCTGGGCGCGCGTGCCGTACAGCGCCAGCAGGTGATCGGCGCTCTTGCGGTCGACCGGCGCGGACGCCTGGAAGCGATCGCGGAACGCCCCGAAGCTCTCGGCGCCGCTCGCGGAGAGGTCGCCGCCGGACAGGTCCCCGCCGGGAAGAGGCACGCGCGCCGTCGGGCAGCGCGGCGTCCTGCGCCCGAGCTTGCGGAACACGGCGTCGGTGGTCTCTTCCGCGAGGCTGCGGAACGTGCTCAGCTTGCCGCCGACGATCGAAACCAGGCCGCCGACCTTCGGCGCGTGATCGACGACGATGTGCTTTCGCGTGATGGTGCCCTCGGCGCCCTCCGGGTGGTACGGCAGCGGACGCACGCCGGCGTACGCGAATCGCACGTCGGCCGCGGTCAGCTGAGCTTTCGGAAACGCGCGGTTCGTCTCGCCCAGCAGATAGTCCATCTCCTCCTTCGAGACGACCGCGTCGCCGGGGTCCTCGTCGTACCGGATGTCGGTCGTGCCGATCAGCAGGCGCTCGCCCCACGGCAGAGCGACGACCTGACGGTGGTCGGACTCGGACTCGTAGAAGCACGGATCGCGCGGCGCGCCGGGAAATGACTCGAAGACGAGGAAGCTGCCCTTGGTGCCGCCGATCAGGCGATCCGCAGCGAGCCCGTCGAGGAGGCGATCGACCCACGGTCCGGCGACGTTGACGGTCACCGTTGCGCGTACGTCGAAACGTCGACCGGTCAGGACGTCGACGAGAGAGAGCCCGACGACTGCGCCGTTCTCCGTGGTCAATCCGTCGACGCGCGTATAGGTCGCGATCTCGGCGCCGGCGCTCGCGGCCGACAGGGCGTTCTCGACGCAGAGGCGTTCGGCGTGGTCGGCGTAGCCGTCCTTCATCAGGCTCGCGCCGGTCAAGCCGTCGGCGTTCAGACCGGGGATGCGCTCGAGGATCGCGCCGCGCGAGAACGAGCCGCGTCGGCCGATCGAGCACCGCGACAGCGCTGCGAAGACGTCGAGGACGAAGAGACCGAAGCGCACCTGCCACGGCCGGTGGAGGTTGTGCCGGTAGAACGGGATGATCAGGTCGTGCGTGCGGACGAGGTGGGGCGCGATGCGCAGAAGCGTCGAGCGCTCGCGCAGCGACTCTCTCACGAGACCGATGTCGCCGTGCTCGAGGTACCGCAGGCCGCCGTGGATCATGCGGCCGGAGCGGCTCGAGGTGCCCGAGCAAAGGTCGGCCTGGTCGACGAGCAGTACGCGCAGGCCGCGCATGGCGGCGTCGCGGGCTATACCCGTGCCGTTGATGCCGGCACCGACGACGACGACGTCAAACGATCGCCCGGCGACGTCGGCGGGGGAGCGGTCGGATCCGGAGGCGGTCATCGGCGTCGAGACCTGGGGCGGAGGGCTGCTTTGTCACGTCGGCCCGTGTTTTTATCACACTCTCCGGTGAGATGTGTGTGACCGATGTCTCGTGAGCTCGCCTCCGAAACGGCTCGAGGGCGTTTGGACGCCTCCGAGGCGTTACCGTGTTACATCGTGTGTTAACAAAGGTTTACGACGCGCACGCCACTCGGCGCCGTCGTCATGAGTGCTTGCGGTCAAACGATGTAACGGTGTAACGCCTCGAAACGGCTCGGGCGTTAGCGGAGCGAGAACCCCGGCATGTCCGCGCGCGGGCGATCCGCGAGTAGCTCCTGGATCGGCCGGAACACGTCGATCAGCTTGCGGTAGTCGGCGTCGTCCTTCGACGCGAACACCGCGGCGCCGCACTTCCCGGTGCCGCCCGCCGCCTTCGCGAGCGGCGCGAGCAGGAAGCTGTTGTTCTCGGGCTCGAGCATGCGCGTGTAGAACTTGCGCGGGACGCCCTTGTCGTGGCAGCTCTTGCAGCGGCGCGACGCGACGTCGCGCAGGGTCGAATCGAGCTCTTGCGGCATCATGCGCCGGCTGCCGAGGCGGATCTTGTGGTTCGACGACGACGTGCCGTAGTACGGGACGTTCAGATCGAGCCACACGTACACCTTGCGGCGGTCGGCATCCGCCACGTCGATGCGCGGCTTGCCGTTCTCGTCGGGGTGACCGTTGCGCAGGAGCTCCGCGAGCTGGCTCGCCGGACTGCCCCAGCGGCGCGGCGCGATCTCGAGGACGTTGTGCCCGGCGCCGTTGATCGTCCAGATCCACGACGTCCACGGGCTCTCGCCGCGCACCTTGTCACCACCCGGCCCGACGGGGCTGCCGTGATGCATGTAGCCCGTCTCGGCCTGCGTGCCGGTGCGCGTCAGGATGTCGTACGACACGTTGAAGAAATCGGTCTTGTCGCCGCTCATGTCCACGCCGCCGGGCTGCTCGCGCTCGTTGTGGCAGTCGACGCAGTAGCGATCGAAGACGGGCTGCACGACCTCGGGGTAGCTGAATCCTTTGACGCCCCAATCCGGCGGGGTCAGCTCCTGCGGCCGGCTCGTGAGCGTTGTCGGTGCCGTCGAAGGCATGACGACCGAGTTGCGATCCGAGTGACAGCCGACGCAGCCCTGCACCTCGCCCGGCATCAGGTGGGTGAAGCTGCGCATGCGCTGCAGCGCGCGGCCTTCCTTGTCGAGCGCCATGAAGTAGATCGGTACCTCGGACGGCACCTTGAACGCCGCTGCGCCGTTCTTGTCGACGTCGGCGAAGCCCCACAGCTTCTTCGGCGCGTACGTCGCACCGCACGACACCAGAGGGAATTGGAACCCGAAGACGGCGATGTTCCGCATGCCCTTGCCGCTGAGCTTCAGGTTGTTCTGCGGCGTGTGCGTGCTCTTCTCGACCTCCTGAACGACGGCGATCTGCGCGATCTCACCACGTTTCACGTGGGGCTCGAGGCCGTTGTAGACGTCCTGGACGTAGACCGTTGCCCACCCGCCGGTGACGCTGCCGTCTTGTGGCATCGCGACGTCGTAGTCCATGCGGATGCCGGAGATTACCGGCGGCGTCGGGGTCGGGCGAATCGGCTGTGCCGAGTAGAAGCCGAGCCCCTTCTGCGGGCGCAGCAGCGTGACCGCGTTGCCGTCGAAGTCGCGCAGCTGCAGTGCGCCATTGTTCGCGACGAGATACCGATCGCCGCCGATCGGGAACGGCTTCTCGTACGGTCCGCGCAGGCCGTTGCCGTAGACGCCGCCGATGCGGCGAATGTCGACCTCCGGGGTCACGTTGGTCACCGCCTCGGGGGCGTTCGCGCCGTGGCTCGGATCGATCAGCACGATCCCGCCGCGGCACGGACCGTTGTGATTCGTCGCGGTCGCGATGATCGTTCCGGTGCCGGGAATCGGCTGCGCGTCCATGAACGTGCCGGGCGACAGCACGCGGTTGCCGTAGTAGCTGGTCAGCCCCGTGCCGTCGGGGTTGATCGCCCACAGGCTCTGGATCGGGCATGCGGCGCGGTCGACGTATTCCCAACGGGTGTAGATGATGCGGCCGTCGTCGAGCACCGACGGAGTGAAGTCCATCAGGTAGTTCGCCGACAGTCGCTTCTGATCGCTGCCGTCGCGTCCCATGCGGTAGACGACAGGCGAGGTGACGACGTAGCAGTACGCGTACGCCGGCTTGCGATCGGAGATAAACGCGATGCCGCCGTCCGGCAGCCAGCACGGGTCGAGGTTGTTGTGCGGCCCGTCGGTCAGCTGCGTCAGGCCCGTGCCGTCGATGTTGATACGAAAGACCTGGTAGTTGTTGTCGGGGTCGTCGCGGCAGACGTCCTCGATGAGCGCCACAGGATTGCAGCGGACCAATCCGCCGCGCTTCAACGCGAAGACGACCTCCTTGCCGTCGTACGATAGATCGGCCGTCGAGATCATGGCGTCCGTCGCGTCAAAGATGCAGCGCAGCTTGCCGCCCTTCTCGTCGGGCGTGTACACGTAGAGCCCGCCGCCGCGTTGGAACCCCTCGACGTGATACACGTACACGTGCGAGATGTTCATCGGGTGGCGCTTCACGAGCAGCATGTCGCGGAACCCGAGCTTGCCGTCGATCAGCTCGCGGCGCATCGCGGTCGCCTCGGGAGTGCGCTCTTCGGGCGCGAACGACATCTCGATCAGGAACTTGTCGCTCGGCGAGCGATCGAAGACCATGATCTCGGACGCGCCGGGGTTGAGTCGCGTGGTGTAGGCGTTCAGGAACGCGATGCGAATCGTGCGAACCGTCGAGCGCGGCAGGCGGATGCGCTGCGCGCCGTGGCGCTTCTCGAACGTCCCGCGAGCGGAGGGCTTCGTTGCGCCGTCGAGATAGACGGCGTAGTCGCGGAAGCACTCGTCGACGAGCATGCCGGTGCGGCCGAAGTAGACGATCTCGGCGACGTCGACGGGCTTCTTCCACGTCAACGTGAACTCGCCGGTGCAGCCCGTGTCGGCGCCGCGGACGCACCAGGCTCGCTCTTGGTCGCCCCCACACGCCTCGGCCGGGATCTTGCCATCGATGGCCCAGCGCGCGAGGTGATGGGCATTGTACTCGCTGTTCGCGGTGACGCTGGCCTGCGGCGCGAGGTTGCGGGGCTCCTTCGCTGCAGCGGCAGTGGTGGCGAGAAGAACGATGCCGACGACATGGGCGATAGCGAAACGGGACATTCGCCTGATCCTCCGCGTTGGGGTGCAGGAGGAGAACCGCGACGCCGCGTCGTCCCGAGAAGACGATCTGACGCCGAGCCTCCGATCATCCTTCCACCGTCCGCAGGAGATGCCGCAAAGTCAAGGCTCGGTGGGGCGAGGCGAGTGTGACGATGGTCACAACTGCGGCGCCAAGAGAGGTCAGAGTGGGTGACGAAACCGTGACAGGAACTCGAGACGATGACCGGTGTCAGCGGTGGCATCCTCGGGCCTGAGCGGAGCGCATCGAATGACTCCCGACCACGCAATACCATCGTCGCGGCAGGGCGGCTCTACCACGTGGGTTCTCATCGCGATCGTCGTCGTGCCGTTGGCCGGCATCGTCGTGACGCTCGCGTTGAGGCCGGAGGGCCCGGAGCCTCACCCTTCCCCCTCTGACCCCATCGCCGCCCTTCGCGCACGCGCTGCGGATCTCCAGAGGGAGTTTCCAGAGGTCGCGCGTTCGGACTCCGACGCGAAGAAGCGAGCGTTTCTCTATCGCTTGCAGGAGTTCATGACGGACTTCCACAACGTCATGGCGCCCTATATGGACGAGGACGGCTATCTGCTCGACGAGTACCGCGGGTACCGGTCGATCACGAGGCCTATCGTGCAGATGAGTGTGGACGTCTCGAGGCAGTCCGGCTTCGAGCTCGAGGAGTAGCGGAGGCAGCAACGCTCAGAGCCGATCACCCTGCCGCGTGCCTGCGACTCGGCTTGACCCGTCCGCCCACTGCGGGCAGCTCCTCCAAGAGCTCGGCCGCCTCGCTCCCTATCTCCTCGAGTTCGAGATACCGACCCACGGCAGCGGCGCAGCGACGTTTCGCCTCGACCGCACCATTCACGCGCCACGCGAGTGCCCTGATGGCCAGGAAGCCAGCGAGGACTTCATGCGGCGCCCTCTCACTCGCTTCCCCGGCCTCGAGATACTCCGCCAGGCTTTCGAGCGCTCCCTGCGCGTGATCCTCCTGCGCTGAGAAACCTTCGAGGAGTGCGAGCAGCCGGTCGCCCCTGCCATCGGCCGCCTGTTCGACTCCGAGCCCAGCGTACCTCCACCACCCCCCAAGGCCCCGCTGCATCTGCTTCCGGTCCCGCTCGACCTCGACGGCTATCGATTCCAAGAGCGGCTGGTACCGGCCCGCGCGCGCGAGCTCACGGGCGGCTTGCTCGACCTCGTCGAGGTTCTCCGAGTCCAGCTGGCGCACCAGCTGTTTCTGCCGGAGCCAGCCTTTTGTCACCACGACGACCAGTCCCGCCGCGACTATCACGGCCACGCAGAAGAGGACGCTGACTGTGGTCGTCCTGGCTCGCATGCTCCGTCTCTCGGTGGCGGTCGAGTCCGGTCTCGTCTCCGTTGACAATCAGTCCCACCAGAAGATGTGCCAACAGAAGGAAACGAAGGCAACGAAGAAGAGGGAGACGCGATCAAGTTGCTACGCTCTTCGTTGCCTTCGTTTTCTTCTGTTCAAACTCTGCAGATCCGCGAGAGGCCCGGACGCGGTCCTACTTCGGCGCGACGAACACCGACTCGGCCAGGATCGTCAGCGAGCCGCCTTCGACCTGCGCCTTACCCGTGACGACGACCTCGCGCAGCGGCTCCAGGCCGTGCACATCGCGCAGGCCGGCTTCGATCGCCTTGCCGGCAGCGTCCGGAACGATGACCGTCGCGGTGTTCGCGAGGAGCGACTCCGGCGTCTCGCAGCAGTAGTCCCACGGCGTCTTGCAGCCGTCGCCCGGGATCTCGCTGCACGCCGGGAGTGCAGGGTCGGCGATGATCATCATCGCGCGCTTCTCGACGAATGGATCGACGCGGCCGCCGACGCGGGCTGTGACGACGATCTTGTCGCCGGCCTTGGCCGTCTTCTTGACCGCCGCGAGCGGCTGCGCGCCGTCGGGGCGTACGGTGACGAAAGCGCTTTTCGGCACCACGGCCTCGGCGGAGTCCGCCTCCTCCGGGGCGGCCGGCGGCTGCTCCGACGTGCAGGATATCGTGGCGAGCGCGGCGACGAGCGCGGCGACGAACGAGAAACGATAGGCGAGAGTCGTCATCGATTGGATCCTCACGAACGCAATGCCTCCGGAATGGAGGTCGACTGAAAACGTAAGAGGACGGCGCCGGTCGCGACCGTCCCGAGAAGAAGCGATGCTGCGATGCCGCAAGCGATGGCGAGGCCATCGACGAGCAGGCCGAATGTGCCGATCGAAAGGCGCACGGCGACTCCGTCGAGCAGGAGCTTTCCCAAGCCCCCTGCGAGCAACGCGCCGACCGAGGCGATCAGCAGCGACTCGATGTAGAGGGCCAGCGATACGGTCATGCGCGAGAAGCCGAGCACCTGCAACGTGCCGAGCTCGCGCCGGCGCTCCGCGAACGCGGCGTACAGCGCGTTGAGTCCTCCGAGGATGCCGCCGAACGCGCAGAGACCCGCCGTGATCGCGACGAGATAGCGGATCGGCGCGAAGAAACCGACCAGCCGACCATAGTACGCATCCTCGCGCAGCGCGACGAGTTCGAGATCGAGTCGCTGCGCGGTAAACGCTTCGACGTCGGCGAAGTTGCCGCCCGCAGCCGGATCGAGTGTCAGGACGACGCAAGACACGTCCTGTCGCTGCCCGACGACCTGCAGATCGGCGAGCGGCATCCAGATCTCGCCGTCCATCACCGTTCCCGGCGCCTCGAAGTGCCCGGCGATCGTCCACGGTCGGCCGTCGAACCACAGGCGCTCGCCCACGTCGAACATCGCATCGTCGGCGCCGAGGGTCGCCGCGACCATGGAGCCGACCATCACCTCGTCCTGGCCGCCTCGAGGCAATCGACCTTCGGTGACGCGCACTTGCGGATGGACGAGGAACGCCGTGGGAGTCACGCCGCGTATGACTCCGAGTCGCTCCGCCTCGTCGCGCGACGCTCCGATGGGCAAGATCAGGTGGAGCTCCGGCGACACGTACTCGACTCCGAGGTTGCGGCGCGCTCCATCGACGTATGCCGATACGGCGCCCGCCGCAGCGAGCGTCACTTGACTGCGCTCGACGCTCTCCTCGGATCCAGCGTTGAGGAGGATGACGTTGTTCGGCGAGCCGGACCGTAGCAAGGAACGGTTCATGCCGCGGATGAACGCGGTCGAGATGACCACGAGCAGCACGACGAGGACGCACGCGCCGACGCTGAGCACGGTGCGCACGGGTGAGCGCCCCAGGTTGCGCACCGCGTACTCGAGCGGGATCTGTCGCAGGAACTTCGCGATCTTCACGGGACGTCCGCTACCTCACTCGTCATACCGTTCGAAAACACTCGGTGATCTCGCGTCGCGCAGCGCCGACGGCCGGCGCGATGCTAGCGAGGATGCCGATGCTGATCGACGCGACGATGCCCCATACGAGCACCGATGCGGTCGCCGTCACCTCCATGCTCTGTCCCTCCATCGTCAGCGTGAAGCCGCCCCAACGGACGACCACGCCGGCCAGCGCCGCGCCGATCGCACCGCCCACCGTGCTTAGAATGGCGCCTTCGACGACGACGAGGCCCGCGACGCGAGCTCTCGTGAACCCGAGCGTCTCGAGGATCGCGTGCTCGCGAACGCGTTCGCGAACGGCCAGAACGATGGCGTTCGCCACCAGCGAGAACACGGCGACGAGCGCTCCCCAGCCGAGCCAGGACGCGAACCGTGCGATCTCCAGGACGTCCGCGGCGGCCCGGGCGACAAAGGCCTTCTCGGGCCACGTCGAGGTCGGCTCGCTCTCGTTCTCGAACTCCGCGTCGATCGCACGAGCGACCTCCTCGACACGCTCCGGGTCGTCGACGCGAACGTTGAACTGTGTGACGACGCCACCGCGGCCGCCCCGTCGGTCGGTTTCCTGGACGAACGCGAGATGCGTGTAGATCACGTTGCGGTCCTGTGGCTCCTCGGAGCGCAGGATACCGGCGACGTGCACGGTGATGCCGGCGGCGGAGAAGCGGCTTCCCACCGCGATGCCGCGCCGCGTTGCGAGCGATTCGCCGACGAGAGCACCGTCACCGCGTCGAAGCCACTCGTCGAAGGAGCCGTTGACGATCTCCCAACGGTCGCGAACATCGCCTTCGACAGCTTCCGTGGCGATGCCGCGAAACGTCACGATGTCGAGCGACGCGCGGCAGTTCGTCACGACGACGCGCATCGGAACGACGCTGCGGACGCCGGGGATCGCCGTGATACGCGTTCCGTAGTACTGCGGCAGGCGGCTCGTGAACGGGCAGTAGCGGTTCTCGCGGTAGACGACGAGGGTCGTGTCGTTCGCCGCCACCTCGGTTGCCGTCTCCACGCCGTGCTGAATCGACAGCACGGAAGTGAACAAGAAAACCGCGACGGCCACGCCCGCGACCGTCAATGCGGAGCGCGTCTTCTGGCGCGTGATCTGGCGGCGTACGAGCGGTGCGAAGCGAGTGGCCTTCACGACGGCACCTCTGGCATCTCTGCGTCGACGATGCGGCCCTTTTCGAGACGGATCAGCCTGTCCGCGGCGCGCGCCGTGCGCGGGTCGTGTGTAACCATCACGAGCGTCTTCTCGAGCTCGCGGTGGAGGCGACCGAGCAGATCGAGAATCGCCATGGCCGATTCCCCGTCGAGATCGCCCGTCGGCTCGTCGGCGAGCAGGAGCGGCGGGTCCGCGACGATGGCGCGCGCGATCGCGACGCGCTGCTCCTGGCCACCGCTGAGCTGGCGGGGAAAGTGGTCGCTACGATCGGCGAGGCCGACGAGATCGAGCACCAGCGACACGCGCTCGTGACGCTCGCGACGCGAAAGATCGTGCAGGAGCAGCGGCAACTCGACGTTCTCATAGGCCGTCAGCATCGGCATCAGGTGGTAGAGCTGGAACACGTAGCCGATGGAGCGCGCCCTCCACGTCGCGAGATCGCCGCGTCCGAGCGCAGCGAGGTCGATGCCGTCGATTTCCAGGGTGCCGGACGTCGGCCTGTCGATGCCGGCCAAGAGGTTGAGCAGGGTCGTCTTGCCGGAGCCCGACGGGCCCATCAGCGCGACGAATTCGCCGCGCCCGATCTCGAGGTCGAGCTTGGCGAGGGGAGTGATCTCCTGGTCGCCGCGGTGATACGTACGCGTCAGCTCGCGGCACGCGATCAGTGCCATCATCGACCTCCTTTTCCAGCGGACTCCGAACGTCGTGCCTCGCCCGTCACGAGGACGCGGTCGCCCGCGGCGATCCCGTCGCGTGGCTCGGCGATGAGGCGGTCTCCCGGCAGCAGTCCGCTGCTGACCTCGACCCAGCCGTTCTGGCGGCCCGGCTCCAGCGTCAACTCGCGCCGCTCGGCGCGGCCGCGATCCTCGACTCGATCGACGACGACGAGAGCCGTCGCGCGGCCGCTTGCGTCGATCTCCAGGAGATCGAGCGGCGCGAAGATGCGTTCTCGCGCGGGACCCTTCGCGTCGTCACCCGCGTCCTGGCGGCCGAGGAAGCGTACACGAGCGAGCATCTCGGGCTTGAGCTCGGAGCGCGGATCCTCGATATCGACCTTCACCTCGACGGTGTTCTTCTGGATGTCCGCCAGGTGAACGAGCCGCGACACGCGGCCGTGGAAGACGGCATCGGGAAGCGTCTCGACGGTGATCTCCGCGCGCTGGTCGGGAGCGACGAGGCTCGCGTCCGCCAGGGGCACGTCCGTTCGCACCTGCAGGCGCGCTGGATCGTAGAGGTGAGCGACGCGCGACGACTGCCCGCCCCGCGATCCGACGACGGAGCCGGGGGACACGACGCGTTCGAGCACCGTCCCCGCGGTCGGCGCGCGCACCTCGACGCGCTCGAGCCGCAGCGCGGCCTCGTCGCGCCGTGCGGTCGCGAGCTGGACGCGCGCTTGCGCCGCGGCGAGCCCCGCGTTCGCGGCATCGACGGCGCGGCGCTCGTCGATCAACAGGTCGAGGTTGCGCGTCGCGGCCTTCTCTTGCGCCTGCGCAGCTTCGAGCTTGCCGGCGGCGACTTCCGTCGCGGCGGTGGCCGCTTCGAGCGCGGCGCGATCCGCGAGGAGCTGCTGCTCGAGGATCGCGACCTCGAGCGCGGACACGGCGCCCGACGCGACGAGCTCGCGCTTCTTCTCGATCTCCTCCTCTCGCGCCTTCAGCAGAGCGGCGGCCTGCTCGCGAGCCGCTCTGGCGCGATCGACAGCGGCCGTCAGCTCTCGCGTGCGGGCACGTGTGGTCTCGGCCGTCGCGCCGCGCTCGATCAGTGTGTCGAGACGTTCGCGAGCCGTGCGTGCTTCGACCTGCTGCGCGGTCACCTCGGCTTCGCGAAGCGCGAGCTCCGCGTTTGCAGCCGCGAAACCGAGGCGCGCGTCGTCGGGTATCAATCGCGCGACGACCTGGTTCGCTTCGACCACTTCGCCCTCGAGGACGAGCATCTCGGCAACGACGCCTTCGGTCAGCGCGCTGACGTAGATCGGAAACGGCGCAGGCTCGATCCATCCGGAGGCCTGGAACGCGACGGCCGCGGGTTGCTGTGCGACGGTCTTGACGACGCACGGAACGACGCGCACCTCGGTTGCGGGAGCGATCTTCTCCCAGAAGCCGGCGACGAGGAGGCCCGCCGTGAGCACGACGAGGACGAGAGGCACGAGGACGCGCGTGCGCCATCGCGAAGGGGGCGGCGCCAGCGTCTGTTCGGGGGCCGTCGCTGCATCCTGTTGTGCGATGCGCAGCGCGTCGAGATCGGCAGGGCGGCGTTCGGTCATGGTGCGAGCGAACCTCCGACAGCGCGTTCGAGGTCGAAGAGACGAGCGGCGAGCTCCGCGTTCGCGTCCTCCAGATCGACGGATGCGTGAAGGCGGCGCACCTCGGCGCGCACCCAGGCACTGCGGGCGACGACGCCGCTCTCGAGCGCGGCCGCGGCGCTCGCCGCGTCGTCCGTGGCGAAAGTGAGCGCGTCGCGAGCGACTCGATCGCGGAGCGTGCGGGCCTCGTCGACGGCGACGTGCGCGCGCCCGACGTCGAGCAGCGCGTCCTGGAGGATGCGCTCCGCGTCGAGTGCCGCAGATCGCTCGGTCGACTCCGCGGACGCGACCGCGACCGCTCCCGTATCGAAGATGGGGATCTCGATCTGGCCGCGCGGGAACACCCCCTCGCGGCCGGCCAGATTGCGCTCGTAGCCCACGCCGGCGTGGATCGTGGGGATGCGAGAGAGTCGGGCGAGGACGACTCCACGCGACTCGGCGTCGAAAGCAGCGAGCGCCGCGGCCACGTCGAGACGACGGGATTGCGCTCGTTCGAGGACGGCGCGCTCGTCGATCTCATCGCCACCCCCGGGCAGCTCGACACGGCCGTCCGTCGTGAGCGGGACGTCGGCACCGGCATCGCCGATCGCGTGGAGAAGCTGTCGTTGCAGGGTCTCGACTCGCGCGGTTCGCTGCGCCAGGTGTCGCTCCGCCTCGATGCGCTCGTCGCGTTCTCGGTTGCGGGCGTCGATGGTGGTCGTTCCGGCGGCGAAAGCCGCCTCGGCGATTGCCTCGAGCTCCCGCGCGCGATCGGCGGCTTCCGTCTCCTGGCGCAGCGAACGCTCTCCGTGAACGAGACGAGCGTGCAGCGATCGTACGGACGCGACCAAGCGCAGCGCCCCGTCGCTCGTCGTCAGGACGGCCGCGCGCAGCTGGGCTTCCTCGGCCGCGACGCGCGTCGACCGCGTCCAGAGGGCCTCGAGCTGCATCAGCAGCGCGCCGACCAGCGCGTCACCGCTTCGACCATCGATCCCGATGCCGTAGCCGACGGAGAGGACAGGGTTGGGCAGGAGCTTCGCTTGCGCGAGATCGGCGCGGGCTGCAGCGATGGTCTCGATCTGGTGGCGCAGGTCGCGGTTCGCCTGCAGCGCGGCTGCGACCGCGGTGTGCGCCGAGAGCGGCGAGCGTCGGTCCCAAACGGGGCCGTCGCGTTCCCACGGGCACTCCCAGTCGAGCGACACGCCAGCACGCGCGGCAACGATCTCGGCGGCCTGATGGATGTCGTCACTCGGGTCGGCGGACGCGCAACCTGCGAGCACGACGGCACCGAGAGCGACTCCGGCAATTCGGCAGATGGGTGTTGTGAGTGTACGGAAAACCATGACACGCTCTCTCGCGACAAACGAGCGCCTCGGCGCATACGCAGAAGTACGCGCGCCTACGGACGCGACGGTCGAGAACGGGCTCGGTCGATTCGGGCCCGTGAGAGCGAATCAGAGCAGCAGCACGCCCAGAGCGAGGTGGAGGCGGCACCCGGGCGGGTGCCGTCCGTGCGGTGGGGGCGTGCCGGTCGGGGCGCAGCGGTCGGCCGCGGGTGTGTCGACCACGGCGTCGAACGGGCACGCGACTTCGCCGATGGGCTCACCGGCGAGCTCGACGGTTCGAGACGCGGAAGGATCCGGTCGCAGACCTTCGAACGAATAGCGCGAGCAGCAGCCGTCGGCGCATCGGCTGGACCGCGGCGCGACGACCGACGCCGAACGCTCCGCGAGAGACGGCGGGGCGTTCGAGCTGCCACGCGTCGCAGCGCAGCACGACCCGCAGGAGGGTGCTCGCTCTGACCCCGTCGCTTCGATCGCGCTGTTGCACGTCGTGCACGCGCCGCTGAGCGCCACCGCGCCGGTGATCTCGCAGCGCACCAGCGGCATGACCGCCGAGAGCGTGAGGGCGAGAGCTAGGGAGATGGTCAGGAGCTTGCGCATGGCCGTGAAGCAATGGTAGTCGCCGGACGGGCGGAGTCAAACGACCAAACGAATTCGGCGACGGATTCCGTTCCGAGCTACTCCGAATTCGCCCGGTAATCCGGTGATCCCTGCCATCGCAGGCTTCGAGACACCGGCCGCGGCCCCGCCCACCGCTCCGTCCCGAGCGGCGGCGGCGTCGAGCGAATCGGCGCGCGGATCCCAGTCGCTCCACAACTCGTAGAACCTCGTTGGAGCGATGTCGTCTGCCGCGCCCGTCG
>CAYMRB010000033.1:0-37955 GCA_964392615.1 uncultured Planctomycetia bacterium | reverse complement strand
GGTCGCCGATGTCGCCGATGCGTATGTCGAAGACGGGCCCCGCCAGCGGTGCGTCCATGGTCGCCGGCAAGCTCAACATCGGGACCATGCTGATCTTGGTCTGTCCATCCACCGCGCCGGGAGGGATCCGCAGCATGGCACCGCTCGGGTCCTCGAGCTCCGCTCCGCGCGCGGGGTGATAGTCGGTATCGACTTTGGCGAACACGAAGGGAACGGGACGATGCGGTATCGGTTTCGGCGCGGCCGATCGTGCGGCGTCTGCGGCTTCTCGGGCCGCTTCCCGGCGGTCGATCTCTTGTCTCTCGCCGGGATCATCGACGAGGAGAATCTCGGGCTCGACCCGCGGCGCACGCCAGAAGGCGATGCCATCGAACCACGAAGCGTTGAGCCACCACGCCGCTCCCACTCCGATGGCGGTGAAGGCCATCAGGCAGAGGGCGGCAAAGCAGCCGAGGCAACCGAGGCTGCCCGCGCGGGGCCTCGTTCTCGTCTGGTCGACATGGTGCGTCATCGAAGCACTCCGAGGAGCGTGAGACCAATGAGGGCAAACAGTCCGACGTTGCACACGAGCCACGCCTGCAGGAAGACCCAGACGAGGCCGCCGCGCCCGAAGCGTCCGCCCTCGCGAGCCATGCGGCGGGCCACGCTGTAGGCGTCGTACAAGCTGTAGAGCCACGGCAGAATCAGGACGCTCGCGAACAGCAGAAAGAACGCTCGGAACGGGCAGCCGTTGTACGCTTGTCCCGCGCCGGGGATGGCCAGGCCGAACAGGAGCGCCAGCTCGGGACTGTGGGAGCGGCCACCCGGAGTTGGAGCCGGCGGCGCGGAACGATGCTGTGCGCCGAGCGGCACGATCGACGCGCCGCATTGGCCGCAGAAGCGGCGGTCGTCGGGGACGGGCGCCCCGCACCGCGTGCACGCACGGGGCACAGCCGATTCGGTCTCGGACTGTGGCCCGGCTGCGGCGGCGCCGCAGGCCGTACAGAACTGCAGGCCGGGGCGAAGAGCGTGTCCGCAGCCGTTGCATCTGCCGGTCATCGCGCCATCCTCACTCGCCATCGGATTGCCCCGCGCGGAAGATTCGGATCTGCGCGCCGTCCGTCCGGATCTCGTCGCTCTCCGGGAAGATCAGGACCTCCGTCGATCCCTGGGCGGACTCGATCCAGGACTCGGACTCGATTTCGGCCTGGAGCAGATCGCCGAGAAGCTCCAGGAACTCGCCGTCGGCCGCGACGGGCTCGTTTCGGCTCTCGCCGGCGACGCCTGCCGGGTCCTGTGGGAACGAGCTCGGGACGCCGGCCGGCGACTCCGGCAAAGCCGCATTCGGCCAGGACGGCACCGATGGCGCGAGTCCGGTCCCGCCGGCCCCCGCGCTCACCGAACGATCGGACGTCGCGAGGCCCTCTTCGGTCGGCCAGCCGTTGCGCGTCGGTCGCGAGTCCGCGCCAGCATCCACTGCGGGCGGCCGCGACTCGCGCTCGTCTTCGCTGTCCGACAGGACCGACACCGGCGAGCCGAGGTATCGCCAGCCGACGACGGCGAGTCCGACGAACCCGACGACGAGGACGACTGCCGCGAGCGCAGGGACGGCTTCGCCGGATCCTCCGGCTCGTGCCGGCGCCACTTGTCGCGCGTAGCGGCGAGCGCCGGAAGGGCCGGCTGTCAACATCTGGCCGCAATCGCCGCAGAATGTGTCTTCGCTATCGGCGAGCGCGCCGCACGACGCGCAGCGAGCAGAGGCTGTGCCGGGCGCCTCGTCGCGCTCTGTCGTCGGCTGCGCGCCGGCCGCCAGGTAGATGAGGAACACGATTCCGAGTCCGGGAACCAGCACCAGGAGTCCGGTCAGCGGCGACCTGCCGCGAGCGTTGGCGACCCCCATCCACATCGCGGCGAAGACGAAGACGTTGACTCCGGGCACGAGGAGGAGGACGAGCCACCACAGCGGCTTGCCCGCCGCCCGGCACAGCACGATCACGTTGAAGAGCGGTACGAAGGCGACCCATGCGCCGGCGGTTCGGGTCTTGCGTGCGATCACGTAGAGGCAGACCGCCATGACGAGGTGACCGAGACAGGCGACGATCGCCACTGCGGCCAGAGCGCCGAAGACGGCGGCGAGGGACGAAATGTCGACCGGGGCTGCGGGTTCCATGGCGTACTCGTTCCGGACAGGCGTTTGCGTGTGTCGTTCTCACCTACCCGTTGCATTGCCGAGCGTGAGGGAGACCGGACAGGAAACCCGCAGGATTCTGTCGAGCCGGGGGCGGTTTCGCCTCCACCGGTCGACTGTGAGCTCAGCGCCGGCCGGCCGGATACGCGCGTCGAGGCGACCAGCACCTTCGAGGTTGGCCCGAAGAGGCCGATAACACGCGCGTCAGGACGCGAGATTTGCGTGGTTGCAATCCGCTTTCGCAAGACGCACTGTAACCATTCGGCCGCCACGCGCATCCACAAGTAGTGGTCCCCCTCCCGGGCGCCTCCCTCCGCGACAGCAACCGCGCCGAACCCCCGCGCTGCGCACTCTCGAGAAACTTGATGATCCGAGACTCGCTCGAAACAGAACCCGAACGATCGCTGCGATCCGATCGGCTGACGTCGGCGGCAGAGCCGACGACGCGCCCGCCCGCCGACTCGCCTCGGCCCGCGGCTGCCGCACCCTCGACTGCCCCGCCGCGGAAAGCCGCAGCGACCCCGCCCGCCGCGCGGCATCGCGGTCACGGCGGCAAGGTGCTCATCGCGACGGTCCTGCTCGGCGGCTGCGGTCTGACGGCAGCGGCTCTGAGCACGCTGACCGGCGGCAGCTGGACCAGTACGGATCAGCCGCTCGTGTACTACACCGTGACGCGCGGCGACCTGCCGATCGTCGTCACCGAGCGCGGCAACCTCGAGAGCCAGGACGCGGTCAGCGTTCGCTGCGAAGTCGATGACATCGAAGGCGACGGTATCCACGGCACGCCGATCCTGTCGATCGTTCCGAATGGCGCGTCCGTCGAGAAGGACGAGCTCCTCGTCGAGCTCGACGTCGCGAATCACACCGAGCGCCTCGACCGGCAGATCCTCAACACGGAACGCGCGCGTTCGGAGCAGGTCCAGGCGCAGGTCAAGTACGACAACCGCAAGTCGCAGAACGAGACGCTACGCGAGGAAGCCGAGCTGGCGGTCCAGCTCGCGGACCTCGCCCTGAAGCAATTCGAGGACGACAACGGCGGCACGTTCCAGCTCGACCTGCAGGACGTCGAGCTGCAGATTCAGGAGGCGCAGGCCGGCAAGCTCATCGAGGAGACCAACCTCGAGGGCGTCGAGCAGCTCTACAAGCTCGGCTACCGCTCGCGCGGCGAGCTCGACCAGGCGCGGCTCAGCGCGCTGAAGGCCGAGCGCCAGCTGGCGACAGCGCTCTCGAGGAAGCGCGAGCTCGTCACGTACCGCTATCAGAAGACCAAGCTCGAGCTCGGGGGAGCCCTCGCCTCGGCGCAGCGCGCCCTGGAGCAAGTCAAGCGAGACAACGAATCGCTTCTGGCGCAGGCGGCCGCCAAGCTCGAGGCCGAGAACGAGGCGCTGAAGAAGGAAGAGGAGCGACTGGCGCGATACCGCGAGCAGATCTCCAAGAGCAAGATCTACGCGCCGCAGGCCGGCATGGTCGCGTACTCGATTTCGAAGCACCGCTGGTACAGCCAGGAGATCCGCGAGGGCGCGCCGGTGCGGCCGCGACAGCTCATCCTGACGCTGCCGAACCTGAAGAAGATGCAGGTCAAGACATCGGTGCACGAGTCGGTGCTCGATCAGGTCCGCTCGGGCCTGAACGTCACGATTCGCGTCGACGCCATTCCGGATCGGACCTACGCGGGCTCGATCCAATCCGTCGCCGTGCTGCCGGATCAGTCGAGCTGGATGAGCTCCGACACGAAGGTGTACGAGACGGTCATCACGATCGACGAGGACGTCCACCAGCTCAAGCCGGGCATGACCGCGGTTGCCGAGATTCACGTCGATCGCCTCATCGCCGTGCTCAGCGTGCCGGTGCAGGCCATCGTGCAGATCGAGAACGAGAGCTGGTGCTATGTCGACGGGGCCGGCGGGGTCGAGCGGCGCATCGTCGAGCTCGGGCGCACGAACGACAAGTTCGTCGAGATCCGCTCGGGCGTCGATGTCGGTGATCGCGTCGTGCTGAATCCGATGGCGATCGTCGACGAGGCCGAGCGCAGCGAGGTGCCGATCTCTCCCGATGGCGGCGCTTCCGAGAAGCGTGCTGCGGAGGGGGGCGCGGGCCGACAGCCGACGGACGCCGCCGCGGACCCGGCGCCCGCCGCCTGAGAATCGCATGCGGCTGACGATTCTCCATCTCGCGATACGGAACCTGCTGCTCCACAAGTTGCGCAGCTTCCTGACGATGCTCGGCACGATTCTCGGCGTCGGCTCGGTCATCGCGATGCTCGCGATCGGCGAGGGATCGAAGCGCCACGCGGTCGAGCAGATCCGTCAGCTCGGCGCGACAAACGTGATCATCCGAAGCGTCAAGCCGGAGGGCGACGACGAAGGCGGCGGAGGCGGCGGTGGCGGCAGCAGCAGCAGCGGTACCTCCGGTCAGCAGCAGGTCAGCCGCGTCCTCGAGTACGGCCTCTTGCGTCGAGACTACGAGAGGCTGACCGCGACGCTGCCGACGATCAAGCTCGCCGTGCCGATCGCGCTCGTGCGCAAGAACTCGCAGCACGGCAGTCGGCGCATCGCGAACGCGCGGGTGCTCGGCGTGACGCCGGACTATCTGCGCGTCAAGAGCCTCGCGGTCCGACGTGGCCGATTCCTGACCGCTCCGGATCTGCATCGCACTTCGAACGTCGCGGTCCTCGGGGCCGGGGCGGCCGAGAGGCTGTTCAGCTTCGAGGATCCGATCGACAAGCCGCTGTTGATCGGTGCGGGCGCGTATCGCGTCGTCGGTGTGCTCGATGCGCAAGCGAGCGGCAGTGCGACGCCGGGCGCGATCGGCCAGCAGGACTTCAACAACGACATCTACATCCCGATCACCGCGGCCCAGCGTCGCTTCGGCGAGCTGCAGACGATCGTGCGATCGGGGAGCACCGACTTCGAGCGCAACGAGCTCAGCGAGATCACGCTGTCCGTGTGGAAAGAGGACGAGGTCAGCCAGACGGCGGCGATGGCGCGCAAGCTGCTGCACGACACGCACCCGAATCGGCAGGACTGGGAGATTCAGGTGCCGCTCGAGCTCCTGCAGCGGGCCGAGGCGGAGAAGCGCATCTGGAACCTCGTGCTCGGATCGATCGCCGGGATTTCGCTGCTCGTCGGCGGCGTCGGCATCATGAACATCATGCTCGCTAGCGTGGTCGAGCGAACGCGCGAGATCGGCATCCGCCGCGCGCTCGGAGCGCGGCGCCGCGACATCACGATGCAGTTCCTCGTCGAGACCGTCGCGCTGTCCGCGACCGGAGGCGTCGTGGGGATCCTGGTCGGCGTCGCCATTCCGCTCGGCGTCACGGCGATGACGGGCATCGAGACCGCGCAGAGCTGGTGGGCGGTGCTGCTCGCGTTCGGCATATCGGTCGGCATCGGCGTCGTGTTCGGCATGTACCCGGCGCGGCGCGCGGCGATGATGGACCCGATCCAGGCCCTGCGTCACGAGTGACCGTCATGCTACGCGCGTTTCTGCCACCGCTGTGTCTCGTCCTCGCGCTGGCGCAGCTCATCGTCGCGTTCACGCTGCTGTCGGTCGGCGAGCCGGAGGTCGACGTCGAGATTCACCGCGCGCGCGTCGAGAGTACCGAGGAGCACGTCGCGGCGCTCGAGGATCGGCTGGCGCGGCGGCAATGGGGTTACCGCGGACTGATCGCGGGCCTGTTCGTCGGCGCGGTGGCGACGACGGTGATCGGGTTTCGGACGATCGGGCCGTCGCGACGCGGGTAGTCGGACCGCGAGCGCACCATCGACACGTCCAGCTCTTGATCATGCCGGCCTCTCCGTCAGGCGCCTGCGACGCCGACGTCAGCAGCAGCTCGCATCGCCGCCTGGCGAGCAGCAAGCGTAGCCTTCCTGCACGTCACGCGTCGGATCCGTGACGATGAACTGCCCGACATACGGCGGCATCGTCAGTTTTGCCGCCGTGTCCGTGCAGACCTCCACGGCGACGTTGCGCGGGAACCAGTGGCCCTCTTCGTCGGAGACGCCCTTGAACGGCCCTTGGTACACGGCCTGCTGTCCGATGAAGACGCAGCCCGCGGTCTTCTCGAATTTGAAGCCGCGCACGGTCAGCGAGTAGAAGCGGTACCCCTCGACCTCCTTCCAGAACGCCTTCCTGAGGACCTGAACGCCATAGAAGCCGGCGCGCTCCATGTACGCGAGGAGCTCCTCGTCGGTCAGAGCGCCGCTGATGCACTCGCCCCACAGCCGCGGGTCTCGGCGCTGGTCGGACGGCACCTCCCTCTCCGAGACGATGTCGGAGAACACCAAACGGCCGTGATCCCTCAGGATGCGCCAGATCTCCGCGAGGACCTTCTTCTTGTCCGGAGACAGGTTCACGACGCAGTTCGACGTGACGACGTCGACGGTGCGGTCCGCGACGGGGATGTCCTCGAGGAAGCCCTTGCGGAACTCTGCCACGTCGAATCCGAGGTTCGCCGCGACCTCCGGCCTGCACGCCTCGGCGACCTCGAGCATCTCGTCGGTCATGTCGACACCGATCGCCCTCCCTTGCGGGCCGACTCGCCGCGCAGCGATGAAGACGTCGATTCCGGCTCCGCTTCCGAGGTCGAGCGTGGTCTCTCCCGGGCGAGGGGCCGCGTCGGCCACCGGAGAGCCGCACCCGTAGAAGCGATCCAGCACCTCCTCGGGCACGTGCGCCACGTCGTCCGCCTCCGGCCGGACGGGACAGCACAGGTCTTCCTGAGGCGATTCCGCTGCCTCGCCGTAGAACGAACGCACGATCCTGCGTGGAGAGTCGACGTCGAGCGACAGCTCGCACTCCGATCGCGTGGTTCGCACGGCGCTGGGCTCATCGTCTGCGGCGCAGTGCACGGCGCCCTCGCCCATGGCTGCGACGATCACGGGAGCATCGAATCCGGAGCGCCCGTTCGTCAGCAAGCGCTGGCGATGCCTGGCCAGATCGCTGACCGCGTCGTCGAACATCGCCTTGTGCAGCTCGCAATAGGGATCGTGCGCGAGGAGGCTGCCGCCGTAGAAGTACGCGTGTTCGATGTCGCCTCCGCCGCACAAGAACATGAGCGGGCAGGACCGACAGATCTCCTTGTTCTTCACCGTCGCCGCGCGGAACTCGCGCGCGACGGGACTGTCGCGCCAGACGCGTTCGAGAGGCGCGCCCAGCACGCTTCCGAGCGCCAGCTCAGGAACGTTCGCCATTGCGGCGGAAGGGTACACCTGACCGTCGGAGTACACGCAGAGGCTCGACACGCAGGCGCTCGCCAGGTCGTACTTGACGTGCGACGTCGAGCGCAAGCGCCCCTTGACCGATTCGCAGTTGTCCAGAACGATGCCGCACTCGGCCGCGACTCGCTGTGCCGCGCGAACCACCTCGGTGACCTTCTCGACCGACGGCGTCCTGTCCTCGCCGTCACGGCCTGCGCGTCCACGCTTGTGGAGCCAGAGAAGGTGATGGTTCTTCACGCCCAGCGACGCGACGAGACGCGTCACGTCAGCCACGTCGTCGGCGTTTGCCTCCGCGATGGCAGTCGACACGGTCGTCGCGATCCCGGCGTCGAACGCGGCGCGGATTCCCGCGACGATCCGGGCGAAGGTGCCCGCACCGCGGATCGGGTCGTTGATCTCGGGCGCGGAGCCGTCGAGGCTGATCTGCAGTCGCAAGCGCTCGGTGTCCCTCTCCCGCAGCGCATCGATGTGTCGACCGGTGAGGAGGACGCCATTGGTGAGGATCGCCAGCTCCGCATCCGGAGCGGACAGCACCTCGTCGATGAGCTCGAAGAGATCCTTCCGCACGAACGGCTCTCCACCGGTGAAGTAGAACCGGTGAGCACCCAGCGCGCGGGCCTGGCGTATGATGTCGACGATCTTCTCGCTTGCCAGGCCTCGATCGCCGTCGGGACCGGACGAGACCAAGCAATGCCGGCAAGCGAGATTGCACGAGTTGTTGGTGTGAATCCACAGCTCTCGCAGAGGCTCCGCGCGCAAGTGCTCGTTGCGTCCGTCGTACTCGCGGGGATTCACCTCTTCTCCGATGAGGTACTTGTGGCGCAAGGCGTCTCGCGTGATCGTCTCGACATGCTGCCACGCCTTCGCGAACTCGAGTCCCGTGTCGCGGGCGTATCGGTGCACGACATCGCCGAAGGTGCGCTCTCCGTCGAAGCGCGCGAGAATCGCAGCGCCGCGCGTGTCTGTCACGATCCAGTTCGGGGCCTCCGGATCGATCAGGAGGTTCACGCCCTCGAGCCTTCTCGACTCATGGTCGGGGCGGAAGAGCACGGTGTCTTGGGCCAGCGCCGTCTTGGCACGCGCGGGGGTTTTCGCGTCAGGCATCGAGGTTTCTCTGCAGCGGGGAATCGACTCGGGGCGGAGTTGCCGTCAGCGCGTGAACGCGAGCCACTTTCGGAAGATCGACTTCACGAGCGGCGTCAGACGCGTGCGGCTGTACTGATCCGCGATCCTGCGGATCGCGTCCGCCTGGGTGGGGTACGGGTGGATGGTCTTTGCGATGCCCTTCAGGCCGACGCCGTTCGTCATGGCCAGCGTGACCTCGCTGATCAAGTCGCCCGCGTTTGGAGCGACGATCGTCGCTCCGACGATCCGGTCCTTCCCCTTCAGCGTCCGGATCGTCACGAATCCTTCGTCGTCTCCCTCGAGAATGGCTCGATCGACGTCGTCGAAGTTCTGAGTGAACGTGTCGATCTCGACGCCACGCTCCTTCGCCTCGGACTCGTGAAGGCCGACGTGTGCGATCTCGGGCGACGTGTACGTGCACCACGGAATCGTCAGCGCGCTCGCCTTCGCACGGCCGCGGAAGAGAGCGTTCTGGAGCACGATGCGAGACATGAAATCCGCGGCGTGCGTGAACTTGTACTGCGAGCAGATGTCGCCGGCCGCGAAGATGTTCGGGTTCGACGTCCGGAGCCGATCGTCGACTTTCACCCCGATCGCGGGATCGAAGTCGACCCCGACGGTCTCGAGGCCCAACCCGTGCACGTTCGGCGCGCGACCGACCGCTACCAGGAGCTGGTCGATGGGCTCGTCGTAGGCGCGGTTGTGAGAGTCCAGCACCAGATGCGTCCGACCTTCCCGGCTCTCGACGCGCAGGTCGCGCCCACAGCAAAGGAGGTTGACGCCGTCCTGTTCCAGCGACCGCCGGACGACCGCGCTGGCGGCCGGATCCTCGCGCGGGAGAATCCCGTGAGCCGATTCGACGAGGAAGACCTCGGAGCCCAAGAGTGCCAACGACTGGGCGAGCTCGCATCCGATCGGTCCAGCGCCGATCACGCCGAATCGCTGCGGCAGCTCGGTCAGAGAGAAGACCGTCTCGTTCGTCAGATACTGAACTTCGTCGAGACCGGGAATCGGAGGCGCGGACGCCCTCGCACCGGTCGCGATGAGCGCCTTCTTGAACTCGAGGGTCGTCTCTCCGACTTGAACGCGGTTCGAGTCCAAGAATCGCCCTTCGCCGAAGTAGACGTCCACGCCGAGCGACGCGAAGCGGGCTGCGGAGTCGTGCGGGCTGATCTTCGCGCGCAAGCGGCGCATCCGTTCCATCGCGCGGCCGAAGTCCGGCCGGATGTCAGCGTCGATCGAGATGCCGAAGTCGTCCGCGTACCGGGCATTGCGGGCCACGCGAGCCGCGGCGATCAGCCCCTTCGACGGCACGCAGCCGACGTTGAGGCAATCGCCACCGAGCCTCTGGCGTTCGACGAGCGCGACCTTCGCGCCCAGGCCCGCCGCACCGGCGGCGGCGACCAGCCCGGCGGTGCCGGCGCCGATGACGACGAGGTTGTAGCGCCCCTCGGGCGTCGGCGGGATCCAGTCCTGCGGCCGGACGTTCTTCTCGAGTTCGAGGTTGTGTTCGTCGCGCGGTTCCAAGGGCCTCGGCTCCGTCATGACCGTCTCTCTTTCCGAACCGGTGAGCGCGTGCGGTTGCGAAGCCCGGGATTCTCGGCCCCCGCGATGCGGGCGCGACCGAATGCCGGCCGCCCCGAGCACGTCGCAGGGCGGCGGGCGCCGGCCGAACGGCTCGGCCGATCACGCGTGTATGACAGGGGGGACGGAGTGGCCCGGCGATTCATTACACGGTTTTTCGAAAGAGCACGCCCGCGGTCGGGAGCGAAATCTCCTCGGCTCCCATTATCTCGATGCTCGTCGCGTGTGGAACGTGATATCGCCGAGGTCTCTGTCCCACCGTCCGCATGGCGACAGACCCATGGTCCGCCTGCCATCGCGAGTGGCGATACTACCCGACCGACTCGAGCGGCGTCGCCAACGCGTCGCGATACTCGGTGCGCAGATCCACCTCGCCGAGGTGCGGCACGTCCAGCTCGTCGCGCGTCGTCGTCGTCCACGTCGCGTCGATGTCGAAGCGCCGGTCGAGAAACTCGGCAAGCTTCGGACGCGAGGTGATGTCGCGCGCGACGACGTGGCGCACTCCCGTGACCTCCGACTCGGCGAGCTCGCGCACGCGGCGGGCCGCGTCGTGCGCCCAAACGGCGGAGCGGTGCTCGCCCCGAACGAGCGTCAGAGGGAGTCCGCGTCGCGTTCGAGACCGCAGCCAGTCCAGGTGCCCGAGCTGACCGTCGTAGGAGTCGCCGACCCACAGGCTCGAGCGGATGATCAACGAGCCCAGGCGCTCTCGCACGATGCGCTCGGCCTCGACGCGCGTGTGACCGTACACGCTGATCGGGTGAGGATCGGACGATTCGGTGTACGGTCCCCGTCCACCGCCGAAGACGTGATCGCTCGACAAGTAGACGAACCGCGCGTCGGCGGGCAAGAGCGAGAGCAGCGTCGCGACCGCGTCGACGTTGATCCGGCGGGCGAACTCCGGTGAGCGCTCACACTTGTCGACGCGGCAGATCCCCGCGCAGTAGAGCACCAGCGACGGTCGCTCGCGCTCGATGAGCGCTGCGACGCTCGCACGTTCCTCAAGGTCGAGAGGCCGCCAGTCGGCGCCGTCGGGGATGCGCGAGTGCGGACCGCAGAACGCGCGCAGCCGCTCGAGTCCTCCGTGTGACGCGATCGACCAGCCGACGAACGAGTGTACGCCGACGAGCCAGGCAGGGCGGCGATCCATGGTCACGGTTCGACGTCGGCCAACTCGACGCCGGCGATCGACGCGAGGACGCTCCAGGGCTCGTCGAATCGACGGGGCTGGCGCCGGTTCTCGCCGCCGCCCAGATCTCGAAGGCGCTTGAGATACAGCCCTCTCTCCGCCTCGATGTAGTACTCGTGCCGCTGTTCGTTCGGCTCCCCGATGAGCGACGGGATGTTGTGGACGTGCTCGGCCTCGATGGCGCACACGGCTGCGTCACCGTCGTAGCCGGCCGCGCGGATTCGCAGCAGGCTCCACGCGAGAATCTCGAGGTACGCTCGGCTTCTCGGGTCGTCGACGTGGATCATGGATCGGTTTCCTCTCCCGGCGTCGTCGGCGGCTTCGCGTCCTCCGTCGCCACGGCCGTCTCCCTCCCCGCTCCCGGCACCGGGTGCTCGAGCAGACGTCGGATCGCCTTCGACACCCAGGCGAACGACGGCAGGTCGCCGTACGCGGGGCCGGCGCTTTCAGGGTAGACGAGGTTCGGCTGGGGCTGGTACGTCGGATCGCTGATCGGCGCCCACACGCCCGAGTCGTCGATCTCCATGAGCTCGAGGTCGAACACCAGACGCGCGCGCTCGACGATGTAGCGGATCCGCGCGTCGGCGACGGCGATCAACGCGCGCCGCGACGCCTCCTGCGCGTCGAGCAAGTCGGTGCCGCGCACACCCTCCGATCCGAGCGCGAGCTGCAACCGCACGCTGAGCACCTGCTCGGCCGCGAGCGCCGCCTGAGTGACGCTGATCGGATACTGCGTGCGCGTCTCAGCGAGCGTTCGCAGGCCGTCGCGGACGTCCAGCTTGATGCCATCCTCGAGCTCCATCAAGTCGCGCAGCCCCGCCTGGTAGTCGATCAGCGCGCGGCGGAATTCGTTGCGCTGTGACTGGCGGTTGAGCGGCAGATCGAACGCCAGTGCGACCCGGGCCGTGCTGTTCTCCTCCGAGAAGTTGAACGCCTCGTTGTCCCGCGTGCGCATCGAGTACGACGCTTCGAGGTCGAGCACGGAGCGCAGCTCGTCGGCGGTCAGCTTGATCGCGCGCCACGCGTCCGCGAGGCGCCCACGTTCGTTCATCAGATCGAAACGCTGGACGAGTGCCGTCTTCATCGCGTCGTCCTCGTCGATGTCGACCAGCGGCAAGCCGGAGCTCGCGGTTTCGAGGAGGCCATCGGTGATCGCGACGAGGCGATCGATCTGCTCGAGCGTCAGGCGCAGCTCCTCCTGCTCGTTCGCCGCCTCCACCGAGACGCCGGTGAGTGCCGTCAGCGCGTCGACGACCTCGCCGAGCGCGGTCGCGAGCTCGCCGGAGTCGCGCAGGAGCTCCGCCATGCCGGCCTGCTTCGGGTCGAGGAGGATCGTCGCCAGCCTCTCGCTCTGTCCCTCCTGTCGCGAGTCGAGCTCGTCGACGCTGCGCGTCATCTCCGCGAGCCCCTCGGCGTCGTTCCCGCGGCGTCGTCCGATGTCGAGCTGCCGACTCGCGAGTCGCGACAGCGCTTCGACGACATCGCTCGTGCGCTCGTAACGCAGAATGTCCGGCGCGCCGGCCGTCGGATCGTTTGCCTTGTCCAGCTCGGCGCGGTTGCGCGCGACCTCGAGACGCAGCGCGTCCACGCGGAACTCGTCGAGCAGCTCTTCGAGCTCCGCGGTATCCGGTGTCAGCGCATCCCGCCGCGCGCGCAGCCGCAGCCACTCGAGCAGCCGCTCGATCAGAAACGTGCCGCCATTGAG
This sequence comes from uncultured Planctomycetia bacterium, assembly GCA_964392615.1. Classification (GTDB taxonomy): domain Bacteria; phylum Planctomycetota; class UBA8108; order UBA8108; family UBA8108; genus CAYMRB01. The sequence goes on along the minus strand of CAYMRB010000033.1, from coordinate 24,969 downwards.
CACGTCGCCGCGATCCGGGTGCGTGCGGCCGCGTCGATCGAGCACGAGTCCGCGCCAGCGGCGCACGCGTTCGGCGGCGACCTCGACCTCGTCACCGAGAGTGAAAGTCTCGAGCTCGGCGAGATCGATGTTGATCGGCGTCTCCGTCGGCAGTCCGACCGCGAACTTGAGGTCGTCGAGGCTCTGCTCCAGCCGATTGCAGGTCGAGATCAGGCCGCTGCGGCCCGAGAGCATGCTCTGCTCGAACTGGTCGACGGCGACGGAGTTCGGCGCGTTCTTGACGTGAGCGCTCACCTCGGCTTTCGCCTGCTCGTACGTCCTGACGAGCGAGAAGTAGTTCTGCGATTCGATTTCGATGCTGCGGTAGTTGCGCAGCAAGTCGTAGTACTGCGCCGCGAGCGATACGAAGAGCTGCGCTCGATACCGCGCGAAGTCGCGAGCCGCGTAGACGAGGTTGCGCTCCGTTTGCACGAGCGCCTCGAGCTGCAGGTCGCTTTGCAGCAGGCTCTGGCTCAGCGTGAACAGGAGCTCGGAGCCGATGTCCGTCGCCCACCCGTTCGGCCCGTCGAACGTCAGCACGACGTTGTTCGCGAAGCGGGCGAGCAGCGTGCCGCCGGTCGCCAGCATCTTGTCGACGCCGACGCCGGACGCGATGCCGACGCTCTGCTCGGAGTGGCCGTCGACTCGTTCGTGCAAGTAGTCGACGTCTGCACCGTTCGCAGGCTGGAAGCGCGTACTGAAGTCGAAGCGCTGCAGCGTGACCGCCAATGCCGCCGTGTAGAGCCGCTCCTTCGCCGTCTGGTACTCACGGCTGTTCAAGAGCGCGAGCGTGACGATTTCGTCGAGAGGCAACCGGGGCGAGGCGTCGCGCTCTGCGTCCGGGACGGTGGTCCGGTACTGGCGCTCGTATTCCGACCGCACACTGGCGAATTCGAACATGCGCGCGAGGCACTGTCGCGGCATCGCCTCCCAATAGCTCGGCGGGACCGGCTGCACCGGCAAACCCACCGTCTCGGCGCCAGTGTCGGACGAGCTCGACGTCGCGGTCGTCGTGGCAGCGGAGTGCGCCACGGGCGTCTCGTCCGCGGTCGAAGCGTCCGCGGTCAGCTCGGGAAGCTCGTACGCGTAGAGGTGCGGCCCCGGCGTCGGCAGCTGCGGATCGTCCGGATCGCCCGGCACGACGAGCCGCGAGCGCGGGTCCGGTTCGATCGTGAAACCGTCCGGCAGCGTCCACGGAGTTTCCGTGGTGCGTTCGTCGAGCACCGCGTACGTCTCGCGGTCGGCGCTCTCGCGGTAGTGCCGGCGGCTGCAGCCGCAAAACGACAGGACGGTGAGAAGGGCGGCGACGCTGACGGGCAGTCGCGGAGAAGAGCCATATGCGCAAACCATCGACGCGTGCATCGGTTAAGTGATTTTGTTGCCAACTTGGCGGGCGCCACATGAGATATTGCGCATTCGTTCATGCGCAGCTCTCCGCCGCGGAGAGCCGCGTAGTGTACTCGAGCGTTCCGGGCATTGCGCCATGACTCGCCGCACAACGATCCTGCGTGGGACGTGCCTCGTTGCTGCCCTGGTGGTCGGCGTGCTGCTGTATGCGTCGATCGATCGAATCCGCGAGCGCCTCGCCCTCGACACGTTGGAGGCCGGCAACCCCATGGAGCGCGAGCACGCCGTGCGCACGCTCGCGGAAGTCGGCACGGAGCGCGCGGCGGGCCCCCTGATTCGGTCGGTGGTCGAGGCACGAGTTCCACCGGCCATCGCCGCTGCGGCGTTGATCGAAATCGGCCCGCCCGCGTCGACGGCCCTCGTCGACGTGCTGGCCTCGCCCGAGCTCGAGCTGCGCCGGTTCGCGACCGAGGCCCTGCTGCAGATCGATCCCGACGAGTTCGGGCCGATCGCCGACAGCCTGCGGGGGTTGCTTGAGGATCGCGTGCGGGAATCCGTGTGGCACCTCGCTCAGCTACCAGCCCCGCCGGAGGCCGCCGTCGCGGCGCTCGAGGGACTGGCCAACGATCCGTGGCGCGAGCAGGAGGAAGGAATCGACGCGCTCGGCCACATCGGCCCTGCCGCACGGCGCGCGCTGCCCACGATCGAGGCCTTGATGGAAGGTGACGACGTCCGGGCCGAGCACGCCGCGATCGCGTTTGCGAGAATCACGCTCTTCGAACCGGAGCGAGCCCTGCCGCGTCTCGTCGCGCTGCTCGATGGGACGACCGACTCGTTCAAGCGCCGGAGGGTCCTGCGCGCGATCGCGATCCTCGGACCCGGGTCACGTCCCGCGCTCGACCGGGTCGTCGAGGAACCGGACGGCGACGGGGTGGTCGAGGTTCTCCGTCACATGCGACCGTCGTGGGCAGACCTGCGACCGCACCTGCCAGCTCTGCTCGCGAAGGTGGAGAGCGTTGTATGCTGCGACTCCGCCGCGGTTTTCGCGACGCATGGCGCCGCCGCGGACGACCTGACCCGACTCGCCTCGTCAGAAGATTCGAAGGTTCGCAGCAACGCGCTCGAGGCTCTGGCGCGGGTCGGCAGCCGCGCACGCCGCGCGGTGCCGACGCTCCTGGACCTCGTCGACTCGGAGGGGCTCCGGACGGAATCGGAGCGGACGGATCGCGAGCTCGCCGCGGTCTTCGGTGCGATCGGGCCGGCCGCGGCCGACGCGTTGCCGTTCTGCTTGCAGCGGCTCGGACCATCCGGCGCGGAGCGGTCGAGGTTCGAAGTTACCGACGCCGACGCCGTCGTCGCCGCGATCGGTCCGGTCGCGGTGCCGCCGCTGAGAGACGCCCTGCACGCCGAGGACACGCAGCTGCGTGTGGCTGCTGCGATGTGTCTCGGCGCGATCGGCCCAGCGGCGCGCGCAGCGATACCCGATCTCGTCGCAGCGCTGTCGCAGAGCGAGGACGTCGAGCTGCGCCACGCAACGCTGTTCGCGCTGCGTTGCATGGGGCCCGCTGCGGCCGAGGCGGCCACGGAGAGGCTGCGGGAGCTCCTCGACGACCCGGAGGTCTGGCGCAGCGCCGCGGCAGCACTCTTCGAGATCGACACGGCGCCTGCGACACCGATTGACGCGCTGCTGCCCTGTGCTGTTCCGCCCTCCTGGCGAGACGAGCCGCGCGCTTTGCGGCCGGGGTGGCTGGACCGCTACCCGGAGTTCGTACCGTCCGCCGAGCAGGTCCTCGACGAGCTCGCTGATCCGCGGCGCGTAGACCTCGCGGCAGAGATGCTCGAGCGACGGCCGGAGCTGGCCGCGGACGCCGCAATCGTCGCAGCCGTCGCCGATCTACAGCAGTCGGAAGCGCCGGCAGATGTCATGGCCGTCGCCCTGAATCACGAGCTGCTGCAGCGCTTCCCGGCGGTGCGCGATGCCGCGGTGCGAGACCTCGCGCGACGTTACGACGAGTGCAAGAGCCGCCGTCTCGACTGCGGCGTCATCGTCGGGCGTCTGTGCGTCTTCGAGCGGCCCGAGGAACCGATCGCGGCGGTGCTCACGGACTCGCTCGCGCGGCGCGACCTCGCCGCGTGCCTCGATGCGGCCCGTTGGCTCTGGAGGCACGAGCGCATTTCGATCGAGCGGCTGATCACGGTTCTCGTCGCTGCGCTCCAGGCGCCAATCCTGCGCCCAGGCCGTGGATACCTGCCGTCGCTGCGGCATGCTGCCGCGAGCGCCCTCGGGGATCTCGGGCCCGCTGCCGCCGTCGCGGTGACTCGCCTGCAGGCGACGCTGCTCGATCCCGAAGCCGAGCTGCGCGCGCAGTGTGCGCTCGCGCTATGGCGCATCGAGGGCGAGGAGTGGTACCGCAGGGTTGTCACCGAGCTCGAGGCGTTCCTGCGCGAACGCGCCGTAGATCCCGTGCTCGGCGAACCCGTTCGTCGTGACATGGGCTGGGCCCTCGAGGCTCTCGGGCCGCGCGCGATCGCCGACCTCGCGCCGCTTCTCGCCGACGCCGACGAGCAGGTGCGGATCGGCATGCTCGTGTCGCTTCGCGCGCGCGGCGTCGACGCGCGATCGGTGCGACCGGCGATCGTCGAACGCCTGGCAGACGAGCACTTCCGCGTGCGCGAGGAGGCCCTGCGGACGCTTCGGGCGATCGGCGTCACTAGCGAAGAGGCGGCGCGCCTTGTAGGCCTTGCCGTTCACGACGATCCGTTCGTACGCGACATCGTCGCCGAAGCGCTTCGCGAGCTATCGGGCGACGGCAGAGATTGATGTTCCAGTGGCCTGGCTTGACGCGGATTCGACGCGAGCCCCCTCCCCCATTGGCATTCTGTTGCGCCCGGGATAGTCTGGCGCTCGGTAGCGACGAACCGCAGGACGAGAGGGAAGGACGATGCGCACGATCAGTGCCGTAGCCCCCGGCTGGTGGGATTACACGACTCTCGATCGCGAGATCCTCGACGACGCGGCCCGTCTGAGCGCGGGTGACATCGCCGGGCTCGAACGCGACGGGTTCGCGGTCCGCTTCTACGACACGATCGAGGACTTCTACCTCGCCGAAGCGCTCGAGTACGTGACGGCCTGGCGACAGGCGACCGAGAGCGAGCCCGCCGGCATCTGCGGGCCGATCGGTCCGACCGAGCAGCTGCCGCTCGTCGCGCGGCTCGTCAACGAGCTGGGGATCTCGCTCCGGCACTGTCATTTCTGGGGCATGGACGAGTGGGTCGTCGACGGCAAGGAGGTGGCGCTCGACTTCCCGCTCGGCTTCGCGCGCGCCGACATGGATCTGTGCTTCGGTCGCATCCGTCCCGAACTCGCGATGCCGACGGAGAACCTGCACTTCCCCGCGGCCGATCCGACCGCGTACGTCGAGAGCTGGAACCACGCGCGCTGCGTCGTCATGCAAGGCGGGCAAGGCGAGGTCAAGCATTGGGCGTTCAACGATCCGCCGAAGCGCGAGGGCGAGTACGCCGACGCCCCGCCGCCACCGGAGGTGTACCGCAAGCTCGGAACGCGCGTCGTCGACCTCCATCCGATGACGCTGATGCAGAACGCGCGCACGTCCGGCGGCGGTGCCGTGCAGAACGTGCCGTGTCAGGCCGTGACGGTCGGACCGGTCGAGACGTGGAAGGCGGAGAAGGTCTCGATCTGGCATCCGGGACACCACGACAACCCGCTCGGCATCCGGCTGACGACGCTGATGATCTCGCAGCGCATGGCCGACAGCGCAGTGCCGATGTCGCTCCTGGCGGATCACCCGAGCGTGCAGTTCAACTTCCTGCGGCCGGGGCTGGGGACGTGCGAAGTCGAGATGCACTGAGATTCGGCGCTTTCGTTCTGGCGGCGACGATCGTCGCAGTGTCGTGTCGCGAGGAGACACCCGCGCCTTCTTCCGTGCAGGTGAGGGTGCCGAAGCCGAAGCCGCTGGCGCCGCCGATTCCCGCCGAGGAGAACGCGTGGATTCCGTGGAGCGAGATCCCGGAGAAGGCGTTCTGGTTGTGGGAGCGAGACGACGTCGCCGCGGCTGTCGAAGAGTACTTGTTCGAGGAGCCGTGGCTCGACGAGGACGCCGAAGCGCCTGCCGCGAAGCTCCGACCGGAGCTGCGCGAGGTGCTCCTCTCGCTGGAGCCGCACCTCGACAAGCTGGCTGCCGGCGTCGTCCGCGGTCGGTTCCAGCTGCCGAGGCGCTTCGACCTGCAGTGTCGGGTCGATGCCGCCGCTGATGTGGCGAGTCAACTGAGAGGTGGCGGGAAGCTCCTGCTCTTGCGAGCGAAGCTGGACTGCGCTGACGGCCAGTACGCGAGGTCGGGGGAGAGTGTGGCGACGCTGCTGCAACTGCGTCGCACCTTCCTTTCGGAGGAGCCGACGCTCGGTGACCACCTCTTTTCCGTGTCCGCCGAGCAGCTGGGACTCGACGCGCTGCGCTGGCTCGCGCGGCACCGAGCAGTGCCCGACGAGATCCTGTCGGATGACGGCATCGATGCGTCGTCTGCACGTGCGGAGTTGAAGCGCGCATGGGGTGGCGAGCTGCAGCACCACCTCAACATGATCGAGAAGCTGCCGGATGCCACGGATCTGGATGCCCTCGTACGCGAGATCACGGCGATTGGCGAGGACGACGACCCCGACGACAAGACGGTGGCTGCCCGCAAGCAGATGGTCGAGATGTTGGCCGATCACCCGCGCGCGTTCGATCGCGACGCGACGAAGGTGCTCGCGCACGAGCTGTTCTCCGCACTCGTCGCACAGGCCGATCGGCCCTGGACGGCGCGTCGGGACAATGTCGCTGCGAAGATTCTCGCCGAGCTCGACGCGTGGCCGCGGGGGTTGCGACCGAACAATGTGATCTGGACGCCGATGGTGATCCGCGCGTCCACACTGCGGGACGGGAGGCGAGCGTTGCGGCGGATCGACAACCCCGCCGGCAAGATGCTCGTCGTCGGGCTCTTCGATCCCAAGTCATCTTTGTTCGCCGATGTCGGTACGGGGCTGCTGTTTCGCGCGCTGTCCCTCGCCGCCGAGCGCGCCGCCACCCGCGTCGTCCTCGCGCTGCGCCGCCACGAACGCCGCACCGGCAAGCTTCCCGCGACGCTCGAGGAGCTTGTCGCGAGCGGCCTCCTCGACTCCGTACCCGACGATCCGTTCGGGTCGGAACCGCTGCGCTACGCGCGGGAGCGTCGGCAGCTCTGGAGCGTCGGCGAGAACAGCCGCCACCACCGCGGCCACGAAGCCCCGGAAGAAGCGCCGGGGGACGACGAAGAAGAGGCGGCCGACGAGGCGGAGGCCGACGCCGGCCCCGACGATCTCGTCTGGCGCCTGCCGCCTCCGGTCTGACGGCGCCCGCGGGCGGTTGCCGTCCGACAGCGGATGTCCGCGAGCGAGCACGCGCTGCGTGTCGCCGCGGCGGCACGCTCGGGCCAGCTCCCGCCGAGCCCCGCAAACTCGCGGCCTGTCCTCGCGCTTCGTCGCGGAGCGGTTTTTGCAATGCTGTCCTCGATCGATCCGGTGTTGCGTCCCCCCACCTGCCCCTTCGGAGATACGACATGAGACGTCTCGGCATCGCCGGTCTCGCTCTCGCCCTCGCCTCGACGATCCTCACGACCGCAACGCTCGCCGCCACGCTGGAGCTCGCACCGGTCGCGCGTCACCGCTCGGCCGACGGCGGCGCCGAGATCCTCCAGCTGCGCTGTCGTGCCGACGGCACTCGGACCGTGCCGACTGTTCGCGGCCTCGATCGCGGCGACGTCTACTTCGTCGTCGGTGCGCGAAGCGGTGACGGCTGGCATCCGGTTCTCTGCCGCACGACGGGCCAGCCGCCCGCGAAGATCCTCGTGCGAGCCGACGGGGACGCGAACGCGTTCGACGTCGATTGGAGCCAGGCCGCGCCGGACCCGTCGCTCGAGGCCGAGTGGAGGAAAGCCGCGACGGCGCACTTCCGGCACCTCCTGAACGACGGTCGCCACGCGCCGTTCGCCCGTTTCGCCAGCGCGCGGCTCCAGCCCGCGACCGGACGCCAGCGTCAGGACTTCCTGCGCAACCAGCGGATGCGGCGCGGGAACGTGTCGACGTTCGACCTGACGACCGGCGCCGTCGCGATCGAGGAGTCGCTGCAGCTCCAGCGCATGCGCGGCACGGGTCGCGACCGTACGCAGACATCCACCGTCTCGGTCGCGTCGATCGCGGGCGTCACGGTCAAGTCGCATCCGTGGGAGGAGATGCTCGCCGGCCGCCGCCCGAAGCCGCACGCGATCGAGAAGCTCGTGCCGCTCGATCAGTACTGCTTCGAGGTCGCGTCGTTCGCGAAGCTCGTCGAGCTGGCCGACTGGATGGACGAGTACGGCAGCCCCCTCGTCGCGTGGCAGGGGCAGTCGTCCGAAGACGCCGGCGTCAAGGAGCGCGTCGAACGTCAGATCTGCCTGCCGTCGAGCGAGCTCGCGCGGACGTTCGGTCCGCTCCTCATCCGGCGCATCGCGGTCACGGGGGGCGATCCGTTCCTGCGCGAGGGCGCCGACCTGACGATCCTCTTCCAGGTCAACTCGCGTCGCATGTTCCTTGCGAACCTCGAGAACAACCGCCGCAAGGCGCAGGCGCTGCGGCCCGATGCGCGTCTCGTCAACGAGAAGCATCGCGAGCATGCCATCACGGGTCTCGTGACGCCGCTGCGCGAGATCAGCTCGTACCACGCGGTGATCGGCAAGTTCGTCATCGTGTCGAACTCGCTCGCCGGGCTGCAGCGTGTGCTCGATGCGGCGGACGGCCAAATCCCGTCGCAGGATGAGGGTCTCGACCGACTCTTCCTGCGCACGCAATTGCCGCGTGGGCGGGGCGAGGACGCGTTCCTCTATCTGTCTGACGATGCGATTCGTCGACTCGTCGGTCCGCAGTTGAAGCTGAGCGAGAGCCGGCGGCTCGAGTGCTCCGCGAGTTTGCGATCGATCGCGTACGCGACTGCGTGGCGTCATGCGCAGGGCAAGAAGGGAACGACGACGCTGGCGCACTTGCGCGAGGACGGGGACTTGCCGAAAGAGCTGCTCTACTGTCCGCATGGCGGCGAGTACCACCTGCTCGACGACGGCCGCTCCGGCGCGTGCAGCGTACACGGGACGCTCGAGTTCCTGACGCCGAACGTCGAGCTCGAGCTCGAGCTCGTCACGAAGCAGGAGAAGGTCGCGTACGACGAGTTTCGCAACTCGTACCAGCGCTATTGGTCGCGCTTCTTCGACCCGATTGGCATGCAGATCTCGCTCGGCACGACGAAGCGGATCGAGACCGTCATCCTGCCGCTGCTCGACATGTCGGAGTACCGCGAGATGGCGGAGTTCTTCGGCGGCGAGGGCACGCAGAGCGGTCCGCTGACGGAGCGGACGTCCGAAACGGCAGTGCTCATGACGGCCCACATCAACCGCGAGAGCCAGTGGTTTGGCTGGGTCGAGGGCGCCGTCAGCTCGCTCGTGTTCCCGGGCGTGAAATCCGCTGCGCTGAGCTGGGTCGGCGACCGTATCAGCCTGTTCGTCGGCGACGCGAGCGAGACGGTGAAGCTGCGCGACGAGCGCGATCTTCTCGAGAGCCTCGCGGAGCAGGTCTTCGAAGGTCAGCCGGGTGGCATCCGCATCGACGTCCGCAATCGCCTGCTCGTCGCGCCGTTCATCGCCGGCCTCAAGGCGTGGATCATGAACCAGTCGGGCACATCGCTCACCTGGGAGTCGCTTCTCGAGCGCAAGGGTGTCGAGCTCGTGCGCGTCGGGCCGAAGGAGCCGTCGCGAAGCGGCCCCGAGGCGCTGTTCTACGGCTTGATCGGCGACGGGCTCTATCTGTCGTTCCACCGCCCGACGCTCGAGGCGGTCGTCGATCGTCATGCCGTGATGCGCGACGCGAAGAAGGCGGCAGAGGAAGAGGCGGCGGCAAAGAAGGAGGCCGACGCGAAGGAAGGCACAGAGAGCGGCGAGACCGCCGACGAGGAAGACGCCGCCGCCGTCGTCGAGAAGTCGTTCGTCGACGACAGCCACGTCGCCGTCGGCATGTGGCTCGCGGGCGCACCGCGCTGGCGCGGTATCTTGTCCAAGCTCTACGAGGAAGCCGGCAACGATCTCTGCGTGCGAGGTCTGGAGGATCTCGATCACCTCGAGAGCCTCGGTCTCGGCAGCCCTGCCGCACAGCGCATGTTCCAGGGTGCCGTGCCTCGTTGCCCGCTCGGCGGGACGACGCATCGCGACGTCAGCGGTCGGCTGACGTGTTCGCATGGCGCACCCGGCGAGGATGGAGCGAGGTCGCACTCGAGTCCGCTGCACGTGCTCGACAGCGTGCGTGCGTCGCTGCGCTTCACCGAGGACGGCGTGCGAACGGTCGTCGAGATCGAGGAGCGCGCGCCGGTCGATTGAATCGGCGACGGAGTCGCTTGCCCGACGACACCGCGAGTCGTTAGCATCGCCCGACATGATCGAGCGAGTCGAACGACTACCACGGCCGGATCCCGACGTCGGCCGATTGCTGACCGCGCTCCTTGGCGGCAAGCCGGATCGCGTGCCGCTGCTGGAGATCAAGCTCGACCCGGAGGTGACCACCGCCCTCCTCGGCGAGGATCTCATGCCGTGGCGCAAGGACGCGTCGTCCGCGGAGCGTCTGCGGGCCATCCGCCAGCACAGCGATCTGTGGCGCCGTCTGGGCTATGACGCGTATCGATTGAGGGCGCCGGTCCACCTGCCGAACCACAGATTGCGAGCCGGCGACACGGCCGCGCTCAGCCGCGGCGAGCGCGAGTGGCAGGACGAGCACTCGGGGCCGATCGCGACGTTGGCGGACGTCGAGAGCTACCCGTGGCCGCGGCCGCAGGACCTCGACTTCACGCAGGCCGAAGAGGCCGTCCGCGATGTCCCGGACGGCATGGCCTGCATCGGCTACAGCAGCGGCGTCTTCGAGTGGGGCAATTGGCTCACGGGTCTCGAGCGTTTCCTGCTGGCGCCGTACGACGATGCAGAGCTGCTGCGCGAGGTCACGCGTCGCGTCGGCGAGCTGGTCCTGACGGCGTTCAAGGCGTTCTGCTCGATGGACGGTATCGTCGCGCTATGGCTCGGGGACGACCTCGGCTTCAAGACGACCACCCTGATGAGCCCGGACCACACCCGCGAGTTCATCCTGCCGTGGTATCGCCGCTATGCCGACCTCGCACACGAGCACGGCATGCCGTTCATTCTCCACACCTGCGGCGAGGTGCGTCCGGTGATGGACGATCTCGCCGAGACGGCGGGCATCGACGCGAAGCACAGCTTCGAGGATGTGATCCAGCCGGTCGAGGAGTTCCACCGCGACTGGAGCGCTGACGTCGCGGCCGTCGGCGGCGTCGACATGGACCTGCTCGCGCAAGGGTCGGAAGACGCCGTTGCCGCGCGCACGACGGAGATCCTCACCGCGTGCGCTCCGCGCGGCGCCTACGTCGCCGGCTCGGGCAACTCGATCGCGAACTACGTGCCGGTCGGCAATTACCTCGCGATGGTCGAGGCGGTGCACCGGTTCAACGGCAGGCTCTGATCAACGGGCTGCTACGCGCCGCCGGGCTCTCCGCAGGGTACGGGGGCGTCAGGGCAGCCGAGGATGCGTCGGCACTCGGTTCCTCCGGCCGGTGGCGGCCCACCGAGGAACAGGTGCGTCAGCAGGTAGACCGGGTCGGCGAGGTTGATCTCGTCGTCGCCGTTCATGTCGAGCAACGCGATGTTTCCCGGGGCCTCCGTTGTCCCGCCGCTGCACGGCAGGACGTCGGGCGATCCGAGGAAGAGGTGGCCGAGCACCGCGACGGCGTCCGACACATCGCGGCCGCCGTCCTGGTTCGCGTCGCCGGTCAGCTGCAGTCCGCCTTCCTCGACCGAACCGCCGCATGGCGGATCGAGCGGTCCGAGCTCGTCGGCAGCGACGAGCGCTTCGTAGACGTTTTCGTAGCCGGTCTCCGTCGACAGGGTCGTGAACACGTCACCGGCGATCGGCAGGAAGCCGCCCGGCGCGAGCCTGCCGCCCGCGCGGAAGATGAACATGTCGTCCTTGCGACCGCCCATCAGGGTCCACGCGTCGACGTCGCGCGTGTTTTGCAGCAAGTCAAACGAGCAGACCGCCGCCAATCGGTCCTGCGTCGATTCCGAGTCGATCTGATTGATCCCCACGGCGTTGATATCGTGCCCCGCTGCGGCGAGCTCCGCGATCATGGCCTCCAACCTGGAGGCCTGGCTGATGCAGAAGCCTCAGCCGCTCGCGAGGAAGACCACTATGGTCGTCCGGTCCGCGTAGGCCGTGCTGCTGACCGATTGCTCGAACGTGGCGCTCTGCGGCTGGAAGTTGATGAGCTCGAACTCGTCGATGCACGCACCGTCCTCGGTGCCCGCTCGAAGCGTCGTGCTCGCCGCGGCGAACGCGATCAACAGAACCGCGCAGCGACATAATTGCTTCATCGTGGATCTCCTCGTCCTGACACCCGGTCAGGTTGGCTGTGGAAGGACCGATGCTACCACCGCAGCGGCGAGCGGAGAAGGTTCGATCGCACGTCCTGCGCGCCGCGCGTCCTGCCATGCGTGAGGGAAACCGCGGCTGGCGGCTGGTACGATCGGCCGCATGACACCTTCCCATGGATTTCGTGAGTTGTTCGCCGCCGCTCTGATCGCCACCTCCGCGTCGCAGGTCGCGAGCTTCGGCGCCGATCCCGTCCCGCTCCTGCTCGGCAATTGGGCCGACCCGACCATCGTGCGTTCGGGTGACGACTACTACATGACGCACTCCAGCTTCGCGTTTCAGCCGGGCCTGCTCGTCTGGCACTCGAAGGACCTGCGTCGGTGGCGTCCGATCTCGCGCGCGGTCACGAACCAGCCGGGGTCGATCTGGGCGCCGGACCTGATCGAGCACGACGGCACGTTCTACCTCTACTATCCGGCGGCAGGTGGCAACTTCGTCGTCACGGCGGAGGATCCGCGCGGCCCGTGGAGTCGACCGGTCAAGCTCGCGATCGGCGGTATCGATCCGGGGCACATCGCGACGCCGGGTGGCGAGCGATACCTGTGGGTCAGCGGTGGTCGATTCGCCCGGCTGTCGGCCGACGGGCTTCGTGTGACGACCAAGTCGCAGCGTGGCTACGCGGGCTGGCCGATCCCGTCGGACTGGGTCATCGAGTGCATGTGTCTCGAGTCGCCCAAGCTGCTGCGACGCGGCGAGTGGTACTACATGACGAGTGCGCAGGGCGGCACGGCCGGGGTCGCGACGAGCCACATGGTGGTCGCGGCGCGCTCGAAGACGCCGACCGGTCCGTGGGAGAACGCGCCGCACAACCCGATCATCCGCACGCACGATCGCGGCGATCGCTGGTGGTCGAAGGGTCACGGCACCGTGCTCGAGGGGCCCGGCGGTCAGTGGTACTGCGTCTACCACGCGTGGATGAACGGTCAGCGGTCGCTCGGACGATGCACACTGATCGAGCCGATCGAGTGGACGCCGGACGGTTGGTATCGCGCAGCGGAGGAGTTCCCCGACGGCTGGCAGCGGCCCGTCGAGGTCGACATGCCGATGAGCGACGAGTTCGACGGCGACGAGCTCGGCATCCAATGGCAGTTCTGGGAGCACTTCGACGCGGCGCGCTTCGCGTTGAAGGACGGCGCGCTCGAGCTCTCCGGCTACGGCGACGACGTCGGCAGCTCGCGGCCTCTGTGCGTCATGCCGCTTCACACCGCGTATGCCGTCGAGACCGAGCTCGAGGTCGACGACGGCGTGACCGCCGGCCTGACGCTCTTCTTCAACGAAGAGGTGCACCTCGGCTACGGCCTCGGCTCCGACGGCAAGGTGCGCCGCATCGGCGCCGGCTTTCGCCGCTACGGAGGCGACCGCGAGCCGGACATCAGGGGGCGGCGGCGCGTCGCGCTGCGCATCGTCAACGACCGACAGGACGTCAGCTTCTTCTATCGCGACGCCGAGGGGCGGTGGCAGTATCTGCCGACCGCGATCGACGTGTCGGGAGCCCAACACAACGCGCTCGGCGGCTGGCACACGATCCGGCCGGCGCTGTTCGCGACGGGGAAGGGCAAGGCGCGGTTCCTGTGGTTCAAGTATCGGGCGCTCGATCGACCGCGGCGGTGAGCTGCGAAGCGGTCCGCACGTCGCCCTAGTCCTAGTCACCAGCGGCCAGCCGGATCTCCACACCGTGCCCGCTGTTGTACAGCGTCCTGGCGTCGTCGAGCGTCAGCGGGCGGTTCCAGATCGCCAGCTCGTCGAACACCTGAAACTGACCGGCCCTGTCGATCAACCCGCCGAGGGTCAGCGGCGTGCCTTTCGGTGCGGGGATGATGTGGTCGGCCTGGTCGATTCCCTGCGTCGACGACTTGGATCGCCTCGGATCGGTCGGGGTGCCGTCGACGTAGACGTTCAGGCTTTTCGCGGATCCGTCGTAGCTCATGACGACGTGGTGCCACTCGATGCCGTCGCCGACCAAGTGGATTGGGCGGTCGCTCATGACGGCCTTGGGCCCGCCCTTGAACGACGCGGTGGCGAAGCCGCAGAAGTCGTTGTCGTGCGTGGTGACGTCCCAGCCGGTGAGGTTGGCGTATTCGCTGTACTGCCAGTTGTGGTCGTTTCGCTTGCCGTACCCTTCGCCCGTGCCGCGTCCCACGCGTCCGTCACCGTAGCGGTTGGCGCGCAGCCAGAACGAGACGCTGAGGTTCTCGATGTGACCGTCCGGGCCCAGCGGCTCCTTGAACGCGGGCATCTCGATGCGCTGCTCGCCGGTCAGGTACAGCGCCTGGCCGAACAATCCGTCCACCCACTCGGGGCGACCGCTGATGACACCCGAGTTGCTCGAGGAGGAGCTGTCGACGGTGCTGTCGCCCCTGCCCTCGTCGAACTTCCAGTAGCCGATCAGACCCCTGGCCAAGGGGAGCGTGTCCGGATGGCCGGGTTCGGGTTGACGGGCGAGGAAGCGCTGTCGCCCGGCGGCGATCTCGGCGGCCGTCTGCGGGACGGTCTTGCGTGCGAGCGGCAGCAACGCGGCACCAGCCCGCTCGCCGATCGTCACGTGGCTGGCATTGTCGTAGTGGTAGCCCTGGTGCAGGTCGCAGGTCTTGATCCACGCAGCCAGCGGATCGGCTTCGGCCACCTTCTGCTGTGCCGCGCGCACGTCCGGCCCGCCGACGATCTCACCGGTCGTCCTGTCCTTGCGGTCCCACGTGCCGTCGTTGATCTGGATGATCAGCACGGGCAGTTCGGGTACGCCCAAGTCGCTGCGGACGTCTGCGATGAGATGGGTCAAGTTCCTTTCGTAGTGCGTCCAGAAGCCCACGCCGTTCTCGTCTCGGGCCAAGGAGTCGTTCTCCCCCTGGAACCAGACGAACCCGGCGATCTCGACACCGCGCTCGGTCGCGCCGGGCACGTGCAGGTCGAGGTTGGCCAGCACGTTGTGGAAGCGCCGCATCATGCGTGAGTAGAGCGGCCCGATCTCGCCTCCCGATTGCGCGACAGTGCTCGGCGGACGCCAGTTCTTGTGCAGCGTCGTTCCGCCCGTGCATGACTTGACGAGCAGGATCGGATGGTCGATCGCATCGCCGAGCACCTTGCCCATGGTCACTTCCAGGCCATAGCCGTGCTCCCGCCCGCCGTAGCCGGGCATCAGCGGCCCGGTGACCTTGCCGGCGTAGGCGCAGTACACGTCATCGCGCGGCTTCATCAGCTCCGGGTGGTGTTCCTGGAGATATGCGTTTCGGCCCGGTCCGACCATGTTGGACTGCCCGGCCAGGAAGTAGATCTTGATCGGCAGCCTGTCCGCGGCCCATGCCGTGGAGCCACACGTACAGACCCACAGGGCAAGAGCGAAGACTACTCTCATGTCGGACTCTCCTCAGGCAGGCCGTCAACCGGAAGTCAGCGTGCCGCTTCCTGCAAGCCGATGTCGACCGTGACGGAACGACCGTCTTCATTGTCGCATCGCACCGCCAGGCAGTTCTTGCCCATGCGGAGCGCGAAGACCACGTGCGAGTTCAGCGGGATGGTTGCCCGGCCGCGCCGGTTGCCGTCGAACAGCGTGGCGACCAACACTCCGTTGAGGTACACCTTCGCCGACTGCCCCTTGTCACCGGTATAGGTCAATCGCAGCGTTGAGGCAGGGATGTCCAGCTCGAAGACGTGGCGCAGATAGAGACGGCAGGACTTGTCCTCGGCCTCGCGATCAGGGCCGAGTCGGAACGGACCCTTGGCCGGTTTCCACGCGGCATCGTCGAAGTCGGGTTGGAGCCAGGCCGCGGATGGCGCTGCGGGCTTGCCGGCGCGGACCTCGAGCCTGCTCCATTCGGTCTGCGCCTCGGATGTGGCGACGATCGTCTTCCACGACTTGGGAGCGATCGGACCTCGCGAGCCGAACTCGCGCATGGCCTTCTTGCCGTAGGTCATCCAGTATTCGGTCGTCTCGTACTCGAGCGCTCGCCACATCTCGTAGTACTTGGCGCCCTGTTCGATGAGTGCCTCCTTGTCCGCCAGAAGGTCCTTCGCGTCTTTCAATGCCGCGGCATCTCCGCCCAGGAGGCGCTCCAGGCCCTCGAGCAACTTCGCGGCCCGGTACGCGTCGTCATCGTCCAGGCAGGTCCGGATCCCGCTCAACGTCTCCTCGATGCTCCGACGCTGTGTTTCCGCAGCGTCCTGCAGCGTCTCGATCTGCGACCGCTTGCCAGCGGGTAGGCCGGATGTCGCGGCGAGCTCATCCGCTTCTGTCTGCAGCTCGTCCCATCGTCGCTGCTGATACAAGCTGACCAGCTGCTTGATATCGTCACCCGCCGACGCGTCGAAAGGGCTCGTCTCGGCGCCGAGGATCTGCAGCTTCTTCAGCGGCAGCGCGTAGAACAGCGCCATGCCGCCCGTGGTGTACTCCGGCCCCTGCCAGGTGTAGCTGCCGGGCGTGCGGCCGCTGAGGTTCTCCTGATTGGGCTGATTGACCAGGCCGCCCTCGTATGTGCGCGCGAGGTCGTAGTACCAGGCCTGCTCGTCGAGGAACTCGCGGAACCGATCGGCCGGTGCGCGCGCGGCGGCGAGCGGCCCCCAGAAGAACGAGAAGTACGATCCGGTGTGGCCTTCCTCGCGGTAGTCGTAGCTACCCGCGACCGTACGGCTGAAGTGCTGTACCGCGTCGGGGTGACCGCCCAGCAGATCGTACGCCACCGCCGCGATCGCGTTCTTGCCGTTGCCGCTGTTGCCGCGCCAGGGGCGATGGTCGCCGTAGGGGATCCACGCCACGCCGTTGTACTTGAGGAAGAAGTCGGTGCTGCGCTCGAGCGCCCGCTGGTCGACATTTACGCCGCAATCCTCGGCGAGGATCAGCGTCAGGAAGCAAGCCAGGCCGACCTGATTCACCGCTCCGTAGCCACCCCACGGCGCGTTGTGTCCCCACGAGCCGCAGGACATCTGCCCGGCCGCGAGGAAGTCGCAGATGTCCTTCAGCTTCGGCAATACTTCGCGGTCGCCCGTGGCCAGGTAGTACTCGGCGAGGCACAGTCCTGCGTAGCTGGCCGGCCAGGCGTTCAGGGCCATGTCCGGATAGGACTGATCGGCCAGCCAATGGGCGGCGCGGCGGGCGTTGTCCAGGAAGCGCGCGTCGCCCGACGCGAGAAACAACAAGCCCGCCCAAGCCGTGGACATGCCGACCTCGGCGGGGAACTGCCCGTCCGGGTACTGCCGCTCGGCGAGGAAGACGCAGGCCTCGTGCAAGACGCGCCGGGACCTGCGGCAATCGTACGGCCAGTTCGGACCGTACTCGCCCATGCAGCGCAGCAGCTGGATCTCGACGTCCATCTCCTTGCCGCCGCGCTCGATCAACAGCTGCAATCGAAGGCCTCGCTCGAGCGTCTCGCTCTCGGCGATCGCCTGCCCGAGCAGCTTGCGCGGATCGGTGTCCGGCGCACAGCGGCGGCCGTTGGCGCCGAGGATCGCGTCGTGGGTTCGGAGCCTCCCTGCGGCCGGAGAATCGGCAGCGACGTCGGCCACGTAGATGACGTTGTCACGCACCCAACCACGCGCACCGGTCGGACCGAGCGTCACCTGGCGGCCGGGATACGTCGCATGAGGCGACCACACCACGGCCTGCCCGAGGGCGCGATCGACTGGCCCGGCGAGACAGAACAGCACGAGCAACGGGACGAACATCGCGGGTGACGTGTGGCGAACCGTGCAGAGTCTCATCTCGTTGGCGTGCGTCACTTGTTCGATTCCGTCTCTTGCAGCTTCTTCAGCGCCGACTGCGCCGCGCGTCGGACTTTGCTGTGCGGATCGCTCTCAGCCATTCGCCGCACCAGGGGGATCGACGGCTTGGCATCTGCGCCGAGCTTGGACAGAAGCGAGATCGCGGTGGAGCGGTGCGCCCACCACTTGCTGCGCGCCAGTCGCTCCAGGGCCTCGCGGATCTTCTGCGGCTCGGCTCCACAGGCGAGCAACGCATCGACGGCCCCGCCCGTCGGGCTGAACATCCCCTCGGAAGGCTTGTTGATGACGTCGAGCAGCACGGGAATGACGCCCTCGTAGCCCTTGCCGTGCTTGCGGAGAATGCCCACGGGCACGCCGCGGCCGCGGGGGAATCGCCCCGGTTGCCGCAGCATTCGGATCGCGGCGGGGACGAGGATCTCCGGGTCCTTCGTGACGCGAGTGAGCGACTGAGCCGCCATGTAGCGGACCCATTCGTCGGGATCCACGCATCCCTCGACCAGCGCCGACACCACCGGCTTGGTGGCCACTCCGGTCTTGCCGAGGGCTTCGGCCGCGCCGTCACGCACCCAGGCATTCTTGTCGCGCTTCAGCAGCTTCACCAGGGCAGGAGCAGTGGCAGCGGCGTCTTCTCCCATCGCGATGACGACGTCCGTCGCGGCGCGGCGCACGCGCCAGTCATCGCTAGTCAGTGCCTTCGTGACGGCGGGAAGCACCGCTGCGCCGCGCGAGGCCAGCTCCTTGGCAGCGGCCAGTCGATCGTTCGGCAGCTCGGCGCCGAGCCGGGCGACCAGTTGTCGATCGCTGAGCTGTTCACTGTCCGGCCGGTCCTTCGGCGACGGACACGCGGCGGCCGCGGTCGTCACGATCAGGGCGAGGGAGAAGACGTATTTCATGGTCGTGACCTCAGTCGTCTCGCGAACCTCGCGCCGCCTTCGCGCCGAGCTGTGTAGCGATTTCCTGCAGGCTCTTCGGCCACGCGTCGAACAAGACGCTCGCGGCGCCCGCGATCTTCGGCGTGCCGATCCCGTCGACCAGCGACGCGGCCGGCTGGGCGTAGGCGAACGGGACTTTCTGCTGACCGTACGTCTCGGGGAGGCTGGCGGCGTACGCCTCGAGGGACGGCGAGTATCTCGCGACGTCCTCGCAGATGTTGTCCTTGCCCGGAATCCACGCCACGCCGCTGACCGCGTACGGGGTCAGCGGGCTGATGCAGAAGTTGTAGCTGTGCGTCGCGGTCTCGGTGCGGCTCGCCCATTGGTCGTAGTGGGGCTGCGGAAACGCTGGCGGCCGCTCGGCCATCTCGTCCGGTAGTTCCTCGCCCCTCTCGAGTCGGGCCGCGACGTCGCGGTTGTACCGCTGCATCGTCTCGATGTACTCGACGACGGCTCGCTTGCAGGACTCGGTGTTCGGGTAGGCCAGGTTGAGCTCGTCGCGCTCCTTCTCGAAGCCGGCGGCGGTCTGCAGTCCCGCGTAGGAGATCCACGTCAGCGGCGGATTCACCGAGCCGAGCGAGACGATCCCGAGGGGTATGCCGGGTTTCCGGACCTGGGCTGTGAAATGGTAGGCGAAGACGGACGGTGCGTCCTCCGGCCGATCGAAGTCGATCGCCTTCCAGGACGCCACGTACTTGCCGCCGCCGATCTCCATCCTCTTCTTCCGAGGCGTTCGGAACCGTCGGGCCTTCGTCTTGATGCGGAACTCGCGCACGAGCGGCAGGCTTGCGAGAGCGGCTTCGGTTCGGCTCTGCGCCCTGATGGTCTTGTCCGGCATGCCGCGCGAGCCCGTCAGGATCCAGACGTCCCCCACCAGAACGTCCTTGATCGTTCTCGCCCCTCCGTCGCTCGCGGTGATCTCGAGGTCGCGCCCGCTGCCAGACGCAGGCATCGGATCGAGCGTGACGCGCCACCTCTCGAACTCGTCCACGACGGTCTTCTTGCGCTGTTCGCCGAACGCGACGGTGACCTCGGTGCCGGGAACGCCGTGGCCCCAGACGGGCACCGGCAGGTCGCGTTGGATGACGGCGCGGTCGCGGAAGAGGGACGACGGGAGCAGGTAGGACCGCTTGCCCCACCTGCGCTCGGCCTCCGCCTTCACGGACGCGACGATGGCCGGATCGTCCTCGTTGAAGAGCTGCTTGCCGTCGAAGCAGGCGAAGGGAGTCGCGGGCAGTCCGGCCCGGTTGTAGAGGTTGGCGCCGATCGGGCTCGCGCTGTAGGCGTACTGCACGCCGTGGGGCTCGGGGACAGCATTGGACGTGACCACCACCTCGCCGCCGTCGATCACCGCCTTGGCCGCGTGCCAGACCCGGTCCTTGCCGGCGAGGCGGAAGTGTCTCAGCGGCTCGCCCTTCGTCTCGCGGGCGGGCTCGACGTAGGCGTCGGGGCTCTTGTTGGCATCGCTCTCCAATCCCTTGCTGCCGACCATCAAGCCGCCGCCGGGACCGCGCTGCTCGAACTGCACGCGTACCGCGCGTCCTTCGATCCGGTGTGACCTGTAGATCGGACCGCTGTACGGGATGCCCTTGCCGTACTCGTGAAACAGCGCCCAGCGCGCGAGGCGCTTGCCGGGGTCGAGCTTGTTGAAGTAGTGGATCCCGCCCGGGCGAGCGGGATTGAGGTCGTGCTGGAGCACCATGCCGACGTTCGTCGCGTTCATGAAGAACAGGCGCTGCGCCTCGCGGATGTCAGCGAAGCCGACGTTGTTCGGGTCGGGATCGCCGTAGCACTGCATCTGCGTGAAGTAGAACGGGAGGTCGGGACGTCCCCAGTTCTTGCGCCAGCCGTTCACCAGCGCTTCCATCTTTGCGGCGTAGATGCGGCCGTCACTGGCGTTGCTGGTTCCCTGGCACCAGATCGCGCCACGGATCGCGTACGGAACGAGCGGCGCGATCTTCTTGTTGTACATTCGCGACGCGCCCTTCCACTCGTCAGCGATCCCCGGCAGCGGTGGTCGCGGCAGAGCGGAGCCGCCCCGGTTGATCAGCTTCTCGCTCTCGAGCTGCCACGTCTTCAGGTCGGCGTAGTACTTCGCGTAGGCTTCCTTGCCCTCCGCGGTGGTCGGGTCGCTCTGGCAGATCTTGATCGCGATATCCTGCAGATCGGGATGCTCGGCGAAGCCCTCATACGCCGCCCACGTCTCGACGGGCGTGGCGCCGTGGGTGCTGCGCAGAATCCCGATCGGCACCTGAAGCTCCTCGTAGAGATTCCAGGCGAAGGCGAGGGAGAGCGCCGAGAATCCGCCGGCGTGCTTGGAGCGCTTCCAGCCAGCTTCCGAGCTCGCACGACTGCGCGGGAAGAGGGACGAGCCGATGTCCACAGCGTACTCGCGCACCGGAGCGTCCTGCCTCGACAGCTTGCCGGCGAGCTCGCGGCACATCGACTTGCCCGCGATCCAGTCCATGTTCGACTGCCCGGACGAGAACCACACCTCGCCGACGAGCACGCCCTTGCGGACGATGCTCTCCGCGCCGTTTTCCCCGGCGCCCGCGACCCGAACGCGGAGCTCGCGTTCGGTGGTCGAGGCAGCGAGCGGAGACAGCTTCACCATCCACTTGCCCTTCGCATCGGCCGTAGTCGATCGGCTCTGGCCGGCGAAGGCGACGGTGACCTCGTTGCCCGGCTGCGCCCGGCCCCAGACCGGCACGTCCATGCCGCGCTGGAGGATCATGTCGTTCACGAAGGGCGATGCCAGCTCGAGCCTCTGGCTCTCCCCTGCGAGCCCGAACAGAGGAGTCAAGAGCAGCGCCGCGATGACGATGGCGTGCCGCGTGCGGTTCGTTCCGAGCAAGGTGGTCATGGTGAGAGAGTCGACCTTGAGGGACAATGCAAGACAACCCGCCCCGAACAGAGGCGCGAACACGGTCCGCGCAATGCGAGCGGGAATCGAGGACCTTCCATGAGCCGTTCTATCACGATGTGGAGCTGTTGGCTCGTCGCCTTGATCTCGGTGATCGGCTCGGGCGTGCCGAGCTACGCGCTTCAGAAGCGCCACCGTTGGGATATCAAGACACAGGCTCAACCCGACGCCAAGGCGGGCGGCTGGTTCATCAACCTGGGGTTGACCGGCGCGCGCGCCAAGATCCTTCCCGACTCGCCGAAGGTCCTCGAGGTGGCCTACGTGTTCGAGAAGACGCCCGCGTTCGGCAAGCTGCGGGTCGGCGACAGGATCGTCGGCGCGAACGGCAAGGCGTTCGAGCAAGCCCACAAGTTCGGGTACGGGGTCGGTGTCTTCGGATACGAAGGCCCGATGATGGACTTCGGCAACGCCCTCGAGGAGAGCCAGGGTCGACTCGCCGGGCGACTGACGCTGGACGTCGTTCGGGGCGAAGAGACGAAGCGCATCGTCTTGCAGCTGCCGACGAAGTACGGCGCCTTCTCGGCCAGCTACCCCTACGATTGCGCCAAGAGCGATCTCGTTCTCGAGGAGCTGTACGCGTACCTCCTCGATGCGCAACGTCCCGACGGCCTGTGGCACGGCCGTTCCCATATCAACGTGTTCGCGGCCCTCGCCCTGCTCTCGAGCGGCAACAAGACGCACCTTCCAGCGGCCGAGCGCGCGGCGAGAGCGTTCGCGAAGGCGACGACCGACAAGATCTCGTACCGCGGGCTCGATTGCTGGCAGTACGGGCTCTACGGGATCTACCTCGCGGAGTACTACCTGATCACCCGCGAGCAGTGGGTGTTGCCGGAGCTCGAGGAGATCAACCGCTGGCTTCACGAGGCGCAGATGGGCAGCGGCGGCTGGGGGCATCGACCCGCTCACCGGCTGGGTGGGAACGGATACGGCGCCATCAACATCATCACGATGCAAGCGAAGATGGCATGGGCGCTGATGCTTCGCTGCGGTCTGCAGGTCGACGAAGAGAAGCTCCGGGCGACGCACGAGTTCGTCGACCGCGGCACGAACGTGATCGGGTACGTCTGGTACAAGGACGGCGGCAGGAACAACCCCGCCTACGCCGACATGGGACGCACGGGAGCCTCGTCGTTGGCGCATTACCTCAGCCCCGTGGGCGGTGAGGCCTATCGACGCGCGGCTCTGATGAACGCCCGCTGCATCGGCCACAACCCTCAAACCTTCCCCGACACGCACGGCTCGCCGCTTCTCGGCATGGCGTGGACGGCGCTCGGAGCTTTGCCGGACCCGGCGATGTTCCGCAAGCTGCTCGACTACAACCGCTGGCATTTCGCCTTGGCCCAATGCCCCGAAGGGACGTTCTACTACCAGCCCAACCGGGACAACAACCCGCAGGACTTCGCCGCCGATCCTCGGCTGTGCGCGTCGGCCGTTACCGCGCTGATCCTGTCGGTGAAGCATCGGCGGCTGCAGATGACGGGGGCTGACCCGGTCATCGATACCGCGGGCGGTGCCACGTCCACCGACACGGCTCCTGCGCCATCGAAGAAGTCGGCGCGGGCGTCCGAACCGGTGCGCGAGAACGTCAAGCTTCCGGGGGTGGTGATCGATTTCCGAGAGCGCTGCGTCGATGTCGCAGGCTTCATCTGTCTCGACGAGGGATCCCTCGAGCTGGTCGCGTGCACGAAGGACAGCAAGGAGCACGAGTCGATCGTCGTGATCGACGCGAAGGCGATACACGTCCACACGGCGCTCCTGCTGCTCGGCGCGCAGTCGGGCAACCCCGCGATGCGCAAGCCGATCGGCGAGCAGGGGAGGCGGTGGATCGACGTGCCTCCGAAGGGTGATCCGGTGGACGTACTCCTCGTGTTCAAGGGGCGGGACGGCAAGGTCGCCGAGCGCCCCATCGGCGACTTCATCGCTCCGTCGCATGAGGATCCCGACGATGCGAGCGGCGTCGAGTTCCCTCGCACGTTCGTCTTTGCCGGGTCGCGGCTCGTGGGTGACGATCCGGGACCGCGCAAGTACCTCAGCGACTTGAGCGGCAACGTGATCTCCATCTCGACGTTCGGCGACGAGCTGCTTTGCCTGCCGGGCATTCACGGCCACGCCGATGGCTTGCTCATGTGGCAGATCGACGCGACCGAGCTTCCTGACGTCGGGACGAAGGTGACCCTTCGTCTTCGCCCGAAGGTCCGACCTGCTCCGAGTACCGGCAAGGCGCCGAAGGGGAAGCGGAGCCCGTAGAGGAATGAACAGAGCTCTCGTTCGAGCGCTGCTGTGCGGCGTGCTGTCGATGGGCTGCGCGGAGCCCGCGCTAGCGCAAGATGGCGCGATCTCGCTAGCTGGAACCTGGCGCTTTCAGCTCGATCCGGAAGACGTCGGCGTCGAGCAGAAGTGGTTCGCGCGCGAGCTGAACGACGCGGTCACGCTGCCGGGCACCACCGACGAGAACCACAAGGGCATCGAGCAGAACGAGAAGCGCGTCGATCGGCTGTCGCGCGTCTGGTACTGGAAGGGACCCGCCTGGTATCAGCGCCGTGTCGTGATCCCCGCTGCCTGGAGCGGCAAGCGCATCACGCTGCTCCTGGAGCGCACCAAGACGACGCGGGTTTGGGTCGATCGCACGTTCTGCGGCGCGGAGGACACCCTGAGCGCCCCGCAGCTCTTCGACCTCACGAAGGCGATGGCGCCGGGTGAGCACACGCTCACGGTGCTGGTCGACAACGCCAAGCTGCCACCGGTCGGTCCGGCCCACGCGGTCGATGAGCGCACGCAGACCAATTGGAACGGCATCGTCGGGAGGATCGAGCTCCGCGCCACGGCGCCGGTCTGGCTCGACGATGTGCAGGTCTACCCCGACGTCGTGAAGAAGCTTGCGGTCGTTCGCGCGACGATCGGCAACATCACGGGACGTGCAGCATCCGGGCGCGTGACGGCGGAGTGCGAGAGCTACAACGTCACCGAGCCGGCGACGTTCCCGGCGCGATCGTTCAAGATCGACGCCTCCGAGCGGGAAACGCCCGTCGAGCTCACCTACGAGCTGGGCGACGACGTACCGCTGTGGGACGAGTTTCAGCCGGCGATGCAGCGCCTGAAGCTCGTTCTCGAGTCGACGGCCGGCGGCGTCTCACACCGCGATCAGCGGATCGTCCGCTTCGGCATGCGCGAGTTCAAGGCGCAGCGAAACCGCTTCCTGATCAACGGGCGTCCGATCTTCCTGCGCGGCAAGAACGACTGCTGCCTGTTCCCGCTGACCGGCTATCCGCCCATGGACAAGGCCGGTTGGATGCGCGTCCTGTCGATCGCCCGGTCGTACGGTCTCAACCACTACCGCTTTCACTCGTGGTGTCCGCCGGAAGCGGCGTTTCAGGCGGCCGACGAGCTCGGGGTGTACTTCCAGGCGGAGATCCCGAACAAGCGCAGCGGCTTCAAGGTGCCGGAGAACCAGGAGGCGGCCGAGCACAACATCGATCGCC
>CAYMRB010000032.1:12356-39851 GCA_964392615.1 uncultured Planctomycetia bacterium | reverse complement strand
GCCAGCGAACGAATCTGCTCGCTCGATACGCACAGATATTTGCGAAACACGGCACCAAGCTCTCGTCCGCGCCGGTGCGGGCGCGCCGCTACTGCCGCACGAGCTCCAGCCCCGTACGGTTGTCGACCTCGATCGTGTAGCCCGCCGGCGCATCGAGGCGCCACAAGAGGCGCTTGCCGTCGCGACGCCATCGCAGGCTGACCGCGCCGCCGGGCCGCGGGATGTGCCCCTCGCACCAATCGAGCTTCAGGTCGGAGAAGCGCAGCACGATTCTCTTGCGCACGCTGTCGATCTCGTACGCGCCGAGCACGTCGCGGTAGAGCGTGTGGACGATGTGCGACGCGAAGCCGTGGTTGCAGCTCGCGTGCGGCTGCACATTCTCCCACAGCGTTCCAGTGCGGTCGGCCATGTACAGGAGGTACCCGATCGACTCGTCGAGGATCTGCTGGCCATGTCCGTATCGCGACAGGATCTCGAAGCGCAGCATATTGCCGATGAACGAGTTCGCCGCGTGGACCGAGGCGTGGGCGCCAGTCTTCGCGCGATCGGGGCCGAAGTCGTCGACGAGCTTCTTCCAGAGCTCCGGGTGCGACTTCGGCGTGGCGAGGCCGAAGAAGAACGCGAAGTACTGACAGACCTCCGTCTGGTCGTCGAGGATCTTCAGCTCGTTTCCGTTGCGCACGGCGTGGTCGCGGAAGAATCGACCGTTCCACGACTGCTTGCGGATCGTGTCGCGGATCTTCGCGGCGTCCTTGGCGAGCTCGGCGCGGCCGTACATGCGGGCGGCGGCGTCGAGCGCTCCGGCGAACAGCATATTGCTCGGGTAGTTGACGTCCTGGACGAACCGATTGGCTGCAGACCACTCGACGAATACCCAGCCCTCGAGCTTCTCGAGCAGGCCGTCGCTGTTGCGGAACGGGCGGAAGTACTCGAACAGACGCATCACCTTCTTCTCGAGGGCGGCGACCATGCGTCGATCGCCGCTGCGGGCCGCGTACTCCTCGAGCTCGACGACGAACCACAGGGCCCAGTTCGGGATGAAGACCCCGTCGTAGTGATCGGCCGGGTAGCACATCGGCAGCATGCCGTCCGGAAGGTGCTTGAACGACTCCGGCAGCAGGAAGTTCTCGAAGAAGTTCTGCTCGACGACCGTGTCCCCGCCGAGGTCCAGCGCCGCACGCGCGGTGAAGAAGCTGTCGCACAGCCACCCGGCGCGTTCGCGGGACGGGCAGTCCATGAACACGTCGACCGCGTTTTGCGCGTAGGTCTCGCGGCCGGCGTCGAAGAGCCAGCTCAGGCGCGGATCGCTCGACGCGAAGTGCGCCTCCCACACGTCGGGGTTGACATACTCGCGCAGGTGGACGTCCGAGACCTCGCAGCGCCCCTCGAGCACGAGGAGGGCGAGATAGCGCGCGGTGTACGGCGCGAACGACTCCAGGTCGTACGTGCCCGGAACGAGGTTCCACTCGACGACGTTCGCGCACGCCAGGCGCTTGAAGTCCACGTCGCCCTGCGGCGACAGGATCTCGTCGAACACGACGAGGAAGCGCGTCTTCTCGGCGCATTCGACGTGGGCGCCGATGAAGCCGGTCAGGTTCGTGCCGAGATCGAGGACGCGGCGCGAACCGGCACCGAGCGTCCAGCGACTCTGCGGCGTCAACGGTCGGTCGACCGGCTTCCTCTCGATCGTGACGACCTGCTGCAGGACCTTCGTCGGCACGGCCTCGAGCTCGGCCTCGGGGAAGCCGCCGAGTTTCGGGCCGATCGCGGTCAGCGCGCGGTCGCGCCACTTCGGACGGGTCTTCGGGTCGACGCGCACGACGTCGGCCGACACGTCGCGCACGGCAGGACGCAGGCGGAACGTCGGATAGGGGACGCGGCGCGGCAGGAGCGCTTTCGGTTCGGTCAGTGCGCACGCGACCGGCCCGAGCGGGGCGTCGATTCGGCGGCGCCAGGCGGCGTGATCCGCCCGCAAGCGATACACCTCGGAGAACGGCCGCTGAAAGCTGTAGCGCCGCGTCTTCTGCACGCGCTCATCGAGGATGCCGGCCGTGAAGCGCAACCCCTTGACGTCTCGATCGTGCGGCTGCGTCGACGCGACCACGGCAGCGGCTCCGTTCGGTGCGGCGCCGGATGCGACGATCTCGGCCTGCACGAACGAGGGCAGGTCGAGGAGGTCGAAGCTGTTGACGTTGTAGCCCGCGACCTCGATCGCGACGATGTTGCGGTCTAGGCGCTCCACGGCGACCAGGCGGTCGGTCAGGTCCCACTCGTCGACGCGGTAGTAGCCGTGTCCCGCGCGCGCCGGGCCGCAGCCGACGTACTCGCCGTTGACGAACGCGCGGTACGCGCAGTGCGCGGCGACGCGCAGCACGACCGGGGCGCGAGTCCGCTCCGCAACCCTGAAGATGATCGGCGTGTAGAACGAGGCGCGAAAGCCGACGAACAGGTTCTTCTCGGTCTCTCGACCCTGCGGCCAGATCGGCTGCGCTGAGCGAAACGTCGCGACGTCGGGAGGATTCGCGGTGAGCGCCGTCGACACGGAGAGCGCCAGCAGAAACGATGCCGTCGACATCGGGAGTTCTCCTCGCTTGGATCGAGAGGCGGAGTCAGCGAGCCGAGTCGAGCTGCCGCGAAGCGGTCAGCCAGCCCACGCCCGCATTGTGGCGAACGCGTTCAGGTGGGGCAAGGCGTGGCGACGGCTACTCGTGAGTATGCCTTTGCGCCTTCGCCTTGAGTCGCCCGCGCAGCGTGTAGAGCTGTACGAGGCCGCGGTCGAGCAGCCGCTCGCCGGCGCCGACCTCGGCGCGAGTCGTATCGCTGGCGCCGTAGCCGCCGCGTGCAGCCGAGCAGATGTCGGGCAGGTACGCCGGCCAGCGGTACGGCCCGTTGCTGCAGTAGCCGAAGACGAACGCGTGGGGAAGTCCCGCGCGTTCGCGGAGGTCGACCTGGAACTTGTGGAAGGGCTCTCCCGGCAGCGTGACGACGCCGATCTCCCCGTTGAGGAGGAGGGACGTCACCCCCAGGGGCACGGTCTCATCCGAGTTCCAACGGTTCGCGACCGTGATCAGCGAGGACGAGCTCACGAGCTGCTCCGAGCTCCCCTTCGTCGTTTGCATGCGGCCGAGCACGCGGATCACTTCGTCGGCGAGGAGCTCGCCCGTCCGCTCGACGACGGCGAAGTCGTCCTCTCGTGTGTCCGATCGGGCCATCGCGAGAGGATTGATGTCGCCGGCGCAACCCTGGATGAAGATGCACATCGCCTCCTTGCCGACGTGCTCCTTGCCGACGTGCTCCTCGACGAGGTTGCGGAGGACGCCCGGATAGTCCGCGGAGATCTTGGCGTTTCGCGGCCCGAGCACGACCGGATGGCACGCGTACGCGACGAGAACGGCGCGAGTGGCCCCGCTCTCGTCGGTCTGGCGGATCACGCCGACGGTCGGGTCGACGGGGCCGTACGGAATCCGCTCCGGGTTCTCGAAGTGCGTGATCGCATGGCCTTCCGGTTGGCGAACGAGGCGGTTGTAGCCGAGCTTGATGCTACCGGAGCCGGCGGCGAAGAATGCCGGAAACAGCTTCCCCTGAGCCGTCCTGATGGCTTCGAGCACCCGCTTCTCGATCGTCTGTCGCCAGGGTTCATCCGGCGACGGAAAGTCCTTCTGATCGAAATCCGGCCCGGCGTGCGTGTGGGTGTTCATCAGCAACAGGCGGTCGATGCCCAGACTCGTCACCTGCTCGTGAAGCCACGGTGAGTTGGCGATGCAAAGATCCCACGACACGATCGCGACGGTCGTCTGCTCCGACTTCAAGATCAAGACGCGCGCGGACAACGGATCGTGGACGCCGTCCGTCGGTGGCGCCGAACGGTAGCCCGTCGTCTTGCCGCCGATCGGCGGGGTGATGTCGGTCTGTGCCAGGCCGGCTCGGATCTCCGCGCCGGGGACGCGGGTGGTCGCGGCGATCAGGAGGGAGATGGCAATCAGGACTGCGGGTCGTGTCCGGCGCTTCATGCTCATGGCTCGACGGTGGAGAGATTCGCCTCGGCTTCTCGATCGTCCATCACGGCTTCTCGTCTGCCCACAGCTCGAGCTCGAGGATCGTCGGCACCTCGTTCGCCTCGAGCACGTTCAGACGGAAGCGCTGTCCACTGACCGGCTTGAACTTCAGCTCCTTTCGCGGTCCGAGGGTCGTGCCGGTGGCGATCGGCTTCCAGAGCTCTCCGCGCTGATACTCCAGAGCGTATCGCTGGACGCGACTCCAGCTGCCCTCGTCGATCACCGCACGACCGATGACCGTCGGCTTGCCGAGATCGACCTCGAGCCAGCCGTTGCGAGAGTTCTCTGCCGCTCCCCAGCGCGTGTGGCGATTGCCGTCGAACGCAGCGGACGGCCCGAAGCCCTTGTTCGCTTGCCAGGTGCTGGACGCCGTCGCCTTCTTGCCCTGGCTCGCGGGCAGCGGCAGCTCGATCTTGCCGCGGATGTAGTGGCCGACCTTCTGCAAGGTTCTCACGTCGATCGGTCGTAGCTTTCCGGAGGGCATCGGCCCGACGTCCAGCGAGAAGATGTTGCCGTACCGCTTCGCGCCGAGGTAGTCGGCGTAGATCTTCTCGGCGGGCTTGCAGAGGTTGTCGTGCTTCGGCAGCGAATAGAACCACATCGCCCCGCCCTTGTGGGGAGGCAGGATGGGATAGGTGAACTCGGCCAGACGGTACGACTTGCTCGGCGCGTCGCGCATGTGAGGGCCCGCGGCGCGCTGATCGTGGAGCGGGCCCGGGCGTCCCAGCTCTCCCAGGCGGATGTCCGAGCCGGCTTGGTCGCCGTGGTTGAAGCCGATGAAGCACCCGGGCTGGAGCTTCTTGCACCAGGCGATCGTCTCGGCGTGCGACAGCCCTCCGGTGCCGATCGCGTGGTCGAACCAGATGTATTCGATCGGACCGTACTGCGTCAGCAGCTCCTTCAGCTGCGCCTTCTTCATCGCCGGGTCGATCCCGCCGCCGTTTTGCTGGCGCGGGCCGGGCCACCGCCACTCGCCTTCGGAGAAGTAGAGGGCCAGGCGGATGCCGTACTTGTCGCAGGACTTCCGCACGCGAGCGAGAACGTCGACGCCGAGCGGGCTGCGGGTCACCTTGCGGTCGGTCGTGCGCGTGTCCCAGAGACAGAAGCCGTCGTGGTGCTTGGTCAGGAAGAGGATGTAGCCCATCCCGGCTTCCTTGGCGGTGCGACACCATTGGTCGGTGTCGCAGCCCGTCGCCTTGAAGAAGTCGACGCTCTCGACGCCGCGCGTCCACTCACGCCCCGAGAACGTGCTGAACGACCAGCAGATGAACATGCCGAAGCGCAGCTCCTGCAGCTCCTTCGTGCGCTGGTCCATGTCGACATCGCTCGCATCGGCGGCGAGGGCCGACGTCGCCGGTGCAGCGCAGCACGCGACGGTTGCCACCAGCAGAATCATCAGAGTCTTGCGCATGGAAGAATCCTCGTCGTCAGGCCCGCGATCCGGGCGCAGTGCAGCCCGTCGGCCGTCGGGTTCCGGCGAGGGCGACTTTCATGCGAGCACAGGAGGGGCAACGTGTAAACCGTCTGCACCCGCTGGCGGGGCATGGTGCGAGCTCACGCGCCGCAGGGATCGAACGCTTCGCACCCGAGCGCGTCGGCCGTCCGGTCCCGACCGCAGCCGAGCGGCTCCGGCAGCGCCCTCCCGCCCAGAAAGAGGAACTCGAGCGTGTAGATCGGATCGGCGATGTCGAGCACGCCGTCGTCGTTCGCATCCGCCGCCTTCGTACACGGCGGCGGCGCCTCGCCAGCGAACAGGAAGAGCAGGACCCTGACGGCGTCGGTGATGTCACGCCGGCCGTTCGCGTCGGCGTCGCCGCGCTGGAAGTCTCGCCCCGGCAGGCACTCGTCCGGCAGGCCGTCGCCGTCGACGTCGAAGCTCGTCGGGGCGCTGTCGTTGACGATCGTGACGAGCGCGTCCGCGCCCTCCGCGATGTCGCCGTGGTACACGATCTCGCGGTCGCCGTCGCCGTCGATGTCGGCCGCGAAGAGCAGCGACGCGCCGTCGGACGACGCGCCGATCGGCCGCGCCGGCGCGAAGGAAACGCCGTCGCGCGACGTGTTCTCGGCGAGCCAGACGTGATCGGTGCCGCCCGCGAGGAGATCGTCACGCCCGTCGCCGCGCAGGTCGGCGAACGCGACCGGCCAGCCGAACGACACGGCCTCGATGCGCGCGTGCTCGACAAGGGCGCCGCCTTCGTCGATGCCGACCACGGCGATGCCACCCTGCCCCGAGGCGATCGCCAGCTCGGCGGCTCCGTCCCCGTCGGCGTCGCCGGCCGCGAGGCTCGTCACGAACGGGGCCACCCCGATTCCGAGCGGGACCGCCGCGAAATCCGGCGCGAGGTGCACCTCGAGTCGCGTGCGGTTGTCGGTGAAGCGGGCGGCCGCGAGGTCGGTCATCCCGTCGCCGTTGACGTCCGCGGCGACCAGGCTCGTCGGCCAGCGGTCCCGTTCCCAGACCGTCACCGGTGGCGCGAACCCACCGGCGCCGTCTCCCTCGAACAGCGCGAGCGTCGCCACGACCGTCGCGACGATGTCGGTGTCGCCGTCGCCATCGAAGTCGCCGGTGACCGTGTGGACGAGGTCTTCCGTCTCGAGTACGACCTCCGGGGGCGACAGGCGCCCGTCGCCTCGGCCGCGCAACAGGTACAGTCCCGACGTGGTCGCGAGGACCGCGTCGAGCCACGGATCCGCGTCGACGGTCGTCAGCAGAACGGATCGCGCGAAGCCCGCGACGGCGATGTCCTGAACCGTGACGAGCCCGTCGCCTCCGCGCCGCCGCAGGACGCTGACCTCCTCGACAGACCAGTAGACCGCGACGAACTCGTCGCGACCGTCGCCGTCGAGGTCGCCGGGGACGAGTCGGCTGACGCCTCTGTCGGTGGACACGGAGTCGACGATCGGCGCCGCGAATGCGCCGCCGCCGCGATTGGCGAGGACCGTGAGCCGCCCGAGGTACTCCGCGCCGACCGCGAGCTCCGGCAGGCCGTCGCCGTCGAAGTCGTGCGCCAGAAGAGCGCGCGTCGTTTCACCGCCGACGAGCCAGTGGCGCGGCTCCGCGTACTCCAGGGCGCTCCGGCGGAGGTGCACGCTGGCGACGATCGAGTTCGGCTCGGTGTCCGGGTCCGCGTTCCAGCCGGCGGCGATCGCGACATCGGTTCGCCCGTCCGCGTCGAAGTCCGCTGCGACGATCCGGCCGGCGTACGTGTTCTGCACGATCTCCCCGCCCGCAGCGAACGTCCCGTCTCCCGCGCCGCGGTGGATTCGAACCGCCGCCGTCTCCTCACCTCCGAGCGAGTCCCAGGACAGACCGTGGAGCGCGAGATCGACGACACCGTCGTCGTCGAAATCCGCTGCGAGCACGTCGCTCACCGACCTCGGCGCCAGCAGCGTGGGACCGGCATCGAAGTCGCCGGAGCCATCGTTGAGGAACACGTGTGCCACTCCGTTCGCTCCGATCAGATCGCTCCCGAGGACCGCGACCGCGAGGTCGATGTCGCCGTCGCCGTCGAGATCTGCCGCGTCGATCGCGGTCGGCGTGCGCGGCAGCGGCAGATCGGCGGCGACCAGGAAGCCGTCGGCGCCCGACAGGACGCGCACCGCTCCCGGCTCGCGCCACTCGCCCGTGAGCACCGCGGCGTCCGGCACGCCGTCGCGGTCGAAGTCCGCGACGGCGAAATCGCCGCCGTTCGCTTCGACGACGAACTCGACCGGCGTCCCGAACTGCCCGGGGGCGAGCGCCGGCACGACCTGGAGGTGCACCGCGCCGCGGCAGTACTCCGGCCACTCGAGCAGGATCAGGTCGTCGAGGCCGTCGCGGTCGAAGTCCGCCACGCGAAGGCTCGCCGGAGCCGGCAGACGCGCGCCGACGCCGAGCGGCGTGAACGCGCCGTCGCGCCATGCGTAGAGGCGCAGGGAGGTCTCGCGCAGCGGACAACAGCCGCCTCCGGCGACCACCGCGAGCCCGACCGAGCCGTCGACACCTAGATCGACGAGCGCCGCGCCGTGCGCCGACGGGCCGAACAGCGGCGACGGCGACGACCGCAGCCGCAGCTCGTCGCGCAGATCGACCTCATCCGGCACGCCGTTGCGATTGCAGTCGACGCTCGGGTCCGCCGCGATCTCGCACTCGTCGAGCGCGCCGCTCTGGTCGCGATCGAGCGTCGCGAGCTGGCACTCGTCCGGGACGCCGTCCGCGTTGCAGTCCTCGGCGCCGTTTTCCAGCTCGATGTGGTCCGCCTCGCCGTCCTCGTCGCAATCGCGATCGCACGCGTCGAGGAGGCCGTTGCCGTCCGCGTCGCCGTTGACGAGCTGGCACTCGTCCGGGACGCCGTTGCCGTCGCAGTCGCGTCCGGTGAGCTGACACTCGTCCGGGACTCCGTCGTCATTGCAGTCGGCGCTGTCGAACCCGACGCGACTGAGCCGCACCTCGAGCGCCGACCGCGTGCCCTCCGTGCCGGCCGCGCGCAGAATCGCGATGTCCGCGCGCCCGTCGCGGTCGAAGTCGGCCGTCGCCATTCCCGTGGCGCGAGACGCGAGGGGCACGAACAGCGGCTGGCGGGGGAACTCGGCGACGGGGGGATCGAGCCGGGACACGCCGGCGCCGCGCAGCACCCAGATCGCGCCGGTCGGATACTCGCACCAGCCGTCGAACGTGATTCCGGCGAGGTCCACCGTGCCGTCGCCGTCGAAGTCGTCCGCCGCGACCCGCTGCGTGGTCGTCGATTCCTGCGAGCCGATCGGCCGACCGCTCGTGAACCGCCCGTCGGTCTCGCGCCGGTACACCACGGCGGCGGGCAGCGGGTTGCCGTGTTGTGCGACGATGAGCTCGGCCGCGCCGTCACCGTCGAGGTCGCCGGCCGCGAGGTCGTACACGACGCCGACCGGGATCGTGACGACGTCGGTCAGCGCGCCTCCGTCCGCGGCGGTGTAGACGAGGATGCGGTCGTCCCTGGAGAAGACCACGGCGACATCGTCGTCACCGTCGCCGTCGAAGTCAGCGGCGACCAGGTTCTCCGCCGGGTCCGCTCGCTCGGAGTCGACGCGTCGCGGCGGCTCGAACGTGCCGTCCCCGCGGCCGAGGTAGACGAGGACATCCGAGCCCGCGCCGACGACGAGGTCGACGCCGCCCGCTCCGTCTACGTTCGCGGCCGCGATCACGCGCGGCAGCGTCGCGCCCGTGCCGATGCTCGAGCCGGCCTCGAACGGGCCGTCCCGCCTCCCGAACGCGATGCGGACCTCGCGGCGTCCGACGCCGATCGATGCGACGTCGGCGTCGCCGTCGCCGTCGAAGTCGGCCACCGCGACATCGAGGCGCTGCCAGGCCTCACCGGGGGCCGCGTCGGGGACGTGACCGTCGGCGGTGAAGGTCCCGTCGCCGCCATCGCGGAGCACCCGGAGACCTTCGGGGCCGCCCGTGTCCGCGAGGAGGTCGCGGCCGCCGTCGCCATCGAGGTCGGCCGTCCACAGGCCGCCAGCGTCGCCGTCGAATCCCGCCTCGATCGGCGGTGGGAAAGCGATCCGCGGCTCATCGAGATCGCAGGAGTCGAGCAGTCCGTTGCGATTGCAGTCGAGCGTCGGATCGGCGGCGATCTGTGCCGAGTCGTCGACGCCGTCGTCATCGCAGTCGATCGCCAGCACGGGGCGAACGCCGAGAGCGAGGCAGACCGCGGTCGCCGCGAGGATGCGAGGGAAACCCATCGATACGACTCCTTCGCGTCGGATGTTGGCTGGCTGCAATTGACGATACTGCGGCCATCGGCCCGGATCAACGAAGCTCGGTGGGACGTCGAGATCCGCTCACTGCACTGCGAGAGGCGCGTCCGCCAGCGGCTCGTACACCGGGACCGTCAGGGCGCAGATCGCTGCGGTACAGCTTGATTCGAGTGACCGGGAACGCGGCGATCTCGCCGACCTCGCAGGCACTGATCGCGGCGCCGACGTCTCGCAAGCGCCGCGGCGATTGTCCTCGCCGCGCGTACGCGAGCGTCAGGTGCGGGTGGAACGGGCGCGTTTCGAGAGGGAAGCCGAGACCTTCGAGCTCGGCGCCGACCGCGCGATGAAGCTCGTCGAGGCCGGTCGTCGCGGCGATGCCGGCCCACAGGACGCGCGGACGTCGGGCGTCGGGGAACACGCCGATGTCCTCGATGCGCACCTCGAACGGCTCGCGGTCGCGGGCGGCGCGTTCAAGCGCCGCGGTCAGCTCCGAGACGAGGCGCCTCTCGACGTCGCCGAGGAAGTGGAGCGTCAGGTGGACGTTCTCTCCGCGCTGCCAGCGCAACGCGTCGGCGAGCGGGCCGAGCGCGGCCGCGAGCCGCTCCTGGAGCTCGATCTGCGCGCGACGCGCGTCCTCCGTCACATCGTGCGCTATGATGCGGCGGCCCCCCGCGGGGCCGGGGGCGGGCTCCCGACCGGTTTTCGCGCCGTCCCTCGACCCGGGCTTCGAGCCTCCTCGGCCGCCTCCTCCTGCTGGCATTTGACAAGCCCTCGGGCGCTTGATAGCTTGTGTCCTTTACCGGCCCACGTGCTTCGAACGTCCTCGTAGGGCGCTCGTAAGTCCTGTACTGGTCAGCGGATGCGCTGCCGATGCAGGGGCGAGGGCAGGTTCCGAAGCGTCGTGTCCGGCGCCCGGGAGTCGCGCGTGCCCGCGCGCTGCCGGGAACCCTTCGCGGCGCGAGGGAGAGTCTACCTTGAGCGCCCTTGCGAGGACAGCAGCCGTCGTCATACCCGCTCGACTCGGGTCGCGGCGCTTCCCCCGCAAGGTCTTGGCCGACGCGACCGGGAAGTTCCTGGTGCAGCACGTTTGGGAGCGTGTCGTCGGCTGCCCCGGCGTTTCGCGCGTCGTCATCGCGACCGATAGCGACGAGGTGCTCGAGGCGTGCCGCTCGTTCGGAGCGGACGTTCGCATGACATCCGTCGAGCATCGCTCCGGGACCGATCGGGTCGCGGAGGTCGCTGCCGATCTCGACGACGAGATCATCGTCAACATCCAGGGCGATGAGCCGCTGATCACGCACGACGACGTGATGCGGCTCGTCGGTCTCTTCGATCGCGCGTCCGGCCGTGAGCCGAGTGACGGCGAGTCGGCGGTGGTCATGACAACGCTCGTCGCGCCGCGCGGCGACATCGACGGGTTCCGCGATCCGAACATCGTTAAGGCCGTCCTGGCGGCGGATGGACGCGCGGTCTACTTCAGCCGTGCGCCCGTGCCGTGGACCGATGCGGCCGGCCTCGACGACGCGGGCGTCTCTTGGTGGCAGCACATCGGAGTCTACGCGTACCGGCGGGAGTTTCTGCTGCACTACGCGTCGTTGCCGCCGACCGAGCTCGAGTCCCGCGAGCGCCTCGAGCAGCTGCGGGCGCTCGAAGGTGGCTACGTGATCCGGGCTGCCGTCGCGAGCGGCGAGCATCTCGGAATCGACACGCCGGAAGAGTACGAACGGTTCGTCGCGGCGCAAGCGGAACAGAAGGGTGATCGAGCGGGTTGCTCTCGGTGATGTGATTCGGTTGGTGAACAGCCATGGCCGTCGTTTGACGGGCTGTGTTGGAAGAGGAGTGATGCGACGGGAAGCAGGCGGCCTGATGCAGCCGGTCCTGTCGCAAACGAGTGGAAAGACGGTCGATTGATGCCGAAATACATTTTTGTCACCGGTGGCGTCGTGTCCTCGTTGGGAAAAGGACTGACGTCCGGAGCCATCGGGTTGCTGCTGGAGAGCCACGGCCTGCGGGTCGCGCTGCAGAAGCTCGATCCGTATATCAACGTCGATCCGGGGACGATGAGCCCGTACCAGCACGGTGAGGTCTACGTCACCACGGACGGCGCCGAGACCGACCTCGACCTCGGGCACTACGAGCGGTTCACGAATGCGAAGCTGACGCGCGACTCGAACTACACGACGGGGAAGATCTACAACGAGGTCATCTCCAAGGAGCGTCGCGGCGACTACCTCGGCTCGACCGTGCAGGTCGTGCCGCACATCACCGACGAGATCAAGAGCGCGATCCGCACGGCGGCGACTCCTGATGTCGACGTCGTTATCAGCGAGATCGGCGGCACGGTGGGCGATATCGAGGGCCTGCCGTTCCTCGAGGCGATCCGGCAGTTCGGTCTCGAAGAGGGACCGGGCAACGTCATGTTCATCCACCTGACGCTGCTGCCGTATCTGAGCGCGTCGGGTGAGGTGAAGACGAAGCCGACGCAGCACTCCGTCGGGCGGCTGCGCGAGATCGGTATCCTGCCGCAGGTCCTGATCTGCCGCACGGAGCAGGAGATCCAGGACGATATCCGCAAGAAGATCGCGCTCTTCTGCAACGTGCAGTTCGATTCGGTGATCGTCGAGAAGGACGTCGACTTCTCGATCTACGAGGTGCCGCTCGTGCTTCGCGAGCAGGGGCTCGACGGTATCATCCTCGACCAGCTCGGACTGCCGCGGGGCAGCGGCGACCTGACCGAGTGGAAGGGCATGGTCGACCGCGTGATCTCGCCGAAGTACGAGACCGAGGTGACCATCGTCGGCAAGTACATCGAGCTGACCGACGCGTACAAGTCGATCTACGAGGCGCTCACGCACGCCGGCACCGAGCAGGAGGCCCGGGTCCGCGTCCGGCGCGTGCGCTCCGAGGACATCGAGCGCGACGGCGCCGAACGGCACCTCGGCGGCTCGCGGGCGATTCTCGTGCCGGGCGGTTTTGGCGACCGCGGTATCGAAGGCAAGATCGAAGCGATCCGCTACGCGCGCGAGAGCCGGATTCCGTTCCTCGGCATCTGCCTGGGCATGCAGTGCGCGTCGATCGAGTTCGCGCGCAACGTCCTCGGCCTTCAGTCGGCGCACTCGACCGAGTTCGAGGAGGAAACGCCCGATCCGGTGATCCACCTGATGCTGACGCAAGAGGACGTCACCGAGAAGGGCGGCACGATGCGTCTCGGCGCCTATCCGTGTCGCGTGACGCCGGGGACGCGTGCTCACGGCGCCTACGACGAGGATCTCGTGCACGAACGCCACCGACACCGCTTCGAGTTTAACAACGAGTACCGCGAGCGCTTCGAAGCGCGTGGTGCCGTGTTCGCCGGGGTGTCGCCGGACGATCAGCTCGTCGAGATCTTCGAGGTCCGCGACCACCCGTGGTTCGTCGCGTGCCAATTCCACCCGGAATTCCAGTCGCGACCGGTCCAGGCGCACGCGCTCTTCCGCGATTTCGTCAGCGCCGCGCTCGAGTACCAGCGCGTCGGTGAGGCGGTCGCGACGCGATAGACCGAGCAGCCAATTCGAATTCCTCACCGGGCTCCGATTTCGGGGCTCGGTTTCGTTTTGACTCGCCATCGACGCGGCGTCTCGGCCTCGCGGGGGTGCTCCGGAGCCCCCTGTCGCGCGTTTACCGACGAGATCCGGCTGCACGAGCTGGCACGCCAGCCCGCATCATCGCGCGGAGTTCTTCCAGATGGTGCTCGTACACGTCGCGAGGCTTGCACGCGTGCTTCCGGCAGATCGCCGCGGCCATGCCGACGACCTCGCCCATCATGCCCGTCGTTCGCTGCACGCGTACGGTTCCGAGCGCCACGTGGGTCACACTGATATTGCGTCCGGCGAGCAGCAGGTTCTCGACGTTTCGGGAGTACAGGCAGCGGTACGGGATCGGGTACGGCTTGATCTTCAGATGTCTGGCCTCGGACTGGAACGCGTCGCAGGCGCATTTCGGCCGTTTCGGATAGTGCAGGTCGATGGTCCAAGTGGTCGTCACGGACGCGTCGGGGTACGGAGTGGCGTTCACGATGTCCTGCTGCTTCAGGATCACGTCTCCGAGCAGGCGGCGCGATTCGCGCTTGCCGCCGATGTATGCAATCCACGCGAGTTCGCGAGCGGCGAACTTCGCTCTGAACCTGGGGTGATTCTTGAGCACGGACCAGTTGCCGAAGATCACGCGCAGCGCGTAGTCACGGATCCGTTCGATCTCGCGGACCGAGTCGCGATCGGCACCGGTCTCCCAGTTCCAGTCCCCTTTCGTCGTCTTGACGGCCGTGCGGTCGTCGAAGCGCACGGCCCAGGGTAGGTGCTCCGGGAAGGGGGAGGCTCCTTCGACGCTGCGGCTGTACCACTGCATCGAAGTGCCCATCGTCAGCTCGTCCGCCGTCTCGGGCGCGAGGCCCTCTCGCGTTGCCGCCTTCGACTCTCTGCCCTGTCTGAAGTCGGCGCCGGCGAGGAATCCGAGATTGCCGTCTCCCGTGCAGTCGGCGAACACTCTGCCGTGTATCCTCGTTCGTTTTCCGCTGCGAATATCCTGACCGACGATCGCTGTGATCACGCGGCCGTCCATGGCGACTTCGTTGACGTGCGTGGAGAGGAACAGCTCGATGTTCGGCTCCGCGAGCACGGCCTCGAGCTTCTTGTCATCGCCGTAGTTCGACGCCGGACCGGCGTTGTGGATCTTCTTCTCGGGGTGCTTCCTGATGATGTCGAGAACTTCCCTGCTACGCGGCGAGTCGGGGTTCTTCTTCGCGTCCCACAGCGTCCAGTGACCCACAGGGTCGATCTCGTCCACCAGATTGCCCAGCTCGGTGTACGGCTTCTGGCGAATCAGGCCGGACAGGCCGACGCGCACCTCGGAGCTGTTGTTTCCCCCGAGCACGGGTCGATTCTGTATCAACGCCACCGTCGCGCCGGCGCGAGCCGCGCTGATCGCCGAGCAGATCCCCGCGATGCCGCCTCCCACGACGACCAGGTCGTATCTTCCTCCGTCCGCGACCGCGCGGTCCGTGCCCAGCAGCCTCTGTCGGAACGACTCCATCGACTCTCGATCGTTCGGGGGGACGAGGTCGTCGTTCCGCGTGAGAACGATCGCGTCGCAGCGGCCGTTGAATCCTGTCACGTCGTGTAGAGCCAGCGAGATCTCCCGCCCCGCGTCGATCGCGACCCGACCGCCGGCCTGCCAATGCCAGGTCGCCTGCCCCGTGCCGAACTCCGCCGCCAGCGGCTTGCCGTCGACGAGCAGCTGGAAACGACCGGGGAAACCCTCGGCCAGCATCGAGGGTTTCGTTCCGGCGGTCTTCCACGGGCCGACCCAGTCACGAGTGCGCACCCAGACTCGATAGACGCCCGACTCGACGAACTTCACCGACGTCTTCGCGTCTTCCACGGGACGCCCGAGGCCGTGGGCCATCAGGTAGGGCGATCCCATGTGGTCCATCGACTGCTGATCGATCACCCAGCCGCCCGGATCGGCGAACGCTTCCGCCTCGAGAAGAAGAGTCTCCTGCGCAGGAGCTTCAGGGGGATTCCCGCCGATGGCAAGCGACAGTCCCAACGTCAGTATCGCAGCGTTCAGGTGTCTCATGTCGATCCTGAGCGTGCGGTCATGGGAGGGGCGAACGCAACGAAAAACGGCCGCCGCCTACTTCGCAGCCGTCGACACGAGGCCGATTCCGACCGGGTCGAGGGAGAGCTCGAGACGGTCAGCTACGTCGGCACGTTGTCGAACAGCGTCAGGCCCAGCGCGCCGAACAGCATGATCGGGAACCACGCGGCCAGGGTCGGCGAGAAGTAGTCCGAGTGGATGCCGATGCTCGCGCAGACCGAGCTGACGAGGTAGAACGTCCCGCCGATCGCCAGGCTCAGGCCGACGCCGACGAACAGGCTGCCGGTGGCGAGGCGCAGCGCGAACGGGATGCCGAGGAAGAGCAGCAGCACGTGCGCGAGCGGAAACGCGAAGTGGTGGTGCAGCTTGACCGCCAGGTGTCTGTAGTGCTTCTGCCGTTCGTACTGTGATCGCAGCTGCTGCCACGACAGGTACGAGATATCCTGGTCCTTCGTCTCGAGGTCGATGGGCCGCATCG
This sequence comes from uncultured Planctomycetia bacterium, assembly GCA_964392615.1. GTDB lineage: Bacteria > Planctomycetota > UBA8108 > UBA8108 > UBA8108 > CAYMRB01. The sequence continues at coordinate 23,969 of CAYMRB010000032.1, read as the reverse complement.
ACGTGTCGAGGCGCATCTTCGTGAAGATGGTTTTCAAGCGCTTGAAGCCCTCGGCCGTCGGGTCGACGACCAGGTAGCCCGCCTCATCCCAGCGCTGGATCGAGCCCTCGCGGAGGTACCAGAAGCCCTCGTCGCTGTCGCTGGAGCCGGCCGGCACCCATTCGATTTGGCGCGCGTTGATCTGCTTCTTCGCCTTGCCGTTCGGGTGGCGCTCGGTGTCCTCGACCATGCTGCCGATCTGTTGCGTCGTCGAGTACTGGCCGACGTGGATGTGGTAGCCGTTCTCGACGTCTTTGTACGGATCGGGCTCGAGGGGTTTCGCCTTCGAGATCGCCAGCGCGGTGCGGATGTCATCGCGGTGGGAAGGCAGCACATATTCCTGGAGCCAGAAGGCTCCGCCGATGAAGATCAGCGAGAAGAGGAAGACCGGCGCCAGGAGGCGGTGAACGCTGACCCCGACGGTCTTGTACGCCTGGATCTCGTTGTGGCGATTGAGCAGGACGATCGTGAACAGCGCCGCCGCAGACGTCAGGATCGGACCCATGTAGTTGGTGAACAGGGTCGGGATCATCGCCAGGTTGTAGCGCAGCAGCGTGATGATCAGCGAGTCGTCCTGGCGCAGGAATCGGTCGAGCTTGCCGAACGTCTCGATGACGATGAACAGGCCGACGAACGTCGCGGCGCAGACGAGCCACGAGATGACGTACGTCTTCGCGACGTACAGGTCCATCGTCTTCAATCGCCAACGTCCGAGGCTCGAGAGTCTCTTCGGTGCAGGCATGGTGGTCAGCGGCGCAGTACCTTCCTCGTCAGGAAGATCCCGAGTGCGAGGAGAGCGAGGTTGGGCAGAGCGTACGACACAGCCGGGAAGATGCCGTTTTCGGCGAGGTAGCCTCCGACCATCAGCATCGGATAGAACGCGACAAGCACGCCAGCGCTACCGAGGAAGAACGGCACGAGCCGACTGCGCAGGTCGAGCAGCAAGCACAAGGCGATGCCGAAGAACGGAAACGTGAACGCCGACACCGCGTAGGCGAGCCGCCGATGCCACTCGGCGCGGCAGCGGCGTAAGCGCCGTTCGGTCGCGGGCCGATCGGGGCGCAACTCGAGCTCGTGTTCGAGATCGACGATGGTCGACGACAGCATCGGCGTGACGAGATCCTTGACGCTACGCTGCCGCTTCTCGAACGACAGAGGGATCGACACTTGGTCGGAGATCGAGAAGTGCTGGATGAACTGATCGTTGCCGGTGCGACTGCTCTTGATCGGCTCAGGGACGAGAATGTCGACGCTCCTCAGATGCAGCGTCAACCCCGAGCAGTCCGGCGCGATCTCGATGCGCCCCTCCAGAGCCAGCAGCGTGATCTTCTCCGGCAGCTTGCTCGGCAGGCTTTCGCGCACATCCGGAACGAACCGCGATTGCAGCTCGCGATGGAGGTCGATGTGCACGCGCTCGAGGTGCAGGCCTTCGTAGCGCTCGACGGTCAGGCTGCCGCCTCCGTCGGGCAATAGAATCGTGCGATTGGCGCCCGAGCCGAGGTCTTCGATCTGGCGGACGACGTACTGCTGCAGATTGTGCTTCTCGTATCGGATCTCCGGCATCACCCAGCCGTTGAACCAATAGCTCGCGACGGCTGCCACCACGCCCAGCAGGATCGTGGGGAAGTACAGCTGCAGGTACGAGCCGCCGTGGTAGCGGACGGCATCGATCTCGTAGTCCGCGACCATGCGCCCCTTCGTCAGCGTCACGCCGAACAGAAGCGCCATCGGCAGCGAGAAGAACAGCGGATACGCGAAGGTCTTCGCGAGGAACGGCCAGATGAACGCGAGCTGGATGCCGCTACGCACCGTCTGGTAGGCCACGACGGCCGAGCAGACGAACGATACGGCCAGCGCGCTCACGACCGTGATGCGGACACACTCCAGCAAGATGTAGCGGTGCAGGGTCCACGGTATGCGGATTCTGCGCCACCACGACGCGCGCTGGTACCGCGTGAACGGTGACGCTGGTGCGGCGAACGGCGCGGCCGCTTCTCCGCGTGGACGGGCACGCGTCGTCTTGCGACGGACGCGTCGGGTAGCGGTGCCACCACGGGGCGGCGGCTCGAGGGTGCCCTGGGTAGGTCGGGACTCCACGCCGGCTCCTCTGTCTCGACCCGGATGCAATCCGGGAGCCGTGATCGGCGGTCTTCACTCCGGGCCGACCCTGGTGTCGCGGAGGGGACGCGCACGGCTGGTCGGACGACTTCTCTTCAGCCACGCATCGTACGGATCGGTGGTGGGGAATGCAATGGCGTCATGGGCCGGGAATCTCGCTGCCGGATTATCGGAAGCGGGGCGGAGTCGGAGTCGGAGTCGGAGTCGGGGTCGGCGTCGGAGTCGGTGTCGTTTCCTGGACGCCCCGTTCCCGCCCCGATACGATGCCCGCCGTCCTCGGCAATCCAGCAACGTACCCGCTTCGAGAAAGGACCCGACCGATGCGGCGACCCGCCCGGCGTAGCGGCCTCTTCATCCTCCTCGCGCTCGTTCTCGCTCTCTGGACCACCGGTTGCGTCACCGAGCCCGGCACCGGGCGATGGCAGCTCGGCGCGACGTTCGTCGGCGAGGCGCAGGCGAACCAGATGGGCCTGCAGGCGTACCAGCAGATCCTGTCGGAGGCGAAGGTCTCGAAGAACGAGGCGCAGCAGGCCATGCTGCGGCGGGTCGGTCGGCGCGTCGCGGCCGCCGTCGATGAGCGCATGGCCGCGGGCGAGGAGGGAGCCCCGACGGAGCCCTTCCAGTGGGAGTTCACGGTGATCGACGAGGCGACGGTCAACGCGTTCTGTCTCCCCGGGGGTAAGGTCGCCTTCTACAGCGGCATCCTGAAGGTCTGCGAGGATGAGGCGGGCATCGCCGTCGTCATGGGTCACGAGGTCGCCCACGCGTACCTGCAGCACGGGCGCAACCGCGTCGGCACGCAGGTCGTCGCGCAGTTCGGCCTCGCAGCCGTGCAGGCCGTGCTCGACGGGACTTCCGAGAACGAGACGGTCAACGCTGCGACGATGGGTGCCCTCGCGATCGGCACGCAGCTCAGCACGCTCTACTGGGGCCGCGAGGACGAGTCGGCGGCCGACCAGATCGGCCTCGAGCTGATGGCCTCGGCCGGCTACGACCCGCAGGAGGCCGTCGCGTTCTGGGGCCGCATGGACGCGCTCGGCGGCGGGGCGCCGCCCGAGTTCCTGTCGACACATCCGCACCACGACACGCGCATCGAGAACCTGCAGCAGCACATGCCGAAGGCGCTGCAGATCTACGAGCGTTCCGGCGGCTAGCGCTGAGGTTCCGCGACCCGACGATGTCGAACTCGAACCATGCCCACGCCGCTCCCGGCGCTCCCATCGAGGGCGGCGGCCGCGCTCAGAAGTCGCGCGGCTGCCTGTTCTGGGGTTGCACGACCATCGTGCTGGTCGTGTTCGTCGTCGCGGTCTGCACGGTCGTTACTGTGATCTGGATCATCGACGAAGGGAAGCAATACGTGTCGGACGAGCCGGTGCCGGTGACCGCATTCGAGCCGACCGCAGGTCAGGTGGCGGAGGTGGCCGAACGCGTCGACGATTTCGTCGCCGCGGCGCAGAGCAAGACCACCGATCAGGCGGCCCGCGTCGCGCTTTCCGCTGACGACTTGAACGCTTTGTTGGCGTCAGGTGGCAAGCGAATCGCAGGTGACGTCTTCGTGCAGAAGATCGAGAAAGGCGAGGTGTGGGTCGAGCTGTCGGTATCGCTCGACGGCGTCCCTCGGTTCGATGGCCAGTACTTCAACGGCATCGCCGTTGTCAACGGCTTCGAGCGCAAGGGCCCCTATTGGGCTCCGACCGCCAAGTCCATCGAGACGAGAGATGGCGTGGTCGTCTCCCGCGTGATCGTAGACGCCATGGAACATTTCATGGGGCCGGCGATCCGCGAGGCCCTGTCCCGCGTGAAGGGGCCGGATTCGGAAGCCAAGGACTTCTACACGCAGGTCTTCTCCGAACGCGGCGACATCCGCATCGAGGGCGGCAAGATCGTCCTCGAGGTCGAAGCGGCTCTCGAAGATCAGTAGCCCGCGGCGCCGCCGTCCGGTCGCCGGCGATCGCAGCCGCCTTCGAGCTCTCCGTCGTCCAGCACGCGAATGGCCATCGCGCAGCCTTGCACGCCATCGCGTTCGCGGATGCGATGCCCCATCGCTTCGAGACGTCGTCGCACGTCGGGTGACAGCGCGTTCCGCTCGACGACGAGCTCGTCCGGCAGCCACTGGTGGTGCAGCCGCGGCGCGTCGACGGCTTTCTGCGTCGGCATGCCGCGCGCGAGCGCATCGACGACGATGCCGAGCACCGTGTTGATGATCGTGCGGCCGCCGGGCGATCCGACGACGAGCACCGGCTTGCCGTCGTGTGCGATGATCGTCGGCGTCATGCTCGACAGCATGCGCTTGCCAGGCGCGACGAGGTTCGGCGCCGTGCCGATCGCGCCCTTCTCCGTCGTCCACCCCGCACGCGGGTTGAAGTCGCCCATCTCGTTGTTGAGCAGGAATCCCGCGCCCGGCACGACGATCGCGCTGCCGTAGCTCCACTCGAGCGTCGTCGTCAGCGACACGGCCATGCGTTTCTCGTCGACGACGCACAGGTGCGTGGTCTCCTCGCTCTCGTGCGGCCACGAGAAGGTCTCGGGCGACGAGGTCGACGCCTTGCCGGGAACGATCGTGGCGCGCACCTCGGTCGCGTGCTTCTTCGAGGTCAGCATGCGCACCGGCACGCTGACGAAGTCCGTGTCGGCGAGGTACAGCGCGCGGTCGGCGTATGCACGCCGCATGGTCTCGGCGAGGAAGTGCACCTCCGCGGCGGAGCGCCGTTCGAGTCGGGCGTACTCGTCGGTCTCGAGCACGTTGAGCATCTCGATGAGAGCGACGCCGCCCGAGCTCGGCGGCCGCATCGAGATCACGTCGAAGCCACGATACGAGCCGCGCAGCGGACGCCGCTCGACGGCGCGGTACTCGGCAAGATCGCGCCAGGAGACGAGCCCGCCGCCACGTTCCATCTCGGCAACGAGCAGCGCGGCCGTCTCGCCGCGGTAGAAGCCGTCGGCGCCGCGATCACGAATGCGGGACAGCGTGCGCGCGAGGTCGGCCTGCACGAGCCTGTCGCCGGGTTGCAGAGGCTTGCCGTCGGCGGTGAATTGCCGCAGCGACGCCGGGTACTTGCGGAACCGCTCGATCTGCCGCTCGAGGCTCTTCGCGAGGCCGGGACTGATCTCGAAGCCCGCCGTCGCGATCTGGATCGCCGGCTGCACGAGGTCGCGCCACGGCAGCGCGCCGAGCCGCTGGTGCGCGAGCCACAAGCCGGCAACGGAGCCGGGCACGCCGACGGCGATGTGGCTCTGATGGTGCTTGTCGCGGTCGTACTCGCCCTGGTCGTCGAGGAACATGTCCGGGGTCGACCGCTGCGGCGCGCGCTCGCGGAAGTCGAACGTCGTCGCGCTGCCGTCGGGCAACATCGCGACGAGGAATCCGCCGCCGCCGAGGTTGCCCGCGGCCGGATGCGTGACCGCCAGCGCGAAGGCTGTCGCGACCGCAGCGTCGATCGCGTTGCCGCCGCGGCGCAGGATTGCGAGGCCGACGTCGGACGCGCGTTGCGATTGGCTGACGACGAGCCCACGCGAGACGCGCGTCGGGGCGTCCGTCGTCTGCGATCGGGCTGTCGCCGGTGCGACTAGCGCGGCAGCGGTGACGGTTGAAAGGACAACGACGGACAGCGGGCGGAAGAGCTTCATCGTGTCGTGGGCCAGGTTCGAGTTCGAAATCGGCGCTCGGATCGTACAGAGGCGAAGGCCCCTCCAGCGACTCCAAAACCAGCCGGATCTCTTGCCGTGTCGGTGGGGGGCGGGGACGCTGCGAGGAATGGCACGCCTCCGGTACAATGCGCGCATGCGAAGGAGAGCCCCGATTCTGACCTGGATCGCCGCCTTCGCGGTCGTCGGACTCGTTGTCGCTGCCGCGTTCTACCGGGACGGCATCGCGCGGCACTACTACGTGTGGCGACTCGAGTCGGCGCCGGAGCTCCTGGGCGAGTTCCTCGAGGCGCCCGACGGCTCCTTGCGGAGTGAGGCAGCTCAGCGCTTCCTGACTTCTGCCGCGGGCAGGACGGAGTTGACGGAGCTCTTTTGCCGCCACATGGTGCGCGAGTTCGACACGATGTTCGTGCACAGGGTTCCGCTGACGGACAGCCAGGAGATCGGCCGCGTGCTGGTCGTGCTCGGTGAGGAGAACGTCTCGATCGGCACGAGGACGGTCGCGGGCGGCATCGGGACGGAGCAGAGCGCCAGCCCGCTGTTCCCGGACGCCCACTATCGCGCGCTTCGTGAACACCTTCCCGAGTTTCCGGACGAGGGCCGCGCGTGGCCGGACCGCCCCGATCTCAGCGTGCGCTTCTTGCCCTGGCGTCGCTTCCGCGAAGTGATCGGGCTGAAGGAGCTCGCCTATGAACGCAGTCTTCTGCCGCTCGACGAGATCGACATGAAGAGCCCCGAGCCGAACGATCCGGTCTGTATCATCGCGCCGCGCGGTCGAGGGTGCGTGCCCGCGCTCGTCGCCGGCTTGAGTCTGCCCCTGCGCATGTCGCGCATCCGTGCGGCTCGCATTCTGGGCGGACTCGGCGCGGAGGCTACGGAAGCCGTGTCGGAGTTGAAGCGCCTGATCGCGGAGTCGGACGACGAGAAGCTCCGCGCGGTGTTTCAGGAGACGCTCGATCGAATCGAGGCGCGGTAGCCCGGCCTGCAGCGAGTCGCTCGAGGACACGATGGGCGCGCCAAAAGTCCTCTCTTGGGCGTAAAGCGCCCCGCCCAGCCGGCTCCCGGGGAAAGCAACGAACCGCAGAGCGATGCGACGCTCTTCCCCTTGTCGCGTTTTGCTGCTCTTCGGCGACAGTCGCAGACGGCGAAACGCGACGTCAGAGGAACCGCTCCATCCGGTCGCGCAGCACCAGCCGTGCTCGGTGGACCTTCGACTTCACCGTGCCGATCGGCGCGCCGATGCTCGTCGCGATCGCCTCGTACGACTCGCCGACGATATCGCGCAGGACGACGACCGCGCGCGCCTCCGGCTCGAGCTCGGAGATCGCCCGCTCGAGCTCGTGGCGCAGCTCCTTGCGCTCGAGGAGGCGCTCGGGATTGGCCGAGCTGTCGGGGATGTCGACGCTGGCGAGGCCGCTGTCCGGGTCTTGTCCGGGTGTCCCGGTGCGGATTTCGGCGCGCGGCGCGGTGCGCTTCTTGGCGCGGCGGCGGGTTTGCAGGCTCCGCGCGGTGTTGATCGTGATCCGCAGGATCCACGTGCGAAACGTCGCGTCGCCGCGGAAGCGGCCGATGGCGCGGTAGGCCTTCAGGAAGGCGTCCTGCGCGACCTCGAGCGCGTCCTGATAGTCGCCGAGGTAGTACGCGGCGGTATCGATGACCGCCTGTTGGTGGCGCAGGACCAGACGATCGAACGCCGCCCGGTCGCGCCGTGCGGCGGCCCGGACGTCGGCGCGATCGGCAGCGCCCGTGTCGGTCTCGGGCTGCGAGACGGCCAGCGCGGCTTCCTCGGCCGAGCCGGGCGGGTCATCGGACGACGCGTCCGGTTCGTGGGAGCTCAGACTGGCTGGTTCCAGCGCTTCCGACACGCGGCGTGTCTCCTCGACGGTGCTCTCGTGGGCTCCGCCTCCGCGCGGCGCCCGGGGTGTTCAGCGCGCGCTCGGGCGCTGAGGTTCACCCTTCCTGCAGGATAGACGTCCGCCAGCGCGCTGGATCGTAGAGATTCTGTGTCACGAAGCTGTCACCGCCGGGCCCGCCGCGCCTTGGCGCCCCGTAGGCTGCCGCTCGGCGCTCGCGAATCGCCCCGAGAGCCGGAGTTGAGCTGCCGCGAAGCGGTCAGCTCCGACTCCGCGGGCATGGGCTGCTGCACGAGCCGTCTTCGAAGGCTTGCGGCGGCCGTCCCGCCGGTCAGCCCGTGCCGTCTTCTTCGGCTGCCGGGCGCGGTGGCGCTCCATCATCTCCTTCCAGTTCGTGAAGAGCACCCCCTCGCGGGCGAAGAACTCGCGCACCCGCGGATCGGAAAACATCTTCGCCTCCCACGAGCGCTGCTGCCACGATCCGGTGATCCGCCGCAGGCCCTCCGTCTCGAACGCCGGGTGGAAGATGAGCTCCGTGATGCCGGGTCTGAGCGATTTCACGAGCGCGAAGAAGTTCGCGAGCTTCTCCTCGTACGTCGCGCCGCCTGGCACCGTGCGGAAGTCGTCGAGCTTCGGGAGCGGGTACTCCTTGCCGTCGCGGACCATCTCGTCGCTGATCGGGTAGCCCTGCTTGCGGAATCTCGCGACGGCCCGCGGCGTCAGCTCGACCACCATCGCCGGGATGTCGTACTCGACCGCGACCTTGATGTACGCTCGCACGAAATCGGGTCGCGCGTAGAGCGTGCCCATGTGCGTGTCGAGGTGCCCCGGGCGGATGCCGCGCGCCAGCGCGCGATCGACCTGGGCGCGGATCTCCTTCTCGACCTCGGCGGCCGTCGCGTTCGTCGCGACCGACAGCACGTCGCGGTGCAGGTAGCCATCGCGATCGATGAGCCCGCGCACCTCGGAGCGCGGCGCGACCGGGCCCCAGCGGTAGAATTTCCACTCGCTCGTCAGCGTCAGGTGAATCCCGACGTCGTGTTGCGGTCGGCGGCGGTACCACGCCGCGAACTCGTTGAACCACGGGCACGGCACCATCAGCGCAGCCGATTGGACGTGTCCCGCGGCAAGGTACCGCTCGGCGGCCTGATTGGCCTCGGCGCACATGCCGACGTCGTCGGCGTGCAGGATGAGCACGCGCTTGCCCGCGGGGAAGCCGAGTTTCTCGGCCCAGGTCTCGCCCTTTTCGTCGGCTGCGGCCAGCGACGACGCGATACCGATGGCGACGAGCGCGAGCGGCACGAGAGCCCGGCGGCGGCAGCGGAATACGGTCGCGGGTGACATTTCTTTCCTGTCGTTCAGCTGTCGATGCGCGGGATTCAGTCGACGCCCTGTGCGGCGAGCCAGCGTTCGGCGTCGAGCGCGGCCGCGCAGCCCGTGCCGGCGGCCGTGATCGCCTGGCGATACGTCTTGTCGGCGACGTCGCCGCACGCGAATACGCCTTCGACTGATGTCATCGTGCGGCCCGGTTGCACGACGACGTAGTCCTGATCGTCGAGCTCGAGCTGGCCGCCCAGGAACGACGTGTTCGGCTGGTGCCCGATGGCGTAGAAGATGCCGCTGCACTCCTGCGTCCGCGTCTCGCCCGTCTTGACGTTCCGCACGAGAGCGCCGGTGACGAACTGCTCGCCCACGGCGTCCTCGATCACCGTGTCCCACAGGATCTCGACTTTCGGGTGCTCGATCGCGCGCTGCGCCATGACCTTGCTCGCGCGCAGCTCGTCTCGGCGATGGACGATGTAGACCTTGCTGCCGAACTTCGTCAGGAAGATCGCCTCCTCGACGGCCGAATCGCCGCCGCCGATCACGAGGAGCTCCTTGTTGCGGAAGAGCGGCAGCGCGCCGTCGCAGACCGCGCACGCGCTCATGCCCCGGTTCCACAGCCTCTCCTCGTTCGGCACGCCCATGCGTCGCGCGGTCGCGCCGGTGGCGATGATGACGGCCTGGCTCTCCACCTCGCGCTCCGTCGATTTGACGCGGAACGGCCGCTTCGACAGGTCGACCTCGACGACGTCCTCCTGGTGGCTGACGGAGCCGAATTCGAGCGCCTGCGCGCGGAAGCGCTCCATCAGCTCCGGGCCGGAGATCCCGCCGTCCGGGAAGCCGGGGTAGTTCTCGATCTCGGTCGTCGTCATGAGCTGGCCGCCCGGAATCCCGCCGGCCTGGAAGCCTTCGAAGATCAGCGGTGTGAGGCTGGCGCGTGCGGCGTAGATCGCTGCGGTGAAGCCGGCCGGTCCGGAACCGATGATAGTGACCTTCTGCATGAGTCGTCCTGTCGATGCGTTCTGTCAGTAGGGTTGGGTGGAAGGGGACAGTGTGGCGCGGGGCCGGCCAGGATGCCAGCATCGCGTGCCGATGCCGATGCCGATGCCGACTCCGACACCGACACCGACGCCGACTCCGACTCCGATCCCGACTCCGACACCGACTCCGATCCCGACTTCGACACCGACGCCGATCCCGCCCCCGACCCCGACTCCGCCTCCGAACTCAGCACGCCCCGTACTCGATGCAGCCGAGCCGCACTCGCCCGGTGTCGTCGGGGTCACCCCCGCACGGCTCGCCGGGGGGGGCCGGGAGGCTGTGGCGCGGCGCCGCCGAGAAAGAGGTAGTCCAGGATCGACACCGGATCGGAGATATCGATCGTGCCATCGTCGTCGACGTCCGCCGCCTCGGCGCAGCGCAGCGAGACGCGGCGTAGGAACAGGTGGCGCAGGATCCAGATCGCGTCGACCACCGTCAGCCGGCCATCGCGGTTCGCGTCGCCGCGGTGGAAGTCGGCGGGCGCCTCGCAGTCGTCCGGGATGTCGTTGTCGTTTACGTCGCCACTCGCCGGCGGCGTGGTCGCGTTGCGCCAGATCACGATCGGCCCGCCGTCCGCCCCGAGCAGCGCGATGTCGGGCAGGCGGTCGGCGTCGAAGTGAGCCACGGCGCTGCTCTCGATCGGGGGGCTCGAGAGCAGGCCTCGGGAGCGTTCCAACGTGCCGTCGTCGAGCCGGATGTGGACCGCGGTGTGGCCGTCGAGAAGGTCGATGTCGCCGTCGCCGTCGATGTCCTGCGGCGGCAGCAGGGTCGATCCGGTGAGTCCGAGCGACGACGGGTGCCGCTCGAACGTGGCGTCGCCGATTCCCTGCAGGACGAGGCCCGCTGCGAGAACGATGTCGGGCACGCCGTCCTCTGTGACGTCGGCGACCTGATAGTCGCGTCCGCCTCCCGTCCGCGCACCGATCGTGAACACGCCTTCACCGTCGTTGAGGAGCACCCAGAGGTCGAGCGCGCACAGGTGCCACGGGCCACCCAGGCCCGCCAGGACGTCGAGGTCGCCATCCAGGTCGAGATCGGCGACGCGGACGTGCGCATCGCACGGCACCTCGAGCGGGAGTGCCCGGACGGCGAAATCGCCGACGGTGGCGCGGATCCACCAAGCCGTGCGGGCCCGCGTGCCCACGACGAGGTCGACCGCGCCGTCGCCATCGAGGTCGCCGCTGTCGAGCGAGAGGATGTCCTCGGCGCCTGCAGCGACCACCTCGATTGCGCCGAACGCACCGCCGCCGAGACCGCGCGCCACGACGAGTTCGTCGCCGCGCTTCCACGCGAGATCGCGGTTCGCATCGCCGTCGAGCAAGCGCAGGATCGCGGGGCCGGTGCAATCGGCCCGCGTCGCGAACACCTCGCCGAGACTCGGTACGAGCCACACGCGCAGCTCCGCTCCGATCGCGACGACGTCGTCATGGCCGTCGCCGTCGAGGTCGCCGGCGAGCACGAGGCCGCGCGCGTCGCCGGGGTCGAGCTCGGCGAAACGTTCGAAATGCAGCGCGGGGAGGAAGTCGCACGGGTCGGGGACGCCATTCCCGTTGCAGTCGACGTCGCACTCGTCAGGCACGCCGTCGAAATCGCA
>CAYMRB010000032.1:0-12256 GCA_964392615.1 uncultured Planctomycetia bacterium | reverse complement strand
CGCACGAGTCGGGGATGCCGTTCCCGTTGCAGTCGCTGGCGGCGATTTCGCATTCGTCCGGCAGGAAGTTGCGATTGCAGTCGAGGCTCGCTCCTGTCGCGATCTCGCAGCGGTCGAGGACGCCGTTGCGGTTGCAGTCCTGGGGGAATCCGCGCTCGTCGCGATGGATGCGGACGGCCGCGCCGATGCGATCGGCCGACGCGAGATCGACGAGACCGTCGCCGTCGAAGTCGCCGTGAACGAGGGCAGCCACCGCGTCGGCGGCAGTCGAGCGGTACACCGGGTGTAGGGGATAGCGTCGGACGCGGCTGCCCTGGGCGAGGCCCGCATTGACTTGGATCCGGAGCTGGTTTCGCCGCACGAGAGCCCAGTCGACGGTGTCGTTCCCGTCGAAGTCAGACGCGACGACACGGTAGCTCTTGCTCGCAGTGCTTCGCCCGTCGAACTCGCGGGCTCCTTCGTTGAGCACCAAGATCGCGTTGGCGTTTCGCCGCGCGCCGATCAGGTCGTCGTCTCCGTCGCCGTCGAGGTCCGCGACCGCGAGGTCGCTCAGGTCGGTCCACCGCAGCGTCTCGTCGGTGAACTGGCGGTCGGCCTCGTGCCACAGGAGGGTGAGCCCTTCGCGCTGTCGAACGACGGCGAGGTCGATTCGCCTGTCGCCATCGAAGTCGGCCGGCACAAGCCGCAGCGCTGGATCTTGAACGCTGAACGGGGCGAGAGTCGTCGCGAACCCGCCCGGATCGTTCCACAGGATCGTCACTCCGCCGGCGGCCTCCGTCGCGACGGCGATTTCGGCGTCTCCGTCACCATCGAGGTCGGCCGACGCCACGCAGGTCGGCCGCGCGGGCAGCTCGAGCCGGCCGACGTCCTCGAACAGGAGTCCGCCGAGCCGGCGCCACAGGATGAGGCTCCGGTCATCGCGGCTCGCCGCGACGAGATCCTCGCCGCCGTCGTCGTCGAGATCCGTGACCGCGAGTGCCACCGGATCCGCCATCGCGATCTGGCCCGCGACCGCGAACGAGCCGTTGCCGTCGTTCGCGAGCAGGACGACGCGTTCGAGGTCGGGCACGGGCGCGGCCAGGTCGAGGTCGCCGTCGCCATCGGCATCGAGTGCGACGAGCCCGACCGGCGCCGCGTCGAGAAGGACCGTCTCGTAGGTCGGAAACGACGGCCACCACACCGCCATCTCGTCGGCGTCGTCGACACCGTCTCCGTCACAATCGTCGGCCGGCATGGAAGGGGTGAGAAAGAGGCAGAGGACAACAACCCACGTCACGCGCATGGCGCTTCTCCACAGCGACCGGCTGGCTGCGGCCCATTCTCGGAGGCGGGGGCCGCAAGCGCAACCGACCGACGGCTCGGGGATCGAGAAACCGCCCCGCGCCTGCCGACGACGGAAAGGACCGTTCCGCCCACTGGCGCCGGGAAGCGACCGTCGCTACAGTACTGGACTGGCTCGAGATCTGGCTGAGAGAGTTCGATGCGCACGGGTACCGAAGACTACTACGAGATTCTCGGCGTCGGCCGAAGCGCCAGCGACGACGACATCAAGAAGGCGTACCGCCGGCTGGCGATTCGCTACCACCCGGACAAGAACCCGGGTGACGAGGAAGCCGAGCGGCGCTTCAAGGCGGCGTCGGAGGCCTACGAGGTCCTGTCCGACCCGAAGAAGCGCGAGGCGTACGACCGCTTCGGCGTCGACGGCCTGAAGGACATGGGCTTCGAGGGCTTCCAGGACAGCAGCGCCCAGGATATCTACAGCCACTTCGGCGATATCTTCTCGGGGCTCTTCGGCGGCGGGCGCACCACGAGCTTCGGTGGCGGCTTCGGGGATTTCAGCGGCGGTGGTTTCGGCGGCGGCGGCGGCGGTTTCGGCGGGCGCGTCCGACAACGCGGCTCCGATTATCGGCACAAGCTCGGGATCAGCTTCCACGAGGCCGCGCTCGGCGGCCAACGCGATCTGACGCTGTCGATGCCCGACAGCCGCGGCGGGTCGACCCAGCAGCGCATCGGCGTGCGCATTCCGCCAGGTATCGAGACCGGCGCGGTGCTGCGTCTCGCGGGCAAGGGCGGGCCGGGGATCGGCGGCGGAGCGTCCGGCGACCTACTGCTCGAGATCAACGTCCACGACGATCCGCGCTTCGAGCGCACGGGCCGCGACATTCGCTCGACGGTCAAGGTGCCGCTGCGAACCGCGGTGCTCGGCGGCGCGGTCGACGTCGAGACGCTGCGCGGCACGGTCGAGCTGCGCGTACCGCCGCGCACGTCGTCCGACGCGGTGCTGCGCCTCAAGGAGCAGGGCATCGACGGCACGCCGCGCGGCGACCACCTCGTCCGCGTCGCGATCGTGCTGCCGGACGAGATCCCGCCGGCGCTGGAAGACGCGCTGCGCGAGATGGAGTGACGCGCGCGCGTCCGTTACGCTTCGCTGCGCTTCACGGCGTGCACACGTCCGGGCACTCGGCGATGCGCCGGCAGGCGTTCGACAGGGCGTGGGGTGTGCCCTCGAATCCGCCGAACAGGTACTGGAGGCCGTATAGCGCGTCCGAGATGTCGACCGCGTCGTCGCCGTTCCAGTTCAGCAGCGCGATGTCGCCCGACTCATTGGGGCCGCGTCCCTGCAGCGGCCCGCCGGAATCGCCGCTGCACGGCCACGGGATCGGGTCGCTGCCGGGGCCGACTCCGAAGAGCGCCCGCAGCAGGCAGACCATGTCGGAGATGTCGATCCGGCCGCTCTGATCGCAATCGCCGGGAACCTGGAAGCCCCCGGCTGTGAGGTCGCCGCTCATCAAGCCGCGGATCTCGTCCGCCGTGAGCACGTAGTCGAACACGTAGGCCTCGTCGATCGCCCCGTCGAGGTAGCGCGATCGTCCGACGTCACGACCGAGATGCAACTCGTCGCTGTTCGATTGCAGAAGCGTCGGGCCGATCGATTGCACGGCCCGCAGCGTCCCGTCGACGTACACTCGCGTCGTGCCGGAGTTCGCGTCGTAGCTCGCGGCGTAGTGGTGCCACTCGGTCAGATCGAACTCGGGGAGCGTCGCGAGGTCGATCTCGGTGCTGACCTGCGAGCCGCCCGGCCGGAACACGATGAACGAGAAACGCGTCGAGTCGCGCCAGGGATGCAGCACCCACTGCGGCCGCCGCGACATCAGCGTGCCGGCGATGTTCCACACCGGCGTGTCGCTGCGCGCCCAGCAACCGACGGTGACCTGCGCGTTCAGATCGGGCAGGCCCTCCACGACCACGTGGTCGTCGACGCCGTCGAACTGCAGGTAGTCGCGGCCCTCTTCGGATCGCCACGCCGGTCCGCCCGCCAGGACGCCCACATGCTCGTTGCCGGAAGAGTCCGTCGCGGATGTCCCGGCGCCGTCGTCGAGTGACCAGTGGGCCACGAGCGCGCCGGGAGTCGTCCGGTCCGGGATGATCGGAGACGTGCGTCGTTCGAACTCCGTGCGGTTGTCGATCGAATCGCCGTCGGGATCCTCGCTCGCGTCGTCGGCGGAGAACGGATCCAGCCCGAAGCGCATCTCCCAATCGTCGAGCATCGCGTCGCCGTCTCCGTCGAGCAGCCGCGCCGATGCCATGTTCGCGATGCGCTGCGGTGCGAGGATCTGATCGTAGATGCGTGCGTCGGACAGATCGCCGGCGAAGAAGCTCCCGGCGCGCAGGTTCTCCGAGCCGAGGCACAGCGGCCCGTCGCCGGCCCGGAGCACGCCCGAGTCGATCGTCTCCGCGGCGCGCTCGACCCCATCGACGTAGAGCGCGATCTCTCCTCGCGAGGCGTCGTAGCTCGCGGCGTAGTGGTGCCAGTAGGCGATGGCGACGCCGGCGATCGTCGCGAGGTCGACCTCTGCGGCGTGCGGCGTACCGGCGGCGTCGAACACGCGGATGCCGACGCGGGTCGTTCCGTCGACCGCGTACAGCGAGAACTGCGACCGCCCCGCGACGAGGGTCGCGGCGGCGTTCCACGTCGTCGCGGCGCCGCGCGCCCAGCAGGCGACGGTGATGTCGTTCGGCAGCGATGGAGCGCCGTCGACGCGGACGGTCTGATCGACGCCGTCGAAGCGCAAGAACGTCCCGCCCTCTTCCTGCGCCCACTCCGGAGCGTTCACGAGCGTGCCGGTGTTCGCGTTGAGGGAGAGATCGGCGGCCTCGTCTCCCCGGCCGTCGTCCAGGGGCCACCAGGCGACCAGGGAAGACACGGCCGGCGTCGCGCGGATCTCCGCGAGCCGCGCCGCCATATCCGAGATGATCTCCGGGTTCGCCGCGGCGACGTTCCTCGTCTCGCCCGGATCGCTGACCAGATCGTAGAGCGCGCGATTCGTGGTGTACTTCCACCTTCCGCGCCGCAGGGCCAGCGGCGTCGCGTTGTTGTTCTGGTTGACGAACGTGCCGCGTCCGGCGGTCGAATCTCCGAGCAGCTCCGCAGCCACGTCAACGCTGTCGGGAGCCGCGTCGGTCGGCAGCGGTTGGCCTGCGAGTGCTGCGAACGTCGCGAGCAGGTCGGTCTGCGAGATCAACGCCGAGGAGACGCCGATCGGGATCCGACCCGGCCATCGCGCCAGAAACGGCACGCGGTGGCCGCCCTCGTAGAGCGAGTACTTGCCGCCCCGGAACGGTCCGTTGATGTCGTGACCGCCGGGGTTGGCGCGCGACCCATCGGCGTATCCGTCGTCGAGCACGGGGCCGTTGTCGCTCGTGAAGATGACCAGCGTATCGTCGGCCAGCTCGCGTTCGTCGAGCTTGTCGAGCACGGCGCCGACCATCCAGTCGAGCTGGTGGATGGCGTCTCCACGCAGACCGTGATCGCTCGTGCCCAGGAAGTCCGCGTGCGGCAGACGTGGCACGTGAACGTCGTGAGCGGAGAGAAAGAGGAAGAACGGTCGTGCCGCGTTCTCGTCGATGAACGCCCGCGCGCGGTCGGTCAGCGCGAACGTCATGTCCTCGTCGATCCAGCGCGCTGCCACGCCGCCGTCCATATAGCCGATGCGGCTGATGCCGTTGATGATCGTGCCGGAGTGCCCGCGGCTGGGAGGGTATCTGAGGAGCTCTGGATTCGTCGCCGCCGTCGGTTCGTCGCCGACGCGGGAGCCATAGTTGACGAGCAACGGGTCGGCGGGGTCGTAGTTGAACACTCCGTGGTCTTCGATGTAGACGCACGGGACGCGATCGCCGGTCGCCGGCAGACCGAAGAACGTGTCGAACCCGATCTCCAGCGGGCCCGGCTCGATGCGCGGCGCGTTGTAGTCGGTTCTGTCGGTCCCCAATCCGAGGTGCCACTTGCCGACGACCGCGGTCGCGTAGCCCGCGTGACGCAGCACTCCGGGCAACGTCACGGTGCCGGGGCGGATGAGCAGCGGATCGACTCCGGACGCGATGCCGCTTCCCGGGGTGCGCCACGCGTAGGCCCCGGTCAGCATGCTGAAGCGACTCGGCGTGCAGGTCGACGCCGGCGAGTGCGCGTCGGTGAACCGCAGGCCTTCCTCCGCGAGTCGATCGATGTTCGGAGTGCGGATCGCGGTGGCGCCTTGCGCGCTGATGTCGCCGTAGCCGAGGTCGTCCGCGTAGATCAGAACGATGTTCGGACGCGGCGCGTCCTGCGCGTTGACGTCGAGCGTGAGACAGGCAGCCAGGACAGCGATGCCGGCCCACGATCGCGCTCGGAAGGAGGCGGTCATTCGCGGAGTTCCCCGGTGTCAGACGAGACGCTCGGACAGGACGAGCCCAACGCTCTACCCTGCGAAGATATCCCGCGACAGCGGCGCGGACAAAGATGGGCGCATCGGGAATAGTCCTAGCGTCCGTCGCCGCGGTCTGGCATCATCGGGGTCGCGTCGGTCGGCATGCCCACGCTAACCCACGGCAGTCCCGCGATGAACCTGCACCTACGCTGTCCCGAATGCGACGTCCGCCTTCGGCTCCGGCCGGAGGAGATCGGAGCGCGAAAGAGGTGCCCGCGGTGCGGCGAGGAGTTCGAGTTCGCGCACGGCGAGACGGGCGAGCGGCGGAAGAGGCGCGGGCTCGCGGCTGCGGTCGCGATTCTCTCCGTTCTTCTGTGCGTCGCCGTCGTGCTCGGGTGGCGATCCTGGTCGGCTCGTAGCGAGCCGCGGCGAATACGCGCTCTGCTGGAACGTGAGTTCGTCGCCCTCGGAGAGAACGCCCAGGGCTACGAGGAGTATCGACATCGGGCGACGGGCATCGTCTTCGTTCGACTGCCGGGAGGCACGTTCGAGATGGGGGCGTCGAGAGAGCAGCTGAAGCGGATCGTCGACGAGCTCGTGCGTTTCATGCGCGAGGACTTCCGGTATCTCGACTCGCTGCCGGACGAGAGGAAGCGGCGTTTCGTCAAGTCGATGCGCGAGGTCGACCCGACGTACCAGCTTCCGGAATGGGACGCCGCAGAAGTACGCGCCGAGCTCGAGCGGAGCGTGGCCGATGAGGCCCCTCGTCACGAGGTGACGTTGAGTCCGTTCCTGATCTCCAAGTACGAGGTCAGCCAGGAGCAGTGGAGGCGCGTCATGGGTAACGACCCGACGCCGTCCTGGTTCCAGGGCCGCGGCTTGCCCGTTCTGGACGTCGACTGGGTCGACTGCCAGCGCTTCTGCGCGAAGACCGGGCTGCGTCTGCCGACGGAGGCGCAGTGGGAGTACGCGTGCCGCGGCGGTACGGAGAGCCTGTATTCGTTCGGCGACGAGATCGACGACGAACGGGCACGCTTTCACGACGATCCCGGCGGCGAGTGGCCGCGGATCATCAGCGGCGAGTCCTCGGCCGGTCCGGTGCCGGTCGACTCGTTCGCTCCGAATCCGTTCGGCCTGCACCACATGCACGGGAACGCCGAGGAGTGGTGCGAGGACGTCTACGATGCCGAATGCTACGCCGACGGCGTCGGCGGTCGTGCCGATCCGTACCGCGCGGAGGGCAGCCCGCAGGTCGTGCGACGCGGCGGCTTCTGTCTCGGGCACCGACTCGAGTGTCGCTCGTCGAGTCGGCGTCCCGTCGACATCGCGGAAACCCGCCTGACCGTCGGCTTTCGGCCCGTGTTCCATCTGGTGAGCACCGCGACGACACCGGCGCCGGAGGAGTCCATCGCCCGGGCGGTCGAGCGCTACGACGACGCATGCCGGCGCCAGCCGTCGGCGCGCAATCTGCTTGCGAGGGCGAGCGTTCTGCGCAAGCTCGACCGTGTCGACGAGTCGGACGATGATTACCGTCGCGCGGCAGAGGTCTCCGCGAACTCGCGGCGTCTCTGGCTAGAGTACGGCGAGCTGCTCGTACGGGAAGAGCGATACGACGAGGCCATCACATCCTTCGATCGCGCGATCGATGCGAGCGAGGACTACGTCAGTGCCTGGTGGGCCAAGGCCGAGCTTCTCGAAGTCATGAAGCGCGATCCGGCGGCGCTCGAGTGTCACGAGCGCTTGACCGAGCTCGAGCCCTCGAACTCGTGGTCATGGGAGCGGCAGGGCTGGCTTCTCGTCGGACTCCGCCGTCCTCGCGAGGCGGTCCGACGCTTTGATCGCGCCATCGAGTCAGCCCCGGATTGGAGAGGCGGCTGGTACGGCAAGGGCGTCGCCGAGAGCAAGGTGGCAGGACGCTCGCAAGCGGCGATCCGTGCGCTCGAACGCGCGGTGAAGCTCGGAGACGACGACGCGCGCAAGTACCTGAGGAAGCTCCGCGCCCGTTCGTGAGGGGCGAGGGCAAAGCCGGGTGGCAAAATGGGAAGTTATTCCTGCGCGGCTCCTAAAGGCTCGTTCGGCGCTGTACAATTCGCGACGATCGCGGGCCGAGGTCGTTCACCCGGGCCGTGACGGCCTCCCCGTCGGGCTTGCCGCTGGGGGGCGGAACCAGAGCACTGGACTCGAGGCCAAGGAGAGCGGGGGAATGCCACTCGATCTGCAGCCGACCTACACCGTCGACCTGGGCAGCGGCGATCCGGAGCAGAAGCGCGAGGAGATCCGCCGGTACTTCCACGCGACGTTCGACCTCGACGAGCGGCTCTTCGACACGTTAGCGAGCGACGAGGCCTTTTACCGTCGAGCCGACCCTCTCCGGCACCCGCTGATCTTCTATCTCGGGCACCCCGCGACGTTCTTCATCAACAAGCTGGTGCTCGCCAAGGTGGTGAGCGAACGGATCCAGCCGCGCTTCGAGTCGATCTTCGCGGTCGGAGTCGACGAGATGTCCTGGGACGACCTCGACGAGTCCCACTACGACTGGCCATCCGTCGACGAGGTTCGCGAGTACCGCGACCGCGTTCGGAAGACCGTCGATGCGTTGATCCGCAAGCTCCCGCTGTCGCTGCCCATCGGTTGGGACTCGCCGTTCTGGTCGATCATGATGGGCATCGAGCACGAGCGCATCCACATCGAGACGTCGTCCGTCCTTATCCGACACCTGCCGTTGGAGCTCGTTCGCGATCGGCCCCTGTTCGCGATCTGCGAGAAGAGCGGGACGCCGCCGACAAACGAGCTCCTCGACGTGCCGGGAGGTCGGGTCGTCCTCGGGAAGGATCGCGATCACCCGTTCTACGGCTGGGACAACGAGTACGGCCGTCACGAGCACGAGGTGGGGGCGTTCCGCGCATCGCGCTATCTCGTGTCGAATGCCGAGTTCCGCGAGTTCGTCGCCGCGGGCGGCTACGGTCAAGAGCGATACTGGACCGAGGAAGGCTGGAGCTGGCGCACCTACCTCCAGGCCGAGCACCCGCGCTTCTGGGTGCCCTCGGACGACGGCGCCTGGCGCCTGCGCTTGATGACGCGAGAGATCGCGATGCCGTGGGATTGGCCCGTCGAGGTGAACTACCTCGAGGCCAAGGCGTTCTGCAACTACCGGGCGGAGCAGACGGGGCGGCCGACCCGCCTGCCGACCGAGGAGGAGTGGTACCGCCTGCGCGAGGTCACGAAGGTCGACGACGTCGCGCGGTGGGACGGCGCTCCCGGCAACATCAACCTCGAGCACTGGGCTTCGTCGTGCCCGGTGAACGAGTTCGCGTTCGGGGACTTCTACGACGTCATCGGCAACGTGTGGCAGTGGACCGAGACGCCGATCGCCGGATTCCCCGGCTTCGAGGTCCATCCGCTGTACGACGACTTCTCGACGCCGACGTTCGACACGAAGCACAATCTCATCAAGGGCGGTTCGTGGATCTCCACCGGCAACGAGGCGACGAAGGACTCCCGCTACGCCTTTCGGCGGCACTTCTACCAACACGCCGGCTTCCGCCCCGTCGAGTCCGAGCACGACGTCGTGGTCCGTAGCGACGTCTACGAGACGGACGAGCTCGTCGCGCAGTATTGCGATTTCCACTGGGGCGACGAGCACTATGGAGTGGCCAACTACCCGCGAGCCTGCGCGGATGTTTGTCTCGAGCTCATGGCCGACCGGCGACGAGAGCGTGCTCTCGACATCGGATGCGCCGTCGGGCGTTCGACATTCGAGATCGCGCGCGGCTTCGATCGCGTCACGGGGCTCGACTTCTCCGCCCGCTTCATCCGCGTCGCCGACGAGATGGTCGAGAAGGGGGCCATTCGGTACGTCCTCCCCGACGAGGGCGAGTTGGTGTCCTACCGCTCGAAGCGGCTGGACGAGTGCGGCCTGACCGAGACGCGCGACAAGGTCGAGTTCTTCCAGGCGGACGCGTGCAACCTGAAGCCGCTGTACACCGATTACGACCTCGTGTTCGCCGGGAACCTCATCGATCGGCTCTACAACCCGCGGAAGTTCCTCCTCGAGATTCAGGAGCGGATTCGTCCCGGAGGCGTGCTCGTCATCACCTCTCCGTACACGTGGCTCACCGAGTTCACCGAGAAGGAGCACTGGCTCGGAGGGTTCAAGCGGGACGGTGAGAACGTCACCACTCTCGACGGGCTCGCCGCGGCGCTCGCGCCCCGCTTTCGCATGCTCGGGGAGCCGCGCCAGGTTCCGTTCGTGATCCGCGAGACTCGTCGGAAGTTCCAGCACACCGTCGCCGAGATGACGGCTTGGGAGCGACTGGACTGACATGCCTGTTCCCGGTTCGGAGCTGGGGGCGTTCTACGCGCGCTGGAATCCGGTGGTGTCGGCCACTCTGTCGGCATCGTCGACGGAAGCGCTATCGCTGGACGAGCTGCTGGCGCTGGCGGACGCGGAGGCGAAGCGGCTCTGGGATCGCTGCGAGCTGAGCTACGCGTGGTCACGCGGTCACGGCGCGTTGAGGGCCGAGATCGCCGCGTTGTACGACGGCGTGTCGCCGGATGGAGTCGTCACGTTCGCCGGCGCTCAGGAGGCGATCTACTGCGCGCTTCGCGGCCTCCTGGACGCCGGAGATCACGTGGTCGTCGTCACTCCGTGCTACGACGCGCTCCTCTCGATCCCCCGGATGATCGGCGCCGCAGTGACGGAAGTGTCGCTGGTCGAGGAGGAGGGGTGGCAGCTGTCACTGGAACGGCTCGACGACGCGGTTCGTCCGGACACCCGCATGATCGTCATCAACTTCCCGCACAACCCGACGGGAGCGGTCCTGCGAGAGGGCGAGCTCGCGCAGATCGCGGCGATCGCGGCGCGCTCGGGCGCCTGGCTCTTCTCCGACGAGGTGTTTCGCCAGCTCGACGACCGCGGTCTCGAGTCGGCGCCGACGGCCGCGTCGCTGTACGATCGAGCCGTCTCGCTGGACGTCCTGTCGAAAGCTTGGGGGCTCGGAGGCGTGCGCGTCGGGTGGCTCGCTACGCGCGACGAACGAGCCCTGCAGGCGGCTGAGGACGTCAAGGGCTGGACCTCGATCTGCAACGGCGCGGCGGACGAGATCCTCGCTCTCATCGCGATCCGGGCGCGCGAGTCGATCTTGCCGCCGAATCGACGCCGAAACGGCGCGCACCGCGCGCGACTGGACGCCTTCTTCGCCCGACACTCCGACCGTCTCAGCTGGCGACGACCGCAGACGGGCTGCCTCGCCTTTCCTCGCTGGCGGGGCGCATCGAGCATCGACGGGCTGTCGCGGAGCCTGGCCGAAGAGCGCGGCCTTCTGATGATTCCGGGTCGTCTGTTTCACGCCGCGGGCCCGTACTTTCGCATCGGATACGGTCTCGCGAGCTTCCCCGATGCCCTGGCGCGCCTCGAACAGCACTTGGACGCGATCTGACGCGCTAACGCCGCGGCGTCAGCATGTACGATAACCGGTGAGCACGAACGTGATCAGCGCTCCGTACTGCAAGCCTGCAGAAGGTCTCCACATGTCTATCGAGCGGCAATCCGGCGGTCGTCCGTATCGACTCTGCGGCTCCGTCGCCCTGTCCGTATGCCTTCTCTCTCTTTGCCATGGCGGAGAGCCGACCCCGTACGAGCGGCTTCAGTCGCAGGTGAGCGTCTGGTCGCAGTCGATCGACACCGGTCGCATCGACACGACGCGACTCGTCGAGAGCCGGGAGAAGCTCGGCGTGTTCCCCGTAGGCAATGGGCGCTGCTTCACGTACCTGGGCCTCGGTTTTCCTCAGAACACGCTCTTCATGATGACGGGGCCTCGCTATCAGACCGCTGGGAACCACAATCCCGTCGGCGGGTTCGGCGAGCTCTCCATGACGCTCCGCGAGGCGGATGCGACGGTCGACTTACCTCTGCAGAGCTGCCATAGCGTGCGGGGCGCGCCGGTCGTGTTGACCAGCGAGCAGGGCGCGCGTTTCCGGCTGAGGACGGTGACGGCGGCGCCCCCGGGGTTCACCGCGATTCTGCGTTGGATCACCATGGAGTGTCTCGACGACGCCAGCCGCGACGTGACGCTGGCGCTCGAGTTTCGCGGGCGCGCGATGCAGCGCGACGAGCAGGGATTCTACTTCGAGTATCCGCACAGGGGGCGCGTGGCGCGGCTGCGGCCCGTGATGATCGGCGGGGAGCTCGAGCGCGACGGCGATCGGCTCGCGGTCTCGATTGCCGGCGTTGCCCCGGGCGAGCCTCGCACCTTGTGCCTGGCGCTTCTCTTCTCGGAGTCGGCGGAGGCCGCGGCCGCCGTCAGGAAGCGCGTCGTCAGCCGCCACGATCGGCTGCTGGCAGAAACGGTCGCGTGGTGGAACGCGAAGCTTGCCCCGACGGTTCACGTCACGAGCGGAGATCGTCGGCTGGACGACCTCGTCGAGGGGCTCAAGGTGCTGCTTCTCGTCCAGCAGGACGCACAGGGCGGCGTCTGCCCCATGGTCAATTTCAAGGGGGTATGGCTGCGGGATTCAAACGGCCCGCTCCTGGGATTTCTTCACTCGGGACTCTATGAAAATGCCCGCCGCCT
>CAYMRB010000031.1:0-40050 GCA_964392615.1 uncultured Planctomycetia bacterium | reverse complement strand
CGCCCCTGCCGGCGCGCCCGCCGCCCCCGACTCCGACGCCGACTCCGCACTGCTGCCGACGCGGGAATCGCAGGACCGCGGGTGCACCGCGGACGCCCCTTGAATGAGACAGGAGCCCTGCGGTCCAATACCGCGTGGAGGCGAGTTCGCCGGTGGGCAGGTCTCGGGACACCCGATGAGAAAGGAGCCGGACGATGAGAGGCGCTGCGATTCTCGCGATGTTGGGCTGTCTGGGCGTCAGCTGCTCGATGGGACCGGAGGATCTCGGCCCGATCCCCGACCACCACGTCCTCCGGGGAAGCGAGGTGATCGGCGTCGATCCGATCACCAAGACACCGGCGGTCGGCCCTGACGGTGACGCGTACTCGGAGGCGGAGGTCGTCGACCTCACGCTCCTGCAGGTCGTCAAGAACGAGCAGTTGGTGTCCAAGCTGCGGGTGTTCGACCTCTTCCTGACGGCGGAGACCGAACGGCTGTCGGCGAGCCAACGCTATGATGCGGAGTCGTCGGTTCGGGATTGGTCGCCCGAGGACAAGGAGCTGTTCTTCCGCGCCGCGGCGATCGTGGTCGAGTCCCTGAAGCGGGACAATCCGGACCTCGAGTTCGCGACGCTCACTCCCGGGCGCGAGATCGTGTTGCCAGATCCGAACACCTTCTGATCCAGGCGCCAGCCCGCAGAGAAACTTGACGCCCGGCGCAGGACGGTCGACTCTCTGGCAGTCCGTTGAAGAAGGACTGCCGGCATGAACGAGACGAACGGATCGAAACGACGAGGCACCCGCCGAGCCCTGGCGAGCCTCAGCCTGCTAATCGCCGTCGGCGTCGTCACCGCAACGGGCGCGATTGCCTTCCTGCGCCCGTTTTCGCTGACGGTGACCAGCCTGCACGTGGTCTTCGGGCTGTGTCTCGTGATCGCCGCGATCTGGCACATCGGACACAATATCCCGCAGCTCAAGAGGTACCTGAAGACGCAGAGCGCGGTCGTGTGCGCAACAGCGGCCACCGTCCTGGCGGCGGCGGTCTTCCTCCAGGCGCCCCCCATCCGGACGTTCATGGGCTGGAGCGCTGACGCCGATCGCTCGCCCGTGAGCTGGCTCGACCGCGAGGGCCGACTTCGGCTGCGCTACGCCGCGTCCGAGGACTGCCTGCTCGTCCTGGACGTGCAGAAGGGACCGACCTATCCGGTGACGGCCCCGTGCATGGCGATCTGGCTCGAGAACGAGTCCGCCTATCACATCCACACCCTGCACGCCCCCGAGCGAGAAGACGGCGCGCGCAGATTGCCGTACTGGCGCGACAAGCGAGCCAAGTGGCAGAAGGCGCGGGAGGAGTCCGAGGCGGCCTCTTCGGAGGATACGGACGCCGTCTCCGGAGCGACGCCCAACGCCTCGTTCGACCCCGCCGACTACATCCTGGCGGACGATCAGCGGTACACGGTGCTGCTGGAGATCAGCGCGACGCGTGACGACGCGACGGAGCACGCGTCGCTCGTCTACTCGGTCGAGATCGACAACTCGGAGCCCGTCCGCTTCCAGGTACTGAGCCGCCTCGGCATTCCGGAGCCTAGCCCTGCCGACGACGCCTGGGTGATCGGCTACGATGTCTCGAGGCTCGGTGAAGACGCGCTGAACAGGATCGACAGCGCTCTGGTGACCCTGGACCGCAGAGACGACGCGAAACCATGAGTCGAACCGCGATGGCACTGCTGGCCGTCATTCTCTCGCTGTGCGCTACGAGCGCCGACGACGTCGTCATCTGGCAGGAAGCGGAGTCGCTCGCGGACACCGGAGCCTGGTCGAACGACTCGCAGCACGTCGACATCATGGGGTCGCCGTATCTGCTGGCGACGGGCGTCGGCCAACCGGTGGCGGACGCGGTGGGGCACGTCGACGTCGCGCAGGCCGGCACGTATCGCCTGTGGGTGCGCTGTCGCGATTGGTATCCTTCCCATTCTCCGGGCCGGTTCGCGGTAGCGGTCGGCGGCAGGGCATCACCGACCGTCTTCGGCAAGGCGGACGACGACGCGTGGCGATGGGTCGACGGCGGCACGTTCGAGCTCGACCGCGGCAGGGTCGAGCTACGCCTCGTGGACAGCACCGGCTGGTGGGGGCGATGCGACGCGATCGTGTTGGCGACGAGGGACTTCGCACCGTCGAACGACGACGACGAGCTCGCGCGGCAGCGTCTCGCGCACGCCGGCGTCAGTTCGCAGGTCGAAGATGCGGGCACATTCGACGTCGTGGTGGTCGGCGCCGGCTCGAGTGGCCTGGGCGCGGCGATCGCCGCGGCGCGCAACGGAATCAAGGTCGCGTTCGTGCAGGATCGTCCCGTGCTCGGCGGCAACGCGTCGTCGGAGATCATGATCCCGCCGATGGGGTACATCGGCACGCCGCCCGATCGGGTCAACGTCACCGGCATCGCCGAAGAGATCTACCCCGTGCAGGGCTGGACGAACTTCGGTAGCTCCGCTCACTACGCGGCGCTGGTCGCGAACGAGGAGAACATCTCGCTCTATCTCGACACTCGCGCGACCGGAGTCGAGAAGAAGGACGACCGCACGATCGCGTCGGTGCTCGCCCTGAACGTCCGCAGCGGTCAGCGGCTGCGCTTCACCGCGCCGCTGTTCATCGACACGACGGGCCACGGCTGGATCGGCCACTACGCGGGTGCCGAGGAACGCATGGGCACCGAGGCGCGGTCGGAGTTCGGCGAGTCGCTGGCACCGGAAACGGCGAGCCCGCACACGATGGGCAACAGTCTCTACCGCGCCGACTTCAAGGACGTGGGCCAGCCCGATGCCTTCGCGGCGCCGGCGTGGGCGTATCGATGGGAGAGCCCGGAGGACTTCGCGCCGGTGGCGGGACGCACGAAGGCCATCGTCCGGCCCGAGGCGTTCGATCAGGCCACTCGCGGCCCCGGTCGCCGCGTCGCCTCGACGGGTCTCAAACGCGGTGGTGCGTTCACCTGGTACGTCGAGCTCGGCGGCATGTCGGACACGATTCACGACGCCGAGAGGATCCGCGACGAGCTGTTTCGCATCCACGTGGGACTCTGGGACTACGCCAAGAACCGCGATCCCGCGGGAATCAAGGCCAACGCCCGACTGCGCATGGTCTGGCTCAACTACGTGCCGGGCGTCCGCGAGAGCCGGCGGCTGATGGGCGACTACATCATGACCCAGAAGGACTTCGACGAGCCGCGGGTCCATCCGGACACCGTCGCCTTCACCGACTGGGGCATCGACGACCATCAGCCGCATGGCTTCTTCACGAAGGGCATCGACGCGATCCACGTCTACGGTGGCCGTCGTGTCAGCATTCCGTTCCGCAGCCTCTACTCGAAGAACATCGCCAACCTCTTCATCGCCGGCCGTTGCATGAGCGCGAGCCACATGGCGCTCGGAGGCGTGCGCGTTCAGCGTCCGATGGCGGCGACGGGACAGGCTGTCGGCACGGCGGCGGCGATCGCCACGAAGCACGGAGTCCAGCCCCGAGCGGTCTATCAGAGGCACATCGCCGAGCTGCAACAGACGCTGTTGAAGGACGGGTGCTACCTCGTCGGCGTCAAGAATCAGGATCCGCTCGATCACGCGCGTGGCGCGAGGACGAAGCAGCGCGGCGTGGTCGACGGTTGGAATCGCGAGATCCGCAACGTCTCGAAGGCCGTCGCGTGGCGAAGCGAGCCCATCGAGCTCGAATTCGCAACGCCGACGACCGTCGCCTGTGTGCACCTGAGCCTCGCGAACCGGCACCATCGCGTGACTTTCGCCGTCGACGGATTCGCGGACGGCGCGTGGCGGGAGCTGGCCCGCAGCGCGGGAGTGAAGGCGCGGCGCCGCCATGTGCTGAACGTGGCGTCTGCCGAAGTCGAGCGCCTCCGCTTCCGGCTGATTCGATCGTCGGCGCCGGTCGCCGTCGCCGAGATCCGCGTCTACTCGCAGCCGGGGGATCCGACGGAGGATGTCTTCGTCGCGCCCGAGACCTCGCTTCCGGGCATCGTTGTCGACGACGACGACGCGGAGCGAGTCGGAACATGGAAGGCCGGCATCTACGATGCCGTCGTCGGCGCGGGCTACATCCACGACGACAACGAGGCGAAAGGCGGCAAGCGGCTGACGTTTCGCGTCGCGGTGCCGAAGCCGGGCGACTACACCGTCCGCCTGCTGTACCGCGAGTTCGACAATCGCGCGAGCAACGTGCCGGTCAGCGTTCGAGGTGCCGGCGCCGCGCGGGAATTCGTCGTCGATCAGCGATCGGCGCGCGACGGCGGAGCGACTCTCGGCGACGTGAAGGCGCTGCGGCACATCGAGGTGATCGTCTCGAACGCCGGAACCGACGCATATGTCGTGGTCGATGGCGTGCAGGTCCTGAGCCGGAAGTGACATCGCGGCCGCGGCGAAGGACCCTTGAGCCGACGACCGCAGTTCTGGTACGTAAACGGTTCGTCCAGACTCTTGCCCCTCCCGACAAACCACGCTGCGAGGATCGACCGTTGACGCTCCGCCCCGCTGCCACGCTCGTCGTCACGCTGTTCGCCATCGCCACCCTCCCCGCCTGCAAGCCGAACGGCGCGGGGTCGGAGCCTCCCGAGAGCGCCCCCAAGACCGACGACGCCCCCAAGACCGACGACGCCCCCAAGGCCGACGACGCCCCCAAGACCGACGCCGCCCCCAAGAAGGCCGACGGCGGCCCGTGGACGCTCGCCGACGTCGGCTTCCAGGTGCCCGAATCAGCGTTTCACGACGTCGTCAACGACGTCTATTTCGTGTCGAACATCAACGGCGACCCGTTCGGCGGCGACGGCAAGGGCTTCATCAGTCGCGTCGGGCCGGACGGCAAGGTCCTCGAGCTCAAGTGGATCGACGGCGAGGCGAAGAGCGTCAAGCTCAACGCGCCGAAGGGCATGGCCGTGTCGCGAGGCACGCTCTACGTCGCCGACGTGACGGCCGTGCGCAAGTTCAGCGTCAAGACAGCGGAGCTCACCGGCTCGATCACGATCGAGGGCGCGACGTTCCTGAACGATGTGACCGCGGGCCTCGACGGCAACGTCTACGTGTCCGACACCGGTATGGCTCCCGGCTTCGAGCCCTCGGGGACGGACGCGATCTGGAAGATCGCGCCGGACGACACGGCGACGGCGCTCGTGCGCGGCAAGGAGCTCGGCCAGCCGAACGGACTGCTGGCGACGGACGACGGCATCCTGATGGTCAGCTGGACGGGCGGTGCGCTGAGCCGCATCGACGCTGACGGCAAAATGACCGAAATCACCAAGCTGCCGGAGAACCAGCTCGACGGCCTCGTCATCGACAACGACGACCACTGGTTGATCTCGAGCTGGGCCGGCAAGTGCGTGTATCGCGTCAGCCCGAAGGGCGAAGTGACGACGAGCCACTCGAACCTCGAAGCGCCCGCCGACCTCGGCTACGACTCGAAGCGCGGTCTCGTGCTCGTGCCGTGGTTCCAGGCAAACAAGCTCGACGTGCTGAAGTAGGGGCACGAGCTGACCACGCCTGACGCAGCTCGCGGCGGCGCGCGACCGTGCTCTTGTCTCGCGTCGGCCGATGCGCTACATCGAATGCCAGATCAGTCCGTCTGTGGCACTCGGTACTTCAGCGCAGGATTCGACATGCACGTCAAGCTGTCGCTCGTTCTTTCGATCCTCGTCGTCGCTCTCGCGACTCCTCTATCGGTAGGGTTCACGCAGGACGCCGCCGAGGCGCCGAAGGAAGCCGCGGCGCCAGATGCTGCGGCGCCCGCCGATGAGTCGCCAGCGAAGCAGGATGCGGCCCCGGCCGAAGAAGCCGCCGCCGCGGAAGGTGCAAGCTTCTTCGATCGCGACGAGATGAAGCTCGCTGGACGCTTCCACCCGCTCGTCCTGCACCTGCCGATCGGCATGCTGGCGCTGGTGTACTTCCTCGAGCTGCTGGCGCTGTTCGGTGCGAGCCCGGAGCGCAAGAAGCTCACGGGACTCGTGCTCGTGCTGAGCTCCCTGACCGCCGTGCTCGCGGCGGTGACCGGCCTCCTGCTCGCGCGGGAAGGCGGGTACACCGGCGACACGGTCGACCTGCACAAATGGGCGGGAATCGTCCTCGCGGTCATCGTCGTCCTCGCGACGATCGTCTACCGTGTCGCCCGACGCGACGACGCGACGATCCGATCGAAGGGAGCCTATCGCGTGCTGCTCCTCATTTCGGCCGTCCTCCTGGGCGCCGCCGGCCACGCGGGCGGCGACCTGACGCACGGCAAGCAGTTCCTCGTCGAGTACGCTCCCGACTTCGTCAAGGGGTTCCTCGGAGAGGGCGAGGGCGAGGTCAACACCGCGGCAGCCGCGGGCGCGGCCGAGAAGCACTTCGTCGACGTCATCCAGCCGATCTTCGCGGCCAAGTGCGTCTCGTGTCACGGCGAGGAGAAGCAGAAGGGCGACTACCGGATCGACGACAAGGAAAGCGCGCTCGCCGCCGGCGACAGCGAGCTGCCCGCGATCGTTTCGGGCAAGCCGACCGAGAGCCACCTCGTCCGCCTGATCCTGCTGCCCGAGTCCGACGACGACGCGATGCCGCCGGAGGGCAAGGAGCGGCTGACGCCGGAGGAGATCATCCGGATCGTCCACTGGATCCAATCCGGAGCGGTGTTTCCGGGAACGGCAGAGGCCGACTCCGACTCCGACTCCGACTCCGACTCCGACTCCGACTCCGACTCCGATACCGACTCCGACTCCGACTCCGATACCGACGACGCCGCGGTTCCGGCGGGTCCGGTCGACTTCGCCCGCGACATCCAGCCGCTCTTCGAGAAGAACTGCGTGCGCTGTCACGGCGCGAACAAGCGCAAGGGCAAGCTGCGCCTGCACACGCTGGAGGACGCGACGACCGGCGGCAAGGAGCACGGCGCCGGAATCGTGCCGGGCAAGCCGGAGGAGAGCTCCCTCTACGTCCAGCTGACGATCGATCCGGAGAACGACGAGGACGAGGAGCTCATGCCGCCGGCCGACGAGGGTGGGCCGCTGCCGAAGGCGCAGATCGAGCTGGTGCGCCGTTGGATCGAGGCGGGTGCCGTGTGGCCCGACGGCGTGGAGCTCGTCGAGCCGGAGGAAGACGAGGACTAGCTGGCAGCGGTGCAGCCGCGGGGTACGTGGTGAGCGCCAGCCTGACGTGAAGTGTCCCGGCGTCGGGACAGAAAGGCTGACGAACGATGCGGACAGACGAGATTTACTATCGACACACCGGGGGCTTCAACGCTTCCAGCGTCGTCCTGGTGCCGCTTCTGGGCGGCGTGGCGGCAGCCGTGCTCGGAGCGATCTACAGCTACGCCACGCGCTACATTCCGTTCATCTACATCAACTTCCTGCTGACGATCGGCCTGGGCTGCGGAATCGGCTTCGTGACCGCGTTCGGCCTGCGGCAGGGCAAGGTCCGCAACTACGGGTTCGGCCCTGTTGTGGGGCTGATCATCGGCGTGATCGGGTCCTACTTCACCTGGGTGTTCTGGGTACCGGCGTACACGGACGGGGAGCTGCTGACCTTCTCGCCGGCGGCGCTACTGCAGATTCAGTTGAACGTGCTGTCCGAGGGGGCTCCCTGGGAGATCGTGGGCTGGGCCCCGAGCGGCGTGTTCCTGGCGCTCTTCTGGCTCATCGAGGCAGGCATCGTCGTCGGGGTGACCACGATGCTGGCGAAAAGCACCGTCACGGGCACGCCGTTCTGCGAGGTTTGCGAGGCCTGGGCCGACGACGAGCTCGTCTTGCCGGGATTCGCCGCGGTGGCCGATCGCGAGGAGCTGCGACGCCAGCTCGAAGCCGGCGACCTCTCTGCCATCGAAGCGCTCGCGAGCCGAGAGCATCCCGGCACACAGTTCACCGAGCTGGTTCTCAAGCGTTGCGAGACGTGCGACACCCTCCACACGCTGACCGTCCGGGAGATCATCGTCAAGCTCGACAAGCAGGGCAAGGACAGCCGCGAGACGGACGAGTTCATCGAGCTCTTGCTCATCAACGCCGCGGTTCGAGAGCGCGTGGTCGAGATCGCGACCGCCCGCGCCGAGGCGGAGGACGAGCAGCCGGAAGGCGAGACGGAGGACTCGGGGACGGACGCAGGCTCCGAAACGACGCCGGAGTGAACCGATCAGGAGATTCCGGCGTCCTTGCCGATCATCCGGCGCAGCACGCCGAGCTGGCCGATGTGATAGGCCTCGTGCAGTGAGAAAGCTGCGAGGGCGTCGCTGATCGTGCGGCCGAAGTTCTCGCTCGGCTCGTCGAGCGGCGCCCGGAGCTCGTCGTCGCTGCGGTCGCGCAGGTGGGCGAGCAAGGTCTCCTGAGTCAAACCGAAATCGGTGAGCAGGTCTTGGAGCGCCACCGCGGTCGGCTCCGTCACCGGCGGCGCGTGACGGTCGTAGAGCTCGTTGCGTTCCTTGTCCCAGATCGACTCGAGTCCCGCCATCGTCAACGCGATGTTGCGCGTCGCGACGATGTGCCCGAGCACCCAGTTCGCGTTGCTCCCTCCGGACGGCGGCGCGACGAGGCTGTCGTCATGCGTCAGCCCGTCCGTGTTCATCGACAGGGCGCGCGCGTTGAACTCGTACAGTCGTACGATCTCCTTGCCCTTCATCGACTCGCCTCCTTCTTGCTGTTCACCCGCTTCGGGAACGGCCACTTTCCGTCCACGATCGGCCGCAGCTCGAGCTTCGCCGGATCGATAACGACGTGCTTGATTCGACGCCGTCGATACGTGTACGTCGTGTGGACTCGACCGTCTCGCGTCTGGATCACCGCGGGATACGAGTATTCGCCCTTCTGAAGCTCGAGAACGAGTGCCGCCTGCCACGTCTTCCCATCGCGACTCACCGCGATGTTCAGCATGTTGCGACCGGACGGAAATGCCAGACCGCGCACGGTGTGGTTGTAGACCAGCAATTGGCGACCGTCGGCGAGCGTGACGCCATCGGCACCGGCGTTCGGATTCGGCAGCCCGATCGCCGTCATGTCGCCCCACGTCTCGCCCGCGTCGCTCGACCAGACGGCCGTCAACGCGCGCTGCCGGCTGCGGTTCAGCGCCTGCAGACGGCCACCCGGATAGCTCAGGATCGTCGGCTGGATCGCGCCAAAGCGGCGGCCGTCGTTGACCGCGTCGGTGCGCTTCCACGTCTTGCCGAGATCGCTCGTGCGCTCGAAGTGGACTCGCCATCCGGCGTGCTCGGTGCTCGACCCGCACAGGATGTCGCCATCGGCGAGCTGGATCGGCTTGTTCTTGATCGGGCCGAGGATGCCGTCGGGCAGCCGACGCGCGGCCGACCACGTCTTGCCCTGATCGCTCGACGTCTTCAGCTCGCCCCACCACTCGCGCGGGCTCGGGCCGACCTTGTAGAAGAGCAGCAGCGGCGACTTGCCGCGCGGTTGGAAGAGCACGGGGTTCCAACACGGATACCGCTTCGACGCACTTTGAACGCCATCGGCCACCTCGACGGGCGCGGTCCAGCGCTTGGCCTCGCGGTGCGAAACCCAGATGCCGACATCGCGGTGGCCCTCATCGGTGCCGCCGAACCACGCCGCGATGAGTCCGTCGGACGTCTCGACGATCGTCGATGCGTGACACGACGGAAACGGCGCCTCCTGCCAGATCATCTCGGCCGCAAGGACGCCCGGTCGGGACAGAAGGGCCGGATCGACCGGATACTCCTCGGCGGCAGCATTCGCGGCGGAAGCGACCAGAACGACGGCGGCGGCACAAAGCGTGCGCATGTGAGACCCTCCTGTGGAAACCCGGGCCTCATTGTAACCGTTCCCCTTACCGGTCCGTTGAAAAAGGGCTCCGAGCGCGAGGGCGAGCTGGCCGTCGTCGCGCCGGATTGCCTTCTTCAACAGGCTGCTACTCGTCCTCCACGCTATCGTCCACGTTGTTCGCGATCCGGACCTTGCCGAGGCTCTCGTTGGCGATCCGCGTCTCGCCCGTGAAGATATTGCTCGTGATGACGGCCCGGCGGACCTGCTTCCCGAGCTCGATCTGCGGCGCGTTGCGGCGGAACTCGCAGCCTCGGACTAGCACCGTGCCGCTCTGCGCCTGAATCGCGTGGCGCCCCTCGCGCTTCTGGTCCCACTGCGTGAACGTGCAGTCGCTGAAGCCGACGGTGCCGGTTCCCTGCAGGTGCGCGATCTGATGGCACGGCCCCCAGTACGCGCAGTTGACGAAACGGACCGAGCCCTTGTTCTTCTCGCCGACCTTGACCATGGTCGGATCGGGGCCGTGGAAGGACACGAACTGCCCGTTCGTGAACAGCAAGCCGTACGGCGCACACTCCTCGACGACGACCGAGGTGTGGCAATCGTCGGCGCCGAGGCCGAGGAAGTTACCGTTGCAAAGGCCCGTCTTCGTCCGGGTGAACCGATAGCCGACCTTGTATCCGAAGCAGAACGTGTTCAGCACGTACTCCCAATCGCTGCGGCCGAAGATGAACGCCTCGCCGTTGTGCATCTGCCACTGGAAGAGCTTCGGCTTCATGCTCCACCACGGGTTGAAGTGGACGTTCTCGATGCGGCCGATGTCGTAGATCGCGTCGACGAACACGCCGCGTCGTATCGGCTGGCCGTGAACGTTGCGAATGAGGTGACGCTCGTTCCGGCTCGCGTCGATGCCGTTGTACGGATTGAGGAGCTCGATGTTGCGAACCGCGGGGTTCTTGCCGCGCATCGCGACGGCCCACGGATAGGCGACGGGCTCGTCGTCGATCTTCTGATCCGGATAGTACAGAACGACGCCCTCGAGCGTGCTGTTCGTGTGCAGCGTGATGAACGGCGCGCCGTCCTCCTTGCCGGCGTTCTCGGTGACGAGGAACGTCGTGCCATCGTCGGTCGGCTTCGGCAGACCTCGATCGCGAAGGCCGTTGTGCGCCGGAACCGATGCCCAGACGCCGCGCAGCGTCACTGCCCGCGGCACGTCGAGATGGCCGCGGAAGAGGTAGTTGCCGCGCGGCGCATCGACGATCCCCCCGCGCGCCTCGCCGGCCGCGTCGAGCGCCGCCTGGAACGCGGCCGTCGCGTCGGTCTTGCCGTCGCCCACGGCGCCGTAGTCGAGCACGCTGTAGAGGTCCGGACGCTTAGACGGCGCCTTCTCTTGCTCTTGCGCGAACAACGTCGCGACGGAACACAGCGAGCACACGATGAATGCGAGCGCGCTTCTGATCATCGGTTCCCTCCTCGTCGATGCAAAAAAGCCTACATGGAAGCGAGTCTATCTTTCTTCGTTGCCTTCGTTGCCTTCTGTTCAAGACCGCATCCTCGAGAGACAAGAGAAGAGAACGAACAGAAGAGAACGAAGGCAACGAAGGGGCCGGTCCAGGCTTCGGCGACGGGCCGCGCTATCGCAACCGCACGCGAACGTAGCGCATCGCGTCGCCGATCTGGCCGAAAAGGTCGATCACGTCGGACGGCGCGCATCCGGCGCGCGGTGTTGCCGTGAAGAACGCCGTCAGCGGCTTCTCGAGCGGTACGGTGACTGCTTCGCCGTGTCGTCCGTCGGGGAAGATCTCGACGATGCGGTTCTCCGAGATCCCCTTGCCATCGCGGTTCGTGCCGCCGACGTGATAGACGACGAGCAGGCGGCCGTCCGGCATGACGTGGAAGCGCCCGCGACCGGGGCGCAATCCGCCAGGCCCCTCGACGGCCTCGCCGCCCTCGACGAGCGCGGTGCGGCGGACGATCTCGCCGCGGCGCAGGATCGCGTACTCGAGCGAGTAGCGCTGCTTCGCCTGCGGGAAGAACTTCGCACGCAGGCGTTCGTCGATCGCCCTCTCGTACCACAGGACGAAGACATCGCCGTTGCGCGCGACGTGAAGGTCACAGGGGAATATGTGGCCCGCGGTCTTGTCGCGGCTCGACACCTCGACCCACTCTTCGAACTTGCCGGTCGCGATATCGTCCGACCACGTGAAGAACAGCCGGCGGAAGTCGTAGTCCCACTTGCGTCCGGTGAGCTCGCGCTTGTACCTCCGCCACGCGTCGTACGGCTCGACGATGTCGCTGACGCCGCAGAACCAGACCGCGCGATCCTTCAGCGCGACCGTCGGATAACACACGCGGATCGGCTGCGGCTTGTCGTATTCGGCACCCCAGTTCTTGCCGCTCGGCGCGGAGCCGGGCCAGAGGATCTTGCCCTGCGCCGACCACTTGCTGTCGCGATCGAGGAAGCTCCACTCCGCGTGGCCGTAGCCGATGTTCTGGAGCAGGATGAGCTCGCCCGCCTCGCCGTCCGCCGCGAAGCTGCGATACGAGTGCTCGGTGAACGGAGGCTTGCCGTCCCAGACCGGGTCGAGGAAGCGCCCGGTCCTCGCGTCCTCGTCGAGCTCGACGACGCGCGGTCGCGCCGGGCCGCCGTAGGTGTCCGGCTCGGTCAACGTCGGGTTGATCGACAGGAACAGGCGACCATCGCGGAACGCCGCGAGCGGGCTCGGCTCGCGCGTGCGTCCCCGGTGATTGTACATCTTCCTCCAGCCATTCGGGTCGCGTCGAAAGAGAACCGGCAGCGTGTTGTTGAGCGGCTTCGCGTCCGGGATGACCTCGATGCCGCTCGCGTACACCGTGTCGCCGACGCGCGCGATGCACGTCGACCCGAAGCACCACATCGGCCCCGAGCCGTTGTTCGCGCCGCGCGGGCGGTAGACGTCCTCTTCGACCTCGACGCGCGGTACGACGTCTCTGCTTCCGAGCGGCGTGAAGCGGAATCCGTCGATGACGACCTCGTGGTCCTTCTCGTCCGACGGCGCGGGCTCGAGCAGCCAGAGGTTGATGTGCATCCGCGGCTCGCCCGTCGGCACGTCGGAGCCCGTGTAGTCCCACGAGGTGATGAGCTCCTCGACCGCCGGCTCGCGGTCGTGGCCGCGCCAGGCTCGACATCGCACGCGGTCCGGCTCCCAGCGAAACGCGACCGTCATCGCCTCGTCGTCAGACGGCATGCGCGGATCGAATCGGTGTAGGTTGCCCTTCTTAGCCCACGGCTGGCAGACGAACTGTGCCGGACGTTTCGACTCCCGGCCTTTCCACGAGCCGATCTCGATGTCGAACTCGTTCGCGACGTTGCGCTCGTCCAGACCGTCGTACGTCGACTGGTACTCCCACAGGAACAGGCCGAGGATGAGATTCGGATCGAGTCGACCGACACGGCCCCGCAGCTGAAACGCGTACTCGCCGTAGCCGAGCGCATCCTCGGTCGCGATCTCGGCGCAGGACCACTTGCCGTCGCGCTTCGAGACGCCGAGATGGAGCCGTCCCTTCCCGTCGACGCGCACGGTCTCGGCCGCATCGGAGAACCAATTGCTGCGGGGGCCGTAGCGGCACGGCTCCTTTCCCTTGACGCGCCAGCGGTGGCCGCCGAATCGGACGGTGCGCTTGCCGAAGTCGTTCCACTGCAGCGCGCGGTGGTCCGCCAGCTGACGATGGTTGCGCTCGATCTCCTGCGCGACGGCCGCGAGGTGCTCGCGCGCTGCCGCGGCTTCGGCGGACTGACCATCGACGGCCACAGCACGGCGTTCGGTGTCGTCGTTCGCGATGTCGAAGAGCCGTCCGTCGCCGTACAGCTTCCACTGCTCGGTGCGCACCCACCACCTGCCGCCGTGCTCGGCGAACGCCCAGTCACGCGTCGTCTTCTTCGCGCCCGTCAGGACCGGTGCGAAGCTGCGACCGTCGATGTCGACACCCTGCGGCATCGCGGCCGCACCGAGATCGGCGAAGGTCGGTAGGAAATCGCTCATGTCGACCAGCGCATCGGTCACGCGTCCGGTCGTGATGCGCGCGGGCCAGCTGGCGATCAGCGGTACATGCGTGCCGCCGTCGGTCAGCTTGCCTTTGCCACCGGGGATGACGACGTCGCCCATGCGGGAGCTGACGCTCTCGCGCACGAGCTTGCCGTCCCTGACGTGGAGGATCGACCGACTCGGCGTGCCGTTGTCGCCGATGAACAGAACGAGCGTGTCGCGACGCAAGTCGAGACGCTCGAGCGCGGCGACGAGCCGGCCGACGCGCTCGTCCATCGCCTCGACCATCTCGGTGTAGCTCTCGTAGCGATCCTTGCCCGGCTTGAACGGAACGGGCTCCTTCAGATCGTCGGTGACGTCGTGACACAGCGCCATCGAGTAGA
Organism: uncultured Planctomycetia bacterium; assembly: GCA_964392615.1. Taxonomy (GTDB): domain Bacteria; phylum Planctomycetota; class UBA8108; order UBA8108; family UBA8108; genus CAYMRB01. The sequence continues at coordinate 25,931 of CAYMRB010000031.1, read as the reverse complement.
ACGCGACGAACGGCTGCTCGCGGTGCCGCGACATGAAGTCGATCAGGAACTCGGTGTAGACGTCCGGCCCGTAGCGGTCGCCCACGTCACGCCGTCGCACGCCGTTCTGCCAGATCCACGGATCCCAATAGCGCGCGCCTTCGTGCCAGCCGAACAGACAGAACTCGTCGAAGCCGAGGCGGTACGGCTGCCCGCGATCCTTGCCGAGCAGCGCGAGCTGCCACTTGCCGGCGACGGCCGTCGCGTAGCCCACGGCCTTCATCGCGTGCGCGAAAGTCTGCGTCTCCGCGGCACGCGGGAAGCTCCCCCAGCGCGGGTTGCCGAGTCGAAACGGATAGCGTCCCGTCATCAGGCAGACGCGCGTCGGATGGCACACCGCCATGCTGTACGCGTGACGGAAACGCAGCCCGTCGCGGGCGAGCGCGTCGAGATGCGGCGTGCGATACGATGTGCCGCCGTAGCAGCCGAGCGTCTCGCAGCCGAGGTCGTCGGCGAGGAACAGCAAGATGTTCGGACGCTCGGCGCGCGCGAAGACGGAGGAGACCGGCGTGCCCAGAAGCACGAGCACGCTGACGACGACGAAGCGGTGACGCGACGGCACGTTTCGCGACCCTCTCGGATGGTTCGGACGGTTCGGACGGTTCGGAGGAATCTGACGCTTCAGACCTGCGCCAGCAGCACGACCCAGTTCTTGCCGTACGCCTTCGCGCACCGCGGGCACGTCGTGTAGAAGTTGTAGACCTTCTTGAGCTCCTCGCCCTTGCCGGCGACGTACTCCCGCATGGTCTTGCACCACTTGTGGCCGTCCTTGTACGGCCCCTCGAACGCCTTGGTGAGGAATCTGCCGGACAGGCGGACGTTCTCCGCGTCGGGCACCTCCTTCGTGACCGCGACGTAGACATCGGCGCCCCAGAGCGAGTTCTCGTCGCAGAGCAGGAGGTAGTCGTCGGACTTCGCATCCGCGGCGTCGATGCGTCCCATCATGCGGACCATCACCTTGCCGAAGTTGATCGGGATGTGAAGGATGCTGCGCACGCGGTCCTTGACGAACAGCTTGCCGTCGAACTCGACCTCGGTCTCGTCCCAGGGCGCGGGATCGAAACGAGGGCAGCAGCCAGTCTCGGCACACGGGTTCTCTGCGGCCATGGGTCGCGGGCTCCTCCGTTTCGACGTGTCCACCGACCACCAGTCCGGTGGTCATTCTGCGCCCGCGACGGCGGAAAGGGAACGGCGATTTGCACCCCGCGCCAGCATTCGTCGAGAATCGGGCTAGCAGTCCGTTGAAAAAGGGCTCCGAGTGCGGAAGCGAGACGTTTCGTTCGAGATCGAGGCGCCAGAACGCAGGCAATGTGGTGCATTGTCGAGTTCTGGCAACGAAGAGATCGGACGAAACGGCCGCTTCCGCGCCGGATTGCCCTTTTCAACGGGCTGCTAGATCGTGACGCTGCCCTTCTTCTTGCTCGCTTCCGCCGGTGGGGCCTTCTCCTTCGCCTCGCCCGCGTCGGCCGCGTCCTTCTCGGGACTCTTCGGCGCCGGGCCCGGGGATCGGAACCAGACGACGAATCGATCGTCATCCGGCGCGCGGTCGTCGTCGATGAACTCGAAGCCCGCGGCGCGGAAGTCCTCGATGACCTGACCCGGATCGATGCGGCGACGGTGGTTGGCCAGCCGACGCGGCTCGTCCTTCGGGCCGCGACGATCGATGACGGCGACCAGTCCACCGACAGGGAGACGGTCTCGCAACGACCCGAGCAGGGGCTCGGGCTTCCACACGCGGTGATACGAATCGGCGAACACGGCGCCCTCGCAGCTCGCACCGTCGGGCCAGGCGATGCGCCCCTTGTCGCAGCGGACGATCGCCACGCTGTCGCCCTTGCCGACCTCGGGCGCTTCGTCCGCCGTGATGCGCCACTCGTCGAGCACGACGTCCCACACCTTCCCGTCCGCGCCGACCGCTGCGTTCAGCGGCTCGACCAGAGCTCGGCCGCGATCCAGCGCGACGCACGCGACGCGTCGTCCCTGCAGGTCGTGTCGCGCGATCGCGGACGAAATCCAATCGGCCTTCCACGGGCCGGCCGCTTCCGGATCGCTCGTCGCTCGCTCGCCCTCCTCCGGCCGCTTGAGGATGACGACGAACGCATCTTTCTCGTGCCAGACGTCGTACGAGGAGTTGACGAACAGGAAGCCGGTCTCGCGTCCGAGACGCACCACGGCCGTCTCCCCGGTCCAGTTGTGCTTCTTCTCGCGTTCGGCGAGCGGCACCGGGTTCTGAAGCGTGCCCTTGAGCCGGTCGACGATGACCAGGTGCCCGCCGGGGCGCAGGTCTTGCCACATCGCGGCGAGCATCGCGCGCGGCTTCGCGAAGTGATGGAACACGCGGCACATGTACATCAGATCGGTCGAACGATCCGGCACGCGCGGATCCGTGCTGCCGCCGAGAATCGGCACGACCTGGACCAGCTTGTCCTTGGTGGTCTCCTCGTACACCTTCGTGATCTTCTTCGCGTCGATCTCCTCCGCGAAGACGGTGCCGGTCGGCCCGACGATCCGAGCAAAGACCTTGCTGTCTCTGCCGTGGCCACAACCGATGTCGGCAACGGTCGCTCCGGCACCGACTCCCAACTCCTCGCAGAGCCGCCGCAGCGACGCCTCGCGGTTCTTGGGCCGCGACGCAGCCTCGTCCTCCGCTCGCGCCAAAGGCAGCAGGAACGCCCCGAAAACGCATATACCGATCAGAAGGTCAGCGCGGTGTCGTCCTCGCATTCTCGATCCTCCAGTGGGTCCTCGCGGTAGCTGTTTCTCCACCTTCGACGACTCGATCGCGGAGATCAAGGCGCGCTCGTCGTGTGATGGAGAACACACTTTGATGCCCGTTCGCGACTTGACGCGGCACGATTCGGCCCCGATCCTTTGGGAGCCGTACTTTTCCGCATCGAGTCACGGATACCATGCCCACCTACGATTACGTCTGCGCGGCCAATGGCCGCACCGTCGAGGTATTTCACGGCCTGTCGGTCGAGCTTCAGACCTGGGGCGAGCTGTGCACGACCGCCGAGATCGATCCCGGCGACACCCCGACCGAGAGTCCCGTCGAGAAAGGCATCACGGCCGGCCAGGTGCTGACGCGAGGCCCGGCCCGGAGCACGCGCGCCCCCCGCGGCGGTGGTGGTGGCGGCTGCTGCAGTGGTGGTTGTGGCTGCGGTCACTGACGCACAGGCACACGAGGATCGACCATGACGACCGATCGCGACACTGGCGGCGGGTGCTGCGGCACCGAGGGTGACGACGCGCGTACAAACCCGAGCGACATCAAGAGCGACGTCCGCGAGCGCTACGGCAAGGTAGCGACAACGGCGAGCTCGTGCTGCGGCGGCGGCTCGTCGAGCCCGACGCTGAGCACGCAAGTCGGCTACTCGGACGAGGAGGTCAGCTCCGTTCCCGAAGGCGCCGACCTCGGCCTCGGCTGCGGCAACCCGGTCGCGATCGCATCGCTCGAGCCCGGCCATACGGTGCTCGATCTCGGCTCCGGAGCCGGCTTCGACTGCTTCCTCGCCGCGCGCCAAGTGGGGGAGAGCGGTCACGTGATCGGCGTCGACATGACCGACGAGATGCTCGCACGCGCCCGCGCGAACGCCGAGAAGGGCGACTACGCGAACGTCGAGTTCCGCCGCGGCGAGATCGAGAACCTGCCGGTCGACGACGCATCGGTCGATGTCGTCATCTCGAACTGCGTGATCAACCTGTCGCCCGACAAGCCGCGCGTGTTCGCCGAGATGCTCCGCGTGCTGGAGCCCGGCGGCCGGTTCTTCGTCTCCGACCTGACCCTCCTCGAGCCGCTCCCCGACAGCGTCCGCAGCTCGGCGGCCGCCTACTCCGCGTGCGTCGCCGGAGCGCTGCTGCGCGACGAGTACCTCGAGCTGCTGCGCGCTGCCGGCTTCGAGGACGTGCGCGTCACGAGCCAGTCGAGCTATCCGCTCGATGCGCTGGCCGCGGATCCGTCAATCGCGTGCCTGACCGACGAGCTCGGCGACGTGCCGCGCGAGGATATCGAGCGCGCCGCGCGCGCGATCGTCAGCATCCGGGTGACAGGACGCAAAGCGGCGAGGTAGGCGTCTCGAGGCGGTCGGCACGCGGCTCGGAGGCTGGAGAGGCAGCCTCTTGACTTTGCGGGTTTGGAATGCCAAACTTGCGTACTGCAGACCTAGCTGTCTCCGGCCCGCAGAGCTCGCACGACCGTGAACCGCACCCTGACGCCCCTCCTGTTGAGCCTCGCTCTACTCCCCGTGACGCTCCTGCCGGCGCAGGACGCCGCGTCCGCTGGCGCGCCGTCGTCCGACACCCCTCACGACTGGACGGTCGCGCTCGGTTGGCCGGAGACTCACGCGCAGTCGTGGTGGCACGATGACCACGTGACCGGTGACCTGTGGGGCGCGCGCAGCTGGCTCGGCGAGCACGGCCTGACGTTCGACCTCGTGTACACCGGGGAGTTCTTCGCCAACCTGCGCGGCGGCATGAACACGCACGACGCGCGCGAGTACCGAGGCGATGTCAGCCTGTTCGCGGAACTCGACACCGGCCGCGCGGGCTGGTGGGACGGCGGCCGGTTCTTCACACACGTGCAGCACGAGCACGGATACGGCACCTCGGAGCGCCACGTGGGCGACTTCCAGGTCGCCTCGAATATGGAGGCCGACGACTTCACCCAGCTGTCGGAGATCTGGTTTCGCCAGGACCTCCTCGACGGCGCGTTCTGGCTCAAGCTCGGCAAGCAGGAAGCGAACACCGACTTCGCATTCGGCGACTTCCGCGGCGAGTTCATCCAGTCATCCGCTGGCTTCGCTCCGACGATCCCGCTCGTGACTTATCCCGACCCGGACTGGGGTGCCGTGGTCGGCGCCGTGCCCTGCGAGTGGTTCTCGATCAACGCGGGCGTCTATCAGGGCGAGCCGGACGGCGGGCGGGCCCTGTCGAACACGTGCGATCGTCTGGCCGGTCCGATGGTCATGGTCGAGCCAGCGCTGCACTACGACGTCCTCGGCCGGCACGGCCACCTCCGCGCCGGCGGCTGGTACAACGGCGCGCGCGTCGATCGCCTGCGCGCGAACGATCCCGCCCCCGGCATGTTCGGCGAGACCTACGGCTGGTATCTATCGTGGGACCAGGAGGTCTGGAGCGAGCGACACGACGACGCGGACGACGAGCAGGGCATCGGCGTCTTCGGCCAGTATGGCTGGGCGCCGTCGGATCGCAGCGACGCGCACATCTACGCGGGCGGGGGCGTGCAGTGGATCGGCGCGATTCCGACGCGCGACCGCGACGTCGTCGGAATCGGCGTCTTCCACGTGACGTTCAGCGACGAAGCCGGCCTGAGCGAGTCGGGGGAGACCGCGACGGAGCTCTTCTACAAGCTGTGGCTCGCCGGGTTCGCGAGCCTGAAGCTCGACGTGCAATACATCGCCGATCCCGGCGGCGCGTTTCCGGACGCGGTCGTGGCCGGGGCGCGCCTCGAGCTCTGGTTCTGAGAGCCACGCGACCGACGACCGGTCAACGCCGTCCGATCCGCACGCCGCGATCGAATGCCTGCAGGTCCCGCCGCGGCCGACTCCATGCCTCGCCGACTGCCGCCTCGATGCTCTCGAGCAGGACGCGGTAGTCCGGATCGCTACGATCTGCGTACACCGGCTTCGCGCCACACGCTCCGGCTCCACCGACCGACGCGGCGAGTGGCGCGTTGAGAAACGGGCTTCGACGCGGCGCGTGCAGGTCGATCCAGTCGAGACGCGACACGTCCGCCGCTGCGTGACAGCTTCCGCACCGCCGCGAGTGAACCGCCTCGAGCGAAGCGAGAAGCTCGCGGTCCGCGGACAGATCGTACGGCGGGCGCTCCGGCCGCTTGTCGATGAAGCCGTCGTGATACGGCCCGTTCGCGTCGATCCAAGTCACGAGTCGGAGCCAATCGGATTCGCCGAGCTCGACCTCGTCGCGATGCACGTCGTCGTCGAGGACGGCGATCAAGCGGCTCTTCCGTGAGCCGAACGCCAGGGGTTGCGTGACCTTCGCGTCGTCGCCGACGTTCGACCTCGCGACCAGACCGCGCGCCGTGATGGCGTCGTACGCCCGGTTGTGGCGCGCCGTCAGCCCGCCGCTGAGGTCGAGGTCGGCGTCGGGACTCAGACCGCCATGACATCGAACGCACGCGCGATCGAGCACCGGCTGCACGTCGCGCAGGAAGCTCAGCGCGCGCCGCCCCCACGGCGGTGGCACAGGGACGACGGGCTCGCGTCGCAGAGCGAGCGGCAGTCCACGCGGTGCCGGCGCTTCGGCCCGCGTCTCGTGGCAGCCCGCGCACGCGCGCACCTCGCCCGGCTGGAAGCTGACAAACGAGCGCATGCGGCGGAGCTCCATGTGCCGCGCGTCGAGCAGCTGAAAGTAGAGCGGCGTGTCCGCGGGAACGACGAAGCTCGCGCTGCCGTCCGCCTCGACCGGCACGGTGCCGATCACGCGCACGGGCGTCCAATTGACCATGACGCCCTTGACGTCCGGCTCGTAGCGATGGCCGCCGTGCTCGTTGTCGTACGGCCACGCGAGGCGCTGCGAGATGCGCAGGAAGCGCACGTCGCGCGGCGAGATGCCGTCGGCACCTCGGCTGATGTCGCTGACGACGCAGACGGCCGTCGATGCGCGCTGATCGGTGACGTCCGGAAGGACCGGCGGGCGAGGGCGCGAGCGCAGCGGGATCGGCGTGAAGCACGAGATCGCGGGATCGCGCCAGACGAGCTCCTTGGTGCCGAACACATCGACGAGATAGAGCGCGTACCCGGTCACGTCCCTCTCGACGCCGTACGTGAACGACGTCAGGAAGTGCTCGGCCGACAGCGGCCACGGCGTCGCGAAGAAGCCACCGCGACCCGGCACGCCGCCGGTCGCCACCGCGCGACCCGACATACCGCCCTCCGGCGGCAGCACACCCGGCGTGACGATGCGAATGCCCGCGGCGTCGTTCAAGCCGCCACCCGGTTCGATCAGGACCAGCGGGCCGACTGCCAACGTATGGTGGCCGGTCGCGATCGCGGCGATCCGCGTCGAGCCGGAGATCGATCGCATGTCCTCGAGAGCCCACGGATCGTTGAGGTGCTGCTTGAAGACCGCGTCCTCGCCCGTGCCGTCAGGTCGCACCGTCCAGATCGATTGGATGTGGGCCCAGCCGCGCTCCTGGTATTCCCAACGCGTGTATCCGATCGTGCCGTCGGCGAATGCGTGGGGCAGGTAGTCGCCGTCCTTCGTCACGCTCAAGCGACGGATGCCGCTGCCGTCTGCACGCATGCGGTACAGATTGCAGGACGTCTCATCCTTGTCGAGCTCGTTGCACTGCAGCGAGTAGCCGCAGCGCTCGGAAGCGAACGCGATGTCGCCGCTCGGCAGGTAGGTCGGGTCGAGATCGCTCCACTCGCCGTCGGTCAGCTGATGCAAGCCGCTCCCGTCGACGCGGATCTCCCACAGATGGGTCGGCTCTTCCTCGCGGCGCAGCCTGTAGCTCGTGCGGCGATCGAGCCAACCCGCCGGCGGCTCCGCGCTCTTCGCGCTCGCCCAGCCGAACACGATGCGCTCGCCGTCCCAGTGGAGATCGAGGCCGTGCACGTGGCCGTGTCCGAGAGCACCGTCGATCACCGGGCGAACGATGACATCGGCCGCGTCGCCCGCGCCGAGCGCCGTAAAGAGGCCCCGCTGGGCACCGCGCTGCTCGAGAACGCAGATGTCGCCGCCGGGCCGCGAGCACCACGGCATATGGTTCAGGCAGACGTCCGGATACGTCTCCTGCGTGAATCGTTGCAGAAACAACAGGCGACCGAAACCGAGGCGCGGATTCGCGAACGCGGTCTCGCGCGCATGCCACCTGGCCTCCCGATAGAGCGCCGCGCGCGCGGCCGGCTCCGGGCCGCTCGTTCGTTCGCGTGCGACGAGCTCGGCGGCTCGGTCGCGCAGCTCGCGCAGCTTCGATGGCGGCGGTAGCTCGAAGCTCGCCGCGAGCCTCGCGGCGCGATCGAGCGTCTCGTCGACGGGATCGATGAAGAACGCGCGGCCGCTGCGAAAGCGCGCGGCCGGCGCGCCACGACGCTCGGTCACGATGATCGCCGCCGGCCCCTCGCACGCGATGTCGACCTCGATCGGCACGGAGGCCGCCGCGGCGAACTCGCGCGCCAGGACGACGCGACGCCACGGGCGCGTCGGCGTGAAGACGACGACCTCGACCTCGATCGCGACGGGCGGTGCGATCGGGCCGGACGCGTGAACGTCGAGCGTCCATCGATTGCGGCCGAATCCCGGCGCCGAGACTTCGCGCAACGAAGTGCGCCAACAGCCACCGAGCGCGAGGTGCGTCGCCGCGCCACCAGGCGGCACGATGGTCACGTCGGTTGTTGCCGATTTGCCGTCGCGACCGCGCAGCGTCGCGAGCGGTACCGCGAGCTCGACGGTCGTCTGTCCCGCGTCCCGGCGCACGCACGAGAGCGACGCAGGCAACGCATTCCCATCGACGGTCGCGGTCGCACCGTCGATGCCGATCCGCCGGGCGCCCAGCGCAAGGAGCGCACAGCCCTGCGGTCCACCGGTCGACCACGGGCTCAGGCTGCTCTGACGCGCGGTGCGATGGAGCGCGATGTTCCGCGTCGGCTCGTCGACCGGATAGATCTCGACCTCGTCGAGGTGAAAGAAGATCGGCGCGGCGCTCGGAATCGAGAGGCGGACGAAGCGCGCGCGTACGAGATTCGCACCGGCCGCGAAGTCGACCTCGAGCGGTGCGCCGCCCGCAACGCCGCCGAAGTGGCGACCGCCGTTGTTCCATCGTTCGGTCCACGTCGCGCGGTCTTCGGACGTCGACACGACGAGGCGATCCGCGTTGTGCAGCCCGGGGGCGTAGTCCTGGCGGTTGTAGACGACCAATCGTCCGAGAGACCGCGCCGCGCCGAGGTCGACCTCCCACCACGGGTTCGGCTCGTGTCCGCAGTGGAAGCCGTAGCGCCCGTTCTTGACGCCGTCGACCGCGCCGGCCGCGTCGCGCGATGTCGGGTGGGCGCCGAAGCGCGCGTCCATCGAGCTCGGAAACGACGTGCCGACCCACAAGTGACGACCGTCGTGGCACACCAGGAGCTCTGGCGACGTTGCGTCGTTCGACGCGGCGACGCGAGCGGCGCGCGACCACACGGCTTCGTCGAGACGGCCATCGGCGGTCGGCGACGTCGACGATGGGATGCGCATGCGGCGATCCGGCATGACGCCCGGCCAGTCGATCTGCGCGCCGCTGAACCGAACCGTGCCAGGCGTGCGGATCAGCGCCAGCCGGCGCTCGTCCTCACGGCGCCAATCGGCCTCGATCTCCTCGCGGTACGACCCGGCGATAGCGGTCGCCGTGGTAGCGACGAGCGCGATCGTCCAGGGAAGCGGCATGCGAAACGACATCGCGCGATCACCTCAACGAGCTGCTCGGAAGCCCCTCACTCCAGGCTAGCCGCGGACCGCCCACGACGAAGTGACCCCGGTCACGAATTCCCGCGTGAAACGCGCGCCGGGATTGCGGTCAGAGCCTCTGACGAGCACTGAGCGCGAGGACGCGATATGCACGACGACGATTCCGAGCTCCACGTAGTCACCGGCGCGTACGGCTACTCCGGCAAGTACATCGCGCGCCGTCTTCTCGACGCCGGCCACCGCGTGCGGACGCTGACGAACTCGCCGCACCGACACCATGAGTTCGGCGATCGCGTCGAGGCGCGGCCGCTCGCGTTCGACGACCTCGACGGCCTGACCGAGTCCCTGCGCGGTGCAGACGTCCTCTACAACACGTACTGGGTGCGGTTCAACCACCGCGGCTTCACGCACGCCACCGCGGTCGAGAACAGCGCCGTCCTGTTCCGCGCGGCGCGCGAAGCCGGCGTGCGTCGCGTGGTGCACGTCAGCATCACGAGGCCGGCGGCGGACTCCGATCTCGAGTACTTTTCGGGCAAGGCGCAGATCGAGAGCGACCTTCGCGCATCGGGGCTGTCCTGGTCGATCCTCCGACCGACCGTGCTGTTCGGGAAGGAGGACATCCTGATCAATAACATCGCGTGGTGCTTGCGACGGTTTCCGGTCTTCGCGGTGCCCGGAGACGGAAGCTATCGGCTGCAACCGATTCACGTCGACGATCTGGCGCGCCTCGCCGTCCAGGAGGGGCGGTCATCGGACGATCGAATCATCGACGCGATCGGACCGGAGACGTTCACCTACCGCGAGCTCGTCGCGGCGATCGGTCGCATCATCGGCAAGCCGCGCCCGGTGATCGGCCTGCCGCCGGGATTCGTCTACCTGGCGGGCGCGCTACTCGGCAAGTGGCAGGGCGACGTGCTCATCACGCGCGAAGAGATCCGCGGCCTGATGCGCGACCTCCTCTGCGTCGACTCGACGCCGACGGGAACGACGCGGCTGACGGATTGGGCTCGCGAGCACGCGAGCGAGCTCGGCGTTCGATACGCGAGCGAGCTGGCGCGACGCACGGACCGAACGGCGGCGTACGCCGAGGTCGAACGCTCGACGGCCGGGAGTTGATGCCGCGCGTCGATTGCGGGACCGTGACCTCGGCGGCACCGGACGGCGAAAGTCGGACGCGGCGCCGGACGCATCGACTCGTCCGTCGCCGCGCCCGGCGATCACACCGTGCGCTCGATCAGCTCTCGAGCCCACGCGTCGAGGCTCGCGACGCCCGTCGGCGTTGCTACCGACCGACGATCGAGCCAGCGACGCGCCTTGCGCGCGATCGGCGTCCACTCGTCGCGGCGGTCGTCGAAGCGCTCCTCGAAGACGGCGAGAGCGACGAGAGTCGCGACGACGGCGGTCGCATCGGCACCGTCGGCCGTCAGCGCGTCGGCAGCGGCCTTCAAGTCGTCGCGCGTCAGGCCTGCAAGCCGCAGGAGGGTCTCAGTCGCTTCGAAAGCGCCCTCGGCAGTCTGCGAGCGCGCGAGCTCGAGCAGATCGTCGGTGGCAGCGGCGACCTTCTCGGGTTCCGGCTCGGATTCGCCGTCGCCGCCGTCGCTGTCTCCGAGCACGCTTCCGAGCAGCGCGTCCGCCATGCCGCGCAGTCCGCCCCGCTTGCGCATCATGCGCTGCCGTGGCGGCGGCGCGGGCGCGGCGCACATGAACGCGCAGGTGCCGTCGAGGTCATCGAGGCAGGCGGCCTCAGGTGCCGCGCCCGCCGCTCCGCCGATGAACGCGTCGAACAGGGGAGCGTCGAGACCGCCCCAGCCCTTCGTCAGCGCGACCGGCACGCGACGGAGCTCGGCGGGTGCGTCGGCCTTGTCGTCGGCCGAACGCTCCTCGATCGCGACGAAGCTCGTCTGGCTCGACATCACGCCGTAGCGCAGCGCGAGCTCGAGCACGCGCGCCTCGGTGCGTTGCGCGCGGCGACCGCGCTGTGCCGAGCCGCGCGCTTCACCGCGGCCTTCCTCGAGGTCCTCGATCGCGCGGCGCGCCATCAGCGCGCAGACGCCGGCATCCGGCACGCCCTTCTCGAGGTCGACATCGACGGGAAAGCGCAGCGTGGCGCCGTCGGGTCCTCTTGCGGTAATCGCGACTTCGGCCTCGCTGCCTGCGCGCACGCGGCCGTAGACCGTCAGACGATCGCCGTCGAAGAGCGGCGGCAGCGGCTGCGGTGCGACGAGGCTGGTCTCGATCGAGCCCCAGTCGATGCGCACGTCGCGCAAGCTGGGCGTCGCCATGCGCGCGAACTGGCGCAGCACGACGGGCTCGATGCGCTCGTTCGGCTGAATGAACTCCGCCCGCCCGCCGCTCGCTCTCGCGAGTCCGCGGACGAGGTGGTGCGACGCGCCGTGGCCGATGCCGAACGTGAAGATCCGCGCGGTGGTCGCGTGCTCGGTCGCGAGGCGAATGCAGCTGTCCTCGTTGCCGACCTGGCCGTCGGTCAGCAAGACGACGAGGCGGGGCCGCTCATCGCTCGGCGGCGACGACAGCACGGCCTGAAGCGGCGCGAGCAACTCGGTGCCGCCGAGATTCGCGTTCATCTTCGCGATGCGCTTCGTCGCTTGATCGAGCGTCTTCTGCGCGTACGCGACCGGCTCGGGGAACATCGACTCGAACCGGCTGCCGAAGCCGACGACGTTGAATCGATCGCCCTCCTCGAGAGAGCGCAGGCAGAGCTCGAGGGCTTGGCGGGCCTGCGCGATGCTGCCACCGCCCATCGATCCGGAGCGGTCGACGACGAACACGAACTCGCAGGGCTGTCGTTCGTATCGGGACAGATCGGGGAAGAGATTGAGCATGACGACGCGCGTGCCGTCTTCCTCGCTCGCGACGAACGCGGACGGGCGGTGCGGGTTCGCGAGGCGCACGTCGAGCACGAAGTCGCGGTCGAGCTGCACGTCGTTGCCGACGAGCTCGACGTGAGCGGTGCGACCGTCGACCGACACGCGCGCCGGGTGGGACGGGCAGCAGACCTCGCGCACGTCATCGCCGGCCTCGATGTCCACTTTCAGGCTCAAGCCGTACGGCACGCCGCCGAGCACGGTCGGGGGCGTCAGGTGGTCGAGCTCGGCCGGATCGGCGTTCTCCACCAACTCGCGCGGCAGGTAACGCGGCGACACGGTCGTCGGGATCGCGAGGCGGATCGCATCCGCGGTCCCATCGAGCTCGGTGACGTAGGTCAGACGGATGACGGCCTCCTGTCCCGGGAGGAGGTTGCCGACGGACGCGGTGAAGATGTCGGGGCGGTCCTGGTCGACGAGGAAGGCGCCGTGGCCGTGCGCCATCGCGTCGTCGTACTCTTCGAATGCCTTGTCGCGCTCTTCGACACGGCCGACGATCCGGCGGCCGCCGATATCGACCTCGAATGCGCGCACGGCGCACGACTCGTCGAGCGGGAACGTGTAGACCGCCTCGATCGGCGTCGATTCGGAGTTCTCGAAGCGGTGGGCGACGACGACCTCGGCGGCGACGCCGCGCATGCGGACGTCGATCGCCACACCGCGCAGCGGCACGCGCGCTCCGTTCGCGAAGAGGCCGGCGCTGCCGGCGGGGGAGTCGAGGGGGTCGGGGTTCGGGGCGGATCGCGGCATGGCGTTCTCCTTCATTCGCTGGCGGTGTCGGGGGGCGGGTCGGAGTCGGTGCTATTCGGGGCGTCGCCCTCGCTCGCCTCCGCGCGTTCGAGCACCTGGGCGCACGCGGCGCGGAGGGCGTCGAGGACGGCGCGATCCGGCACGCGACCGTTCGGCGCGTCGACCTCGAGCCGCAGGCCCGGGGCGAGCGGCAGGCGAACGACGAGCGTCGGACCGACGGTTGCCGTGGGGCCGAGTGACGCGGTCGACGGAGTCGCGTCGCTCGGCAGGTCGCGGATCGTCTGCAGGTCGAGCCCCTCGCGCTGCAGCCGCCGCACGGCGTGGATCTGCTCCAGATGCCCGGCCGAGTAGACCGCCCCGCGCCCGCGACCAGCCGGCGGATCGATCAGCCCCTTCTGCACGTAGAACCGCACGGTGCGACGGCTGACGCCGGCGGCATCGGCAAGCGCACCGATCGAGTACGAGGCAGGAGGCGACGCGGGTCGCGGATCAGCAGGTTCGGTCATGCCCCAAGAATACGACATCCAGCTGTCACATTCCACTGTCTCCTTCTACGAACTCTGGGAAGGGGGCGGAGAGAAGTGCCGCGGCACCCAACTCATGATGACACAGCATGTTGAGAGCCGCCGAGTCGCAGCAAAGCGCGACGGCCGCCAAGCGAACATTGCACAAACACTCCTGCCGAGCGGCACTCGCACCCCGGCCGCAGCGCGCGCGATCGAGACCGTCAGAACGCCGGCGACTTCGACCAGGCGCGGATGCCCTTCAGCGGCAGCGCACCCCAGAACAGGCGCACGTCCCGCAGCGTCCCCTGGAACGGCATCGCGTCGTCGTACGCCCCGACGCGCGAGCCTCCGTCCTGCCCGAGGGTCAGGCCGTCCGAGGGCTTCTGCAGGAGGAACTTCCCCTTCTTCTGAGCGACCTCGGCGGCGTTGACGAAGAGTCGCATCGCGCCCTTCGCGTCGAGCATGCCGACGATGTGAACGGCCTTCTCGAGCGGCAGCTTCGTCTTGCCGCGCACCTCGACGAGCTCGCCGCTATTGCGGATCGCGAACACGGGAGCGCCGTCCTTCAGATACAGCGCGTACCCGTAGGACTCGCCGCCCTGCGCGACCAGCACGCCGTCGCCCGCCTGCGGCGTCGCATGCGCTCCGACGGTCAGCGGCTTGGCCGACGGATCGAGATGGGCGGGAATCTTCGCGTCGCGCCCGGTCACCGCGAAGACTTGCTCGAGCTTCACGCTGCGAGCGCGGCGACGCACACGCTTCTGGTCGATCACGCGCAGCGACGACTCGGGCGCGGTGTCCGCGTAGAGTCCCTGCAGACGCACGATCTCCGCCTCGAGCTCCTTGCGCACGCTCCCGTAGGCCGACTCGGCCCAAACGCTGCGAAGCTCGTCCGGGTCCTTGTCGAGATCGAACAACTCCCACTCGTCGATGCCGTAGTACTTGATCAGCTTGTGACGTTGCGTCCGCACGCCGTAGTGCCGCCGCACGCTGTGAGCTCCGGGGAACTCGTAGTAGTGATAGTAGATCGACTCGCGCCACCCCTTCGACTGCTCGCCGCGCAAGAGCGGCACGAGGCTCTCGCCCTGCATGTCGGCGGGCTTGTCGACTCCCGCGAGCTCGAGGAACGTCGGCGCGAAGTCGAGGTTCTGGACAAGATCGCGGTTCTCGGTGCCGGCACGGATCACACCCGGCCAGCGCACCAGGAACGGCATGCGCAGCGACTCCTCGTACATCCAGCGCTTGTCGAACCAGCCGTGCTCGCCGAGATAGAAGCCCTGGTCGGAGCTGTAGATCACGATGGTGTTCTCGGCGAGCCCCGTCTCGTCGAGGCAGGCGAGCACCTGACCGATGCCGTCGTCGACCGCCGCGACGCAACGCAGGTAGTCCTTCATGTACCGCTGGTACTTCCAGCGCACGAGGTCGTCGCCCTCGAGGTTCGCGGCCTTGAAAGCGGCGTTCTTCGGGTCGTACGCGGCCTTCCACGCCGCAAGCTGCTTGGGCGTGAGGTTCTTCGGCGTCGTCAGCTTGAGGTCGTTCGCGCTGAGGTGTCGCGCGACCGTCATCGTTTGCGTCTTCGCAGCGCTCGTACGATGCGCCCAATCGTCGAACAGCGTCGCCGGCTCCGGGATCTTCACATCGTCGTACATGTCGAGGTAGCCCGGCCCCGGCTGCCAGTTGCGGTGGGGGGCCTTGTGCTGAAGCATCAACATGAACGGCTTCGTCGCGTCGCGGCCGCTCTTGAGCCATTCGAGCCCGAGATCGGTGATGATCGACGTCGTGTACCCGGTGTGGTTGACGCGCCCGTCCGGCGTGCTCATCGGCGGGTTGTAGTAGGGCCCCTGACCGATCAGCACGCGCCAGTAGTCGAAGCCGGTCGGATCGCTCTTCAGGTGCCACTTGCCGATCATCGCGGTCTGGTAGCCGGCCGTCTGCAGCAGCTTGGGAAACGTCTGCTGCGAGCCGTCGAAGCGATCGCGGTTCGTGCGGAAACCGTTCAGGTGACTGTGCTTCCCGGTCAGGATCACCGCACGGCTCGGACCGCAGATCGAGTTCGTGCAGAAGCAGTTCCGGAACAGCACGCCTTCCTTCGCGAGCCGATCGATGTGAGGCGTCTTGTTGACCTTCGATCCGTATGCGCTGATCGCCTGCGCGGCGTGATCGTCGCTGAAGATGAAGATCACGTTCGGGCGCTTGGCCTCGGCGCGCGCGGTCGCACTGAAGACGATCGCGCCGAGCGAGACGACGACGCACGTCAAGACGGTGACGGCTTGTCGCATGGTGACTCTCTCGTGGGGTGGATTCGGGTCGGCCTGTTTCGGCCCGGTGATGACCAAAACGTATCAGTTCCGGCGAGTCGACGGTAGCGCGGCCCGGGCGTCCGCGGTTACGCTCATGGCTTCGTCACGATCCAAGGGAGGACTTCGTACGCCCGTGACACAGCCCGCCGAAACGATGAACGGCCGCCAGCGCGTCGCCCGAGCCATGGATCTCGCGATCCCCGATCGCGTCCCGGTCTTCTGCCAGCTCGCGGCAGGACACTACTTCCTGCACTCGGGGCTCGAGCCGTTCGATATCTGGCTGCGCTCGGAGGGCCTCGCCGACGCGCTCGTCGCGCTGCAGGAGCGCTATCGCTTCGACGGTATCCTCGTCAACCTGCCGGGCCGCGATCCGGCATTCGAGACGCAGATCGATCGCGTCGAACGACTCGACGACGAGCACGAGACCCGCGTGCGGTGGAAGAACGGCTGCTGCACGCGGATCCCGGACGACGACAATCCGCACTACTTCCTCGCCGACGGCTCGCGCTACTTCCCGACGTTCGACGAGGTCGACCCCGACGCCCTGTGGTACGTCGAGCCGTGGGACCTGACCGACATCACGTACCCGTACACCTGGGCCTTCGACTCCGAAGCGCGCCCGTCCGACGATTTCTTCCCGCCGTACCACGACGACCCGATCCGACTCGTTCGCGACAGGGTCGGTGACGCGGTCTCGGTGCACTCCGAGATCTTCAGCCCGTTCTCGCAGCTCCTCGAGCTGCTCGACTACCAGCACGCGCTGATCGGCCTCGTCGACGACCCGGGCAAGACGCGCGCGATGCTCGAGCGGCTGACGCTCGGCGCGATCGATCTCGGCCGGCGCCAAGCGCGCGCCGGTGTCGACGCGGTGCTGATCTCGTCCGCCTTCGCGGGCGGCGGCCTGATCTCGCGCGACGACTACGAGACGTTCGTGCTGCCATACGAGAAGCGGCTCATCGCCGGCATCCGCGAGGAATTCCCGACGCTGAAGGTCTACACGCACACGTGCGGCGCGATCGGCGACCGCCTCGACCTCATGCTCGCGACGGGGACGGACGGCATCGACACGCTCGATCCGCCGCCCCTCGGCACGGTCGAGCTCGAAGCGGCGTACGAGGTGCTCGGCGGCAAGGTGTTCGTCAAGGGCAATATCGATCCCGTCAACACGCTGCTGTACGGCGACGAAGACGACGTCGTGCGAGCCGTCGAAGAGCGCATGCGCATCGCGAAGCCCGGCGGCGGCTGGATCCTGAGCTCCGCGTGCTCGGTCGCCCCGGCCGTGCGACCGGAGTCGATCCATCGCATGGTCGAGACGGCTTGCGAGCTCGGCCGCTACGACTGACGCGATCGAGATCCGCTGTTCACCGCCCCATCACACCTCGACAAGAAGAATCCAGAATCCGAGATCCCGAGATGCCCGATTACGCGTTGTTGAACCAGCTCGTCTACGAAGGCAAGGCGCCGCTGGTCAAGCAGATGACCGAGCAGGCCCTCGCGGAAGGACGCACCGCGCAGGAGATCCTGCAGGAGGGTCTCATCGCCGGCATGAGCGTCGTCGGCGAGGACTTCAAGCGCAACCGGCTGTACGTGCCGCAGGTGCTCGTCGCGGCACGCGCCATGAAGGCCGGAATGGCCGTGCTCGAGCCGCTGCTGACCGCAGGCAAGGAAGGCGGCGCTGACGCGAAACGCACGATCATCATGGGCACCGTGAAGGGCGACCTCCACGACATTGGCAAGAACCTCGTCTGCATGATGTCCGAGGGCGCCGGCTACGAGGTCGTCGATCTCGGCGTCGACGTCAAGGTCGATGAGTACGTCAAGGCGGTCGAAGAGCACGGCGCCGGCATCGTCGGCATGAGTGCGCTGCTGACGACCACGATGCCCTACATGCAGGTCGTGATCGAAGCGTTCGAGAAGGCCGGACTGACCGATCGCGTCAAGCTCTGCGTTGGCGGCGCGCCCGTCAGCGAGTCGTTCGCGACGGAGATCGGCGCTCACGGCTACGCGGCCGATGCGTCCAGCGCGGTCGAGCTGTTCCAATCGCTCTATCCGACGGCCGTCGACTCCTGACGTCCTGACGACCCATGGCTGTTCGACTGACGATCGACGCTGAGACGCTCGACGCCCCACCGGGCGCCACGCTATTCGCGTGCGCCCAACACATCGGCGTGCGCGTGCCGAGCTCGTGCCCGCAAGGCGGCAGGTGCAAGGAGTGCCTCGTCGAGGTCGTCGAGGGGATGGACCGCCTCTCGGAACGCGACCCGGATGAGACGCATCTCGACGGCGGCTTCCGATTGGCGTGCCGCGCGCGCATCGTCGCGACCGAGGGCGCGGTTCGCTGCGAGACGCCGCGCCGCGGCGAGATGGTGATCGAGACCGCGGGCGCGATGCCGGCGGGCGCTCTGCGGCGCGACGGTGAGCCCTACCCGGACCCGGCGGCCCCGCGCGACGACGGTGAACCGATCCGCGGCGTCGCGATCGACATCGGCACGACGACCATCGTCGCGCGGCTCGTCGATCTCGACAGCGGCTGCGTACTCGAGACGCGCTCCTTCGAGAACCCGCAGCGCTTCGGCGGCAGCGACGTGATGGCGCGCATTCGCTACGACACCGAGCACCCGGGGCAGCTCCTGCAGCGGGCTCTGCTCGGATACCTGGGTCAGTCGATCCACGCATTCAACGGCGACGCGGAGTCGATCCGGGAGATCGTGGTCGTCGGCAACTCGACGATGCGAGACCTGTTCTTCGGGCTCGACGTCCACTCGATCGGCCAGCGGCCGTACAGATCGTTGACCGAGCTGGCCTGCGAGACAGGCGACCGTGAGACCACGGCGCTGGCCGCCCACCCCACGTACCTGGGATTGCCGGGCGCCATGCAGAGTCGCGTCGTCAGCCTGCCCCTCGTGAGCGGGCACGTCGGCGCCGACACGACGGCGTGCTTGCTGACGATCGACCTGGCGCGCGAGGAGCGCCTCGTCGCGCTGATGGACATCGGCACGAACACCGAGCTCGTCGTCGGCAACCGCCACCGCGTGCTCGCGGCGTCGTGTCCGGCGGGTCCCGCGTTCGAAGGCGGCGCGATTTCGCGCGGCATGCCCGGCCTGCCGGGCGCCGTCGAGGACGTGACCATCGCCGCCGATGGAAACGTCGCGGCGCGAGTGATCGGCGACGGCGAGCCGATCGGCATCTGCGGCTCCGGCCTCATCAAGTGCATGGGCGAGCTCGCGCGCACGGGGCGCATCGACGAGTTCGGCCGTCTGACGGACGAATCCGACCGCTTCGTCATCGACGCGGCGCACGACATCGCCGTGAGCGAGGCCGATCTGAGCGAGCTCGCGCAGGCGAAGGGCGCCAACGTCGCGGGCCTGCGGATCGTGCTCGACCGCTACGGTGCGACGCTCGACGACATCGAGGTCTTCTATCTGGCTGGCGGCTTCGCGCGCCACATCGACCTCGACGCGGCGCGGCGCGTCGGCCTCATTCCCGACCTTCCCGACGAGAAGTTCATCAAGCTCGGCAACGCGGCGATCGAGGGCGCGACACTCGCGCTGTGCTCGATGTCGAGACGCCGCGAGATGGAAGCGCTCGTGCGCGAGATCGAGCACGTCGAGCTCGAGACGGACGCTCGGTTCTTCGATTGGTTCGTCGAGGGCTGCTTGTTCCGGCCGACCCGCGACGCGGATTCAGGCGCTGCGGAGGCCGACGCGCGATGAACGACGTCGTCACACGGCGATGGAACGAAGCGGCCGCGCGCATCGTCGATGCAATTCCGGACGCGCTGCTGCGACGGCACCTCGAGTTGCCCAAGGACGTCGAGCTCGACGACGAAGAGTTGCGGGCTCGCGCCGAGAGCACTCGGCTGTGGTTCCGCGAGAACGGCTGTCCGTGGGCCGTCGTTCGTTTGCGCCCGATCGCCAAGCTGCGTCCGGAAATCGTCGTTCTCGCCGAGAGCGTCGAGCTGCGCAGCCCCGTGCTCGCACAGCGGATGCGCGAGGCGAAGGCGCACGCACTGGCGATCATCGGAGTCAGCGCCGGACCGGAGGTCGACGACGAGATCGACCGACGCTGGCAGCAGGGGCTGCCGGACGAGTCGATGCTACTGAACGCGTGGGCCGCCGCCGCGGTCGAGTACGCGCGAGGGCAAGCCGTGTCGCGCCTGCGGCAAGCGTTGCGACGCCGCCGCATCGCCGTCCTCGAGCACAATAGCCCCGGATACGCGGGCTGGAGCCTCGGCGACCAGCAGCGACTGCTCGCACTGCTGAGCTCGGGCCCGATTCCGGGACCGCTCGAGGCGCTCGAGAGCGGAGCGCTTCGACCGGTCCGCTCGACGCTCGCGGTGGCCGGCCTGGCGCGAACGGCCGTGGCTGCGCAAAAGAGCCGTTGCGACGATTGCCCGGGCTTCGGTCAACCCGGCTGTCTTTGCGCAACGCAGTCCGGTAGTCTATGGAGTCGTTGAGAAGGATCATGAGTATGAGCGAAACACTCCTCGAAGCGATCTCGAGCCGCGTCTTGGTCGGCGATGGCGCGATGGGCACCCAGCTGCAGCTCAAGGGACTCGAGCCGGGCGGCTGCGGCGAGGCATGGAACGTCGACGCGCCCGACCGCGTGCTCGCCATCCAGCGGCGCTACGCCGATGCGGGGTCCGATTGCCTGCTGACGAACACGTTCGGCGGCTGCCGGATCACGCTCGAGCGTCACGACCTGGCCGGCGACGTCGTCGCGATCAACCAGGCGGCCGTGCGCGTAGCGCGCGAGGCGTTCGGCGATCGACCCGGCTTCGTCATCGGCGACATCGGCCCGTTCGGCGGCATGATGGAGCCGTACGGCGACGTGCCGGAAGAGGCCGTGCGCGAGGCGTTCGCCGAACAGGCAAAGGCGCTGGTCGACGCGGGCGTCGACGCGGTGATCGTCGAGACGCAGACCGCGCTCGAGGAGCTAACGATCGGCGTCCGGGCGGCGCAGCAGGCCGGCGCGCCGTGCGTCATCGGCTCGATGGCGTTCGACGTCAACTACGACGGCAGCGAAGCGCGCACGATGATGGGCGTCGACCCGCGTCAGGGCGCGGAGCTCATGCGCGAGCTCGGAGTCGATATCATCGGCCTCAACTGCGGCACCGGCATCGACGTGCCGTGGGCCACGAAGATCGTGGCGATCTACCGCGAGGTGTGCGACTTGCCGATCATGGCGCAACCCAACGCGGGACAGCCGGTGCTCGAGAACACGAAGGTCGTCTACAAGCAGACGCCGGAAGAGATGGTCGCCGAGCTTCCCGAGCTGCTCGCGGCGAAAGCGAACATCGTCGGCGGTTGCTGCGGCTCGTCGCCGGATCACATCCGCGCGTTCCGCGGCGTCGTCGATCGACACAACGACACCGTCGGCGCACACTGACGGGGCCATGAAGTCGTCATGAGCACGAGGACACCTATCGCCGCGATCGACGCGGCAGCGGCGGACCTCTTGCCGCCGAACGCTCCCGACAGTTCGGGCATCGGCGTCAACTACGTCGACGCGGCTATCGCGCCGCTCAATGCGGAGCTCGCTGACGGCCGCGAGGTGACGTGCAAGCGCAAGGGGCTGAAAATCACGCTAACGATCGGCGAGAGCTCGGGCGAGAGCCTCCTGAACCGCCTCGAGCACGGCCCGGATCCGCGCGAGATGCTGCGGCACGCGCTCGACGAGGCGGCGCGCCAAGCGGGTGCGACGTCGCTATCGATCGAGGCTGGGTACTTCCTTCTCGAGACGACCTGAGCGTCCGACGGGCTCGCGCCGCCTCGGCTCGTTGTGGTATAAGGGAGGCGTTGGGTTCTTGCGAGAACCAGGGTCAGCAGGTGGTGAGTTGCAGAGCACGCGATCGTTCCCTCGCTCTGTCCCTTGCGTCGCCTCTGTGTCCTGAGCTCGCGAGCCGAAGGCTCGCTCACATTGCTTAGAGAAAGGGTCAAGACATGACGAAGTCGCTGAGCGTGGCGCTCGCTGCGCTGGTGTTCGTGTTCTGTGCGAACGGCTTGTCGCCCGTTTACGGGCAGGGGACCGCCGCCCAGGGCGAGATCTCGGATATCTACTGGTTGGCCCTCGGACCGTTCTCCACGACCGTCGCGTGTGACGGAGACGCTGCCCTGTTCCTGGAGAACCAGATCGCGCCGACGAGAATCTACTGCGAGTATCCCGAGGACGGCGACCCGGTCGAGTACGACCCCGAGCTTGCCGCGACGACGGGTTACGCCGTCACGTCGCCCGTCGACGAGGACACCGGCGATCCGATTTGGCGGCCGTTCGACGACGGCACACCGGACGGCTTGCTCAACTTCGACGCGGACATCGGCGGAGGCCTCACCGAGCAGGTCATCTTCGTAGCGACCTATGTCGAATACGACGGTGACGACACCACGCTCGTCGACTTCTGCGCGCGCAGCGACGACGATGTTCAGATCTGGCTCGACGGTCAGCTTCTGATCAACGCGTTGCACTGTGCGGGCCATGGCGGTGTCGGCGCGTGCCAGCAGCTGCGCACCGAGGTCGAGATCGAGCCCGGCGTCCACCGCATCATCATGGCCGTCTTCGAGCAAGGCGGTGGCTGGGGCGGCGCGCTGCGCCTGATCGACAGCGCGACGGGTCTGGCCATCGAAGACGGCGACCCGGAGTGGTTCTTCCTCGGCCACGACAGCGGCGGCATCGAGGCTCCCCCGTGCCAGGACTTCGCGAACCGCGAGCTCAGCGGGGTCGGATCGCTCACCGCGTGCCCGCCCGGACTGGGCGGACCGATCACCGCAATCGTCACGCATGACCTGCCCCCTGGCGCCGACGCCGGGGACGAGGTCACGGTCTCCGAGTGTATCCTCGGCGTCCAGCCTGACGACATCACGGCCGACGGAGCGACCATCACTCCGATCGAGGCGACGGCCCTCAACGCGCAAGGCTTCATCAAGACGTGGCTGCACCTCGGTCCGTACTCGCAGGCCGGCGGCGCGGCGCCCGGCTGTGAGGTGATGGTGCTCGACTACCTGACCGACGGCGACATGACCGAGCTCGACATCGAGCCGGCCGAGGGCGACGAGATTGACACCGACTTCGGCGGCGCTGCCGCAAGCGACGGTCTGGCGATCTCGAACGACACGGTCAACCCGGACGGCATCCCGACGTGGCGCGTGTGGGTCGATACGGACGACACGGTCAACCTCCAGGAGGTCGATGGGGCGGCGAACAACGTCATGTCGTACCAGGTCGTGTACTTCGAGCTCGACGAGCCGATGGACACCCTCGGCTACGGCCTCGGCAGCGACGACGCGATCCAGGTCCTCGTCGATGACATCGAGATCGACTGCCTCAACGAAGACCGCGGTTGCGGCGGCACCAACGCGGTGCAGAACACCGGCGATATCTCCTTCGCGTTCCCCGACGGCGTCATCGAGGAAGGCTGCCATCGACTGATGCTCAAGACGTTCAACGGCGGCGGAGGCCACTGCTTCCGCTTCCGCTTCCAGGACGTCACGACGGGCGAGCCGATCACCGAGGGCATCACGCTCAGCCTCTCGCCGGAGTGCGAGGAGATGGAGCTCGATCCGGTCGGCGCGTGCATCGCCATCGATACGACACGCGGCCAGCTCGCCGGTGACGGAGTGACGTACACGGTCGATGCCGACTCGGGCGTCTTCGATTTCGACGGCGACGTGGACGGCGCCCTCACGGCCGGCGATGTGTCGATCGCGCTGCTGCCGTCGTCGGAGGACTTCGGCCCGTTCGACGATCCGGAGTTCGAGCACGCGCACCAGGTCGGCGTCGAGTGCGCCGGTGCACAGGTCGCCGGGGGCGACGGCGATCTCACGATTACGGCCGGCGGCACCGACATCTGGAGTACTGCGGACCAGTTCACGTTCGCCTACACCGAGCAGACGGGTGATTTCAGCGCCCGCGTGTTGATCGCCGATCGGATAATGGGGAACAACGACTGGGGCAAGCACGGCATCATGGTGCGCGAGAACTGCTCGCCAGGCTCGCCGTTCGCGTTCGTGTGCGACCAGCAGTCCGCGGCGGGCGGCCCCAACTCGACGACGTTCCAGTGGCGTCTCGACCAGGGTATTGATGCTGCCTGGTTCGGCAACGCGTTCCCCGCGAACCTCCACGCGGACGAGCTGCGCCTGGACCGCGTCGGAAACGAGTTCATCGGCTACTTGCTCGACGAGTTCGGCGACTTCGCCGGCGTGCCCGGCGAGTGGGTCGAGATCGCGCGGCAGACCTTGCCTGACGCTCCGGAGACGATGCAATTGGGTCTCGCGGTCACGTCCCACGACGCCTGCAACCTGGTGACGGTCACGTTCGCGGACTGGGACCTCACCTCGGGCGCGCCGTGCCAGGGTGTGCGAGGGCTCGTGTGCAACAACACGCCCGAAGGAATCGAGCTGACGTGGGACGAGAACCCGGGCCTCGACAACTGCGGCGGCACGATCAGCGTGTCGCTCAACGGAGAGGTCATCGATGACGTCGCTCTCGACGCCACGAGCACGATCGTATCGGCCGACCTGCTCGTCGACGGCCTCAACACCTTCCGCGTCGCCAACGAGGCCGGCGGTGTGGCGTGCGCCTACTTCGGCGGCGAGAGCCTGTACATCAACTGCGGTGGCGAGCGCCTCGACGACGATCTCGGCACCGGCATCGGCGACGGGCGCGTGTGGGAGGAGGATTCCGGCGCGAACCCGAGTCCGTTCCTCGTCTCCACGGCGACCAACGTGGCCAACTTCGCCAACGGCCTGAATCCGGCCATCGGCGTCGCGGACACGCAGCTCGTCGAGCCGGACTTCGTCGACGACCCGCTGCGCAGCGTGCTCTTCGCGACCGAGCGCTGGAAGGACGGCGACGTCACGTACCGCATCCCGCTGCCTGAGGCGTGCTACGAGGTGACGCTGCTCTTCGCCGAGGGCTGCTGCAGCCAGGGCTGCGAGGACATCGAGGATCCGGCGCTGTCGGCCGGCACGTGTCGCGTCGTCGACCTCCTGCTCAACGGCGATCTCGTCGAGGACCAGTTCGCGCAGCACGTCGTCGCGCAGCGTGAGCTCGGAGAGATCCTGCCGAACGCCAATTGGGGCGTCGCGGTCGCGGCCGGACCGTACACCGTGACCGGTGACGTCATCGAGATCACCGTCGCGGACCTCGGCCCCGGCGGCCCGCCGCAGAACGCGTCGATCAAGGGCATCGCGATCGAGCGCGTCGGCGACGCCGGCGACTGCGGTGGCGGTGGCGACGGCGTCGGACCGTTCGTGCGCGGCGACTGCAACGGTGACGGCAACGTCATCGGCCAGGTCGGCGACGCGATCTTCGTGTTGAACTTCAACTTCCTCGGCGGCCCGGTCCCGGCCTGCATGGCCGCGTGCGACTCGAACGCTGACGGCAACGTCATCGGTCAGGTCGGCGACGCGATCTACACGCTGAACTTCAACTTCCTCGGCGGCCCGGCGATTCCGGAGCCGTTCCCGGAGTGTGCTACCAGCACCGACGAGAGCGACATCGCCCTCGGCTGCGAGACGCCGATCGCGTGTCCGTAACGGTGAGCAGCGCGAACTCGACGGCAACGTCGATGTCGCGCTGATCGCTCCGGCCGCTGTGCGGTGACGGGAGCGAGGCCCACGAGCGGGTCTCGCTCCCGTTTTTTCGTGCGCATCGAGCAGTCCGTCGGGCCGCTAGCGCTAGGAGCCCGTCCAGGAAAAGCGTTCGACGCAGCTGAGAGCTCTCCAGCGCTCCGTCAGGGCCGAAACCGTCGTGCGTCTTCATGATCCGGCTTTCCGGATCGGTGAAGTTCTTCTGCGCCTTGTCCTTCGGGACGTCCCGAGGATGCTTCGGTTTTCGAGTGCGTCCTGACTTCTTGGCTGTCGCAGCCTTCTCTTCTTCCTTGCGCTGCGCTTGCTCCTTGGCCTCGGCTTCCAGCTCGGCCTTGGCCACGCGAATCCTATCCAGGCGCGTCTTCTTGCTCTTCACCCAGTCGGGGAGCTCGTCGCCGCGACGATCGGCGCCGTACTCAGCGTCTTCTGTCTCGTCCT
>CAYMRB010000030.1:28846-40242 GCA_964392615.1 uncultured Planctomycetia bacterium | reverse complement strand
GACAAGGTCGTCGGGCCGCCGCGTCACATGCAGTGGGTCGGCGCGCCGAAGTTCGCTCGCGCTCATGAGCAGCTCGCCAGCCTCAGCGCGTGTGTGACGGCCGCCGGTCGGCTCTTCTACATCATCGACGAGGCGCCGGTGGTCGACATCCGGCTGCCGTCGCGGTTCGTGCTCGTGGCACGCGACGCGTTCAACGGCGTCGTGCTGTGGAAGCGTCCGTTGGCCGACTGGGCGGAGCAGCTGCGTCGATTCCGCGCGGGGCCGCCGGATCTGCCGTTCCGTCTCGCGGTGGAGAAGGATCGCGTCTACGTCACTCTCGGCATACACGCTCCGGTCAGCATCCTCGACGCCGCGAGCGGCAAGACCCTCCAGGCGCTGGCGGACACGGAAGGGGCGCGGCAGGTCCTCCGCATCGGCGAGAAGCTGATCGTCCTGGTCGACAGCGGGCCTCAGAACAATGCCGCGATCGACTCGCAGATCCGTCGCGGTCTGAAGCCCGC
Organism: uncultured Planctomycetia bacterium; assembly: GCA_964392615.1. Taxonomy (GTDB): domain Bacteria; phylum Planctomycetota; class UBA8108; order UBA8108; family UBA8108; genus CAYMRB01. Next base: position 39,742 of record CAYMRB010000030.1, on the reverse strand, counting down.
GCCGGGCGTTCGCAAGATCGACGCATTCGACGCTTCGAGCGGCGAGCGCGCGTGGACTGCCGAGACTCGCTCGTTCGTGCAGCCGACGCTCGCAGCGCAAGGGCAGCGCCTGCTTTACCAAACGACGAAGAGCCTGCACTGTCTCGATCTCGCCACGGGCAACGAGCTGTGGACCGTGCCGATGCCGATGTCGCTGAAGGGACACGAGCTCGGCTGGGAATCGCCGACGCTCGTCGTACAAGACGGCGTCGCGTACTCGGCGGACTTCAAGCGCATCGTCGCGACAGCGGTCGAGGACGGGCGCGAGCTCTGGTCTCGCCCGGCCTCCCCCGGCTACAACTCGCCGCCCGATGTCCTGCTCATCGAAGGCCTCGTCTGGACGAAGGGCAAGGGCCTCGCGAGGCTGGGGCTCGATCCGCGCACCGGCGAGGTCAAGAAGACGGTGAGCTCGCCGAAGGGATATATGCACGCCCGCTGCTACCGCAACAAGGCGACCGAGCGCTTCATCCTGCTCGGCAACCAGGGCACGCAGTTTCTCGACGTCGAATCGGGCGAGTCGTGGTTGAACTACTGGCTGCGCGGCACGTGCCAGTACGGCGTCCTGCCGGCGAACGGCCTGCTCTACGTCACGCCGGATTCGTGCGCGTGCAACTTGAAGGTGAAGCTCAACGGATTCTGGGCTCTGGCGTCGACGCGGCAGGACGGGACGCAGGCGGACGAGGACGGCAGACTCGAGACGGGCCCCGCGTACTCGAAGGTCATCGCGTCGAAGGACGACGCTGCCCGGGATTGGCCGACGTACCGCAGTGACGCGGCGCGCCGGGGTGCCGCACGCACGAGCGTCGAGCCGAAGCTCGAACGCGCGTGGAAAGTCCGCCTCGGCGGCAAGCTCTCGAGCGTGACGTCAGCGGCGGGGCTGGTGTTCATCGCGTCCGTCGATACGCATACCATTCATGCGCTCAGCGCGGAGTCCGGCGCCTGCGCTTGGACGTTCACGGCCGGCGCGCGCGTCGATTCACCGCCGACGTACTCCCGCGGCTCGCTGTTGTTCGGGTCGGCGGACGGCTGGGTCTACAGCCTGCGCGCACAGGACGGCGAGCTGGCTTGGCGCTACCGAGCCGCGCCGAAGAGCCGCTTGGTTTTCGCCAACGGACAGCTCGAGTCGGCTTGGCCGGTCCACGGCAGCATCCTCGTTCGCGACGACGAGGTCATCGTCGCAGCCGGTCGCTCGTCCTACATCGACGGCGGCATCCACCTGCACCGCCTCGAGCTCGCGACGGGCAGGAAGATCGCGTCGACCGTGCTCTACAGTCCCGAGGAGGGCAAGCAGCCGAAGGGAGGCGGCAAGGAGCTGCGCGGACTGCTGTCGGATGTACTGCTCGACGACGGCAAGGACGTGTTCATGCGACACGTCAAGCTCGACCTCGAGACAGGAGACGAGACCGGCGCGGGGCGCCACCTCTTCAGCCCGGTCGGACTGCTGGACGACACGTGGTGGCACCGCGGCTATTGGGTGGTGAACGACAAGTTCCTGTCGCACTGGAGCGCGTGGTGGAAGGTCGGCAATCAGGTGCCGTCCGGTCGCATCCTGGTACACGACGATAACGCCGTGTACGGCTACGGGCGTGACAAGTACCCCGGTGGCAACACGGGTCAGTTCCGCGGTGGCGAGAAGTACCAGCTCTTCGCGTGCGACCGCGACGCGGGGCGCCAGTCACCCGACACGCCCGCTGCGCAGGCGGCGAGGAGGAAGCCGGCCGCAGCGAAGGACGCGCCGGAGAGTACGAAGCGAGCGGGGAAGAAGGGACGCAAGAAGAAGCGACAGCCGGCCGCGCCCCCGGCAAGGCCGGTACAGAGGATTGCCTCCGCCCGCCGGGAAGCGCGGAGGTGAGGTCCACGCGCCCGCGCCGGGTGTCGAGTATCGCTGGACGCGGCAGGTTCCCGTGCTCGTCCGGGCGATGGTCCTTTCGGGCGACGCGGTCTTCGTCGCCGGACCGCCCGACGTCGTGCAGGCCGGAGGCGCCTCGGGCGAGGCCGCGCTCGTGATCGAGAACCCCGCGGAAGTCCTCGCCGCGTGGCAAGGCCGCAAGGGCGGCTCGCTGCTGGCGGTGTCGCGCCAAGACGGCAAGACGCTCGCGCGCTACGACCTCGAGTCCCCGCCGATCGCCGACGGCATGGCCGCGGCGCGAGGACGGCTGTTCTTCTCGACGATGGACGGCGACGTGGAGTGCTGGGCCGGACGGTAGGCCAGGCCGGCTGGCCCACCCCCGGTCAGGAGTCGCCGCCCGCCGACCGCCGCCCCTTCGGGATCGCCGCCCGGCACTTCCTGCACGTCACGGCAGCCGGATCATCCGTCGCGATCCCTTCGACCTCGGCACGGTGCGCCGCCTCGCGGTCGCGCGGGCGCCGTCCTCGTGCCCTGTCAGAGCCCTTCGTTGCGGGAGCGAGCCAGCACGGACATATTGTGACAACTCGTGACGTGACTCCCGGCCGATGGCGCCATACCGTGGCCAGCGGTTCGAAAGCCCGACTGCGGAGGTTCTCCCATGCGTCGATCCACATTTTCGCGACACGCCAGGTCGCTGCTTCGCCCGCTGGCCCGCGTCGCCTGTGCGCTGTCGCTTCTCGCAACACCCTCGGTACAAGGCGACGAGCTCCCCCCGGCGACACACTGGATCCCGCCGAACGTCATCGTCTCTCTCGAGGTTTCCGACGCCGCCGCACTGCTCGACCCGTTGCTCGACGATGAGCTCGCTGCAGCCGTCTCCGCGCTGCCGGTCTATCAACAGGCCACATCGACACCCGGCTTCCAGCAGTTCCGCGCCGTGGTCGGAACGGTCGAGTCGCAGATCGGCACGGACTGGCGCTCCGGGCTGCGCAAACTTCTGGGCGGCGGCATCACCTTTGCGGCACGGACGGACGGCGCGACGCTATTGATCGTCGACGCGCTGGACGCCCGCACCCTCGACCGACTCCATCAAGCGGTGCTGGCGATCGCGATGAGCGCCACCGCGAACGCCGGCGAGGGCAAGGCTGGGCCCGCGGGCGAGATCGGCGGACTCAAGTGCTGGACGTTCGGCAAGGACGAGATCCACGCGATCCTCGGCCGCCGTCTGATCATGGCGAATCGTCGCGACATCCTCGTCGAGGCTCTCGATCTCCGCCTGCAGGCGAAGGCCGACAGTCTCGCGAGGCTGCCGTCGTACCGCAACGCGAAGAAAGCCGTCGGCTCCGACGTCGCCGCGACCGCGTTCATCCATCTCGCGGGAAGCGACCGCAACGAGTCGCTTCGCGAAGCGCTCGCGGCCGCGGACGAGCCGCTGACCTCGCTGCTCTTCGCGGGCGTAATCGAGTCCTTGAAGCAATCGAGCTGGGCCGCGTTCGGCCTCTCCGTCAAAGGAGCAGCGTTGGCGCTGTCGGCTCACCTGGACGGCGCCAGCGGGACGACCGGCCCAGCCAGTTTCTCGACGCCGCGCGACGCCGGCAAGGGGGCGCTCCCGAACCTGTCCGTGCCGCGTCGGATCGCCGCGCTGAGCCTCTATCGCGACCTGCACGGCTTCTACGCTGCCAAGGACGAGCTCTTTCCCGAGCGCACGTCGGGCCTGATCTTCTTCGAGAACATGATGGGGATCTTCTTCAGCGGCCTCGACCTCACCGAAGAGGTGCTGGCCGAGCTCGGCCCCGAGATGCGCGTCGTCGTCGCCGAGCAGGAGTACGACGCCGCGATCGGCACGCCGGCGATTCAGTACCCGGGCTTCGCCATGGTCTTCCGCCTGCGAAGCCCGCAGGCGTTCGGCGAGATCGTCGAGGAGGCGTGGCAAAAGGCACTCGGCCTGATCAACTTCACGCGGGGCCAACAGGCGCTACCCGGGCTCGTCATCGACCGGGAGATGCACGGCGACACGAAGTTCACGATCGCGTACTTCCGCCCGCCGAGGGAGGGCGATCGCACCCGGCTCGAACCGCGCTACAACCTCCGTCCCGCGCTCGCGCAAGTCGGCGAGCACCTGATCCTGAGCTCGACCGAGGGACTGGCCCGCGACCTGATCGACGCGGTCCGCCGCGAGAAGAAGGGACGGGTGCTTCCCGGCAAGACGCACAGCTCGCTCGAGCTCGACGCCCCGCAGCTGCTCTCCATCCTCCGCGCCAACCGCGACGTACTGATCCGCCAGAACATGGTCAACGACGGCAACTCCCGCTCCGAGGCGGAGACGCAGATCGGCCTGTTCCTGCTCGCGGCAGACGCGCTGCAGCGCGTCGAGATCAGCCTCGCGTCTCCGGCCGGCCGCATGCGCGCGCGTCTCGCGGTGCGGTTCCGCCTGCCCGCGATCGACTCCGCGAGTGCCGAGCGCGCCGAGCCGACGCAGGTCGCCAGCGAAGAGCCCGCGCATCATGACCGCTGATCCGAGGGCGGCCGGCGAGCCGAGCCCCGCGTCGGCCTGGAAACGCTACGAACCGGACGCCGAGCGCCCGTGGGATCTCGCGCGAGCCGCCCACCTGTTCCGCCGCACGACGTTCGGCGCCGACTGGAACGAGCTCGAGCGGGCGATCGCCGACGGCCCGCAGCGCACGATCGATCGCTTGCTGCGACCGGACGCCGACACGGCCGCCTTCGACGCGGCATGCGATCGCGACGAAGCGACCGCGGCGCTGTCCGGCTCGGCTGACGCCCTGCGCGCGTGGTGGCTGCGCCGCATGATCCGCACGCCGCACCGGCTGCGCGAACGGCTGACGCTCTTCTGGCACGGGCACTTCGCGACGAGCATCGCGCAGGTGAAGAGCGCGACGCTCATGCATCGCACCGTAGGCCGCCTGCGCGAGAACGCGCTCGGCAGCTTCGCGGCTCTCCTGGCGGGCAACTCGACCGATCCTGCGCTGCTCATCGGCCATGACGCGGCCGCCAGCCGCAAGGCCCGGCCGTCTATCGGGTACGTTCGCGCGCTGCTCGAGCATCACACGCTGGGTCCAGACGGTTATTCGGAGAGCGACCTCCGCGAGGCCGCGCGCGCGTTCACGGGTGGATTCATCCTGCGCGGGAAGTTCCGATCGATCCCCCGCGAACACGACGGCGGCGTCAAGCGAGTGCTCGGTCGCGAAGGCCGCTTCGACGCGAAAGGCGTGCTGCAAGTCGTCCTCGAGCACCCGGGCACGGCGCGCCACGTCGTCCGCTCGCTGTACCGCTTCCTCGTCTCGGAGACGAGCAGTCCGAGCGACGAGCTGATCGCCCCGCTCGCCGAGGCGTTCGGTCGCGGTGGTGACATCGCCGCGGTGGTCGAGACGATCGTGCGCTCTGACCTGTTCTTCTCCGACGCCGCCTATCGCCAACGCGTCAAAAGCCCCGTCGATCTCGCGCTCGGCGTCGTCAAGGCCTTCGAGGAAGTGATCGGCACGGCCCGGCTCGGCGACGACCTCGAGGCGCTCGGCCAGAGCCTGTTCGAGCCGCCGAATGCTGCGGGTTGGGCCGGCGGCCGTCACTGGGTGCGTCCGCTGACCCTCGTCGCACGCCACAACCTCGCCGCGGCGATGCTCGCTGCCGAGGGACCGTACGGCGGCAAGCTCGACCCGGCGGCAGTTGCCGCGAAGCACGGGCGCAAGTCGCCCGACGACGTGCGCCGGTTTCTGAAGGCACTGCTTGTCGGAGGTGACGTCAGCGACGAGAGCCGGCGCGTGTTGAACGCTGCATCCTCGAACGACGCTCGCTCGCTTGCGCACCTCGTCGCCACGCTGCCGGAGTTCCAGCTGAGCTGAGGAAAACGACATGTCCAGCACACGACGCGAGTTCCTGACAGCGACTCTCGGAGCTTCGGCGCTCTGGTCCTGCGACTCGATGGTACCGGATTTCCTCGGACGTTCGGCGGCGCACGCTGACGAGTCGCGGCGCGGCGCGGGCGAGAGAGCTCTCGTCGTCGTGCAGCTCACCGGTGGCAACGACGGCCTCAATACGGTGATTCCGTTCGGCGACGACCACTACGGCCGCAACCGACGCACGCTGCGCATGACGGCTGACCGCATCCTCAGGATCGATGAGCACTTCGGCTTTCACCCACAGATGATGGCGTTGCGACGCCTTTGGGACGACGGACGACTCGGTATCGTGCAGGGAGTCGGATACGCCGACTCGAGCCGTGACCACGGCGTCGCGCTGCGCGACTGGCACACCGCGTGTCCAGGCGACGCCGCGTGTCGCACCGGCTGGGTCGGCCGAACGATCGACCGTGAGCATGAACGCGCCGCCTCTCACGCGCCCGGCGTTTTCGTCGGCGACATCGAGCCGCCGCTCGGAGTCCATTCGGCAAAGGCGGTCGTGCCGCGCGTTCGATCGCTGCAGGACTGCGTTCTCCGATCGACGAGCGCCACCGTCGACGCGGCTGCCGTCGATAGCGACGCGACCGATGACAGCGCGAACGAATCGCTCCTTGAGTACGTCGAGCGCAGCACGCGCACGGCGCGCGAGTGTAGCCGTCGCGTCGACGCCGTCATCGCGAAGCGCGATGCGCGACGCGCGGCCGGCTATCCAGCGTTCCGGTTGGCGAAGACTCTCGCGACCGTCGCCGATCTCGTCCGCGCCGACCTCGGCATCAGGATCTACTTCGTCGAGCTCGGCGGCGGCGGCATCGGCGGCTTCGACTCGCACGCCAATCAGGCCGGCAATCACGGCGCGCTGCTGCGCCAGCTCTCCGAGTCGGTCGCCGCGTTCGTCGACGATCTCGCGCGCGACCGGCTCCTCGAGCGCGTGCTGCTGGTGACGTTCTCCGAGTTCGGCCGCACGCTCGCCGAGAACGGGCGCCGCGGCACGGACCACGGTGCTGCTGCGCCGATGTTCCTCGCGGGCGGCGCGCTGCGCGGCGGCCTCACCGGCGCACACCCGAGCCTCGCCGATCTCGACGGCGACGCGCCGAAGGTTCACACCGACTTCCGACGCCTCTACGCGACGATGCTCGATCGCTGGCTCGGCATCGAGAGCGCCCCGATCCTCGGCGGAGCCTATCAGCCGCTCGATCTGTTGCGCGCGTGACGCAACCCGACCGCTTGACTCGCCACGGACGCTCCCTCAAGGTTAGAGATTAGCCAACGCGATTCCGTCTTTCTCGTGCTGCGATCGCCGCCCGATCCGCGACGGTCGTCGGCACGTCCTGGCACTTCTGTGGAGGAGAGAGGATGCGGACCGTCATCGCGTTCACGACAGCGCTCGTCTTCGCGGCCAGTGTCACGGCGCAGGACCCGACCTACGACCTGACGATCGACGGCGCCGACCGACTCGTCGGAGGACCCGGGTCGGTCGTGTCGACGAGCTACGATCTGATGTTGACCCAGGGCAGTTCGAGCGAGTCCGGCGCGCAGGGATGGACCTTGAGCGTCGTCGCCGGTGGCTGCATGGTGATCAGCGACATCTCGGACGACGGAACGCTTTCGGCAGAGGTCGCCGACGGCGGCCTTCGCGACGCAGGGTTCGCGGTCCACCAGCTGACGACCCGGGCCGAATGGGGATCGGGCTGCGAAGGGCGAAGCGGCGCGATTCAGGCCATCGTGCTGGCGTTCTTCACGTGGGTCGTCCTGCCGCCCGCTGGACCGAACCACATCGCTGTCCTCACCGTCGAGGCCGCGATTCCGGAGGAGGGCTGTGCCGACGGGACTGTCGAGTACGTCGACGGCTGTCAGGGCTCCGGCCAGCCGTTCTCGAATCACATCACGTGGCAGGGCATGACGGTCGTTCCGAGCCTGGACTCCATGACCATCTCGTGCTGCGCAGGAGGATTGATGCGCCGCGGCGACGCGACGGCAAACGGCGTGGTCGACTTCGCCGACGGCATCGCCACGCTCAACTTCCTGTTCCTCCGCGGCACGCCTCCCGTTTGCCTGGATGCGTCCGACTCCGACGACAGCGGCGAGATCGTGTTGACCGATGCCGTCTACACGCTTCGCCACCTGTTCCTCGGCGGCCCCGAACCGCCCGCACCGTTTCCCGAGTGCGGTCCCGACCCGACCGACGACGACCTGACGTGCGACGAGTTCGCGCCCTGCGGCGTCGAGTAACGGGACCTCGCGCGCCGTCAGGCGACGACGGTCGTCCGCAGCGCCATCTTTTCTGACAAACCGCGCTCAGGTTCCTCCGATCGCGCCTGTATACTCGCGGGCTCGTGGTCGGGTCCATACCGAATCGGGGGAAACGCGATGGTCTGTCGTCGGGTACTGCTGTTCTTCGTCCTCATTTGCTTGCCCGCTCTTGCTGCGCCAGCCATTGCGGCGCCGTTCCGTCGTGGCGACGTCGACTCGAACGAGCTGGTCGACGTCAGCGACGCGATCCAGATCTTCGGGTTCCTGTTCCTCGGCAATCCCATCTCGTTCGATTGCGAGGACGCCGCGGACGCGAACGACAGCGGCCAGGTCGACATCTCCGACGGTAGCTACCTCCTCGGTTACCTGTTCCTCGGCACGCCGCCGCCGGCCCAGCCCTTCCTCGCGTGTGGAGACGACCGGACGGCGGACGGGCTGTCCTGCAACCGCTACGATCCGTGCCGGCAAGCCGGCGGAGAACACTGCTCCAACGGTCGCGACGACGACGGCGACGGCGATGTGGACTGCAACGACTTCGACTGCATCGTGGTGGCAGACGGACTCAACGAACGCGAGCTCGTGCGCACCGACCTCGCCGACCTCATCACGGGGATGCGGCTTCCCGGAAGCGGAAGCGGCGGTTTTCGCATCCCACCAGTGGAGTCCCGCAACAGCTTCGCCCTCGGCTGCGCGAACCTCTTCGCCGGCAACATCGACGGCGCGTACCGTTTCTTCAACGATGCGGGATATACGCTCTTGCTCGTCGCCGACACGGGCGACTTCGGCCGCGAGCGCTGGGTCGCGTTCGAGTACGCACAGGTCGACCCCGCCCGCTGTCTTTTCGGGGGCGGCATCTACGTGTGGGACGCGAACCCGGCCATTCCGTGCATCCTGCACGCCCCCCACCCGATCGACGACGACATGACGCTCGACGAGACGGTCTGGCTGCTGCGCGCGACTGACGCGGCGGGGCTATTCATCGCCGGTACGCATCGCTGCGCGAGCCCCATCGCCACCCCGTGCAGCGGCACGACATCGCGCTGCGGCGGGGTCTACCGCATCTCCGACGTCGCCCACTATACGATCAACTTCTTCCAGCAGGCTCACGCGGCCACGCTGAGCCTCGTACCGGCCGTCGAGACGATCTCCGTTCACGGCACCGGCTTCAGCATCGCGGGGCTCCACGCTGTGATCTCGAACGGCACGACCGGCGACGATGGCGGCCTGAGTCGCAGCAATCGCATGCGCAACGCGCTCGATTGGCGCATCGACGCCGCAGTCGGCGGCCTGGCGGCTGGGTGCAACCACCCCGCTGACTCGAGCCTCGCGCTGAGTGTGTGTGGCCAGAGCAATGTGCAGGGCAGATTGACCAACGGCTCGCCCGATCCGTGCTTGACGGCAGCCGGCGCGGCGACCGGCACCTTCCTGCAGATCGAGCAGAGCCGCGCGCTACGGAATCCCGCGGACGGAGACAACCTGTCGCCGCGTATGGTCGCGGACGCGCTGCTGGAGTCCTATCGGCCCGACGGTCTCCTGCCCGCGAGCTTCCGACGCTTCGGTCAGGAGGCTGCCGGTACGCCGGTCGAGACCGGTGACCTCTTCGCTTCAGCCCTCGCGATCGGCGACCTCAACGACGACGGACGCCTCGACCTGGCCTCCGGAGTTCCAGGGGAGGGCTACGACGGTATCGCGGGCGCCGGCGTGGTCGTCGTGAACTACGGCGGAGCGCGCGGTATCGCGACAGGCGGGTTCGGCCGCTTCGGTCAGGAGCTCTCCGGAGCCACGGTCGAGGCAGGCGACGCGTTCGGATCGGCTCTGGCCTGCGCGGACTTCAACGCCGACGGCATCGACGATCTGGCCGTCGGAATGCCCCGCGAGGATTACGACGGCGCGACCGACGCCGGCCTCGTCATCGTGCAGTACGGCCACCGAAGCGGCATCCGCAGCGGCGGATTCGCGCGCTTCGGCCAGGAGCTCGCCGGCGCCTCGCCGGAAGACGGAGATCGCTTCGGAGACGTGCTGGCCAGCGGCGATTTCGACGACGACGGTATCGGCGATCTCGTCGTCGGCATGCCACAGGAGAGCTACGACGGTGCAACAGACGCCGGCATCGTGCTCGTGTTCCGCGGCGCAGCGGGCGGTATCTCCCGAGGCGCGCGCACGCGCTTCGGCCAGGAGCTCTCCGGCGCCGCGGTCGAGTCGGACGATCGGTTCGGAACGTCGCTCGCCGTCGGTGACTTCAACGACGACGGCGTCGACGATCTCGCCATCGGTGTGCCGGGTGAAGATCTCGACGACGCCATCGACGGCGGACTCGTCATCGTCCACTACGGCGACTCGGCGGGATTCCTCCCGACGAACTTCGCTCGGCTCAGCCAGGAGCGCTCCGGCGCGACGTCCGAAGGCGGCGACCTGTTCGGATGGTCGCTCGCGGCCGGCGACTTCAACGGCGACGGCACCGACGATCTCGCGATCGGAGTGCCCGGCGAGAACGACGGGGCATCGAACGGCGGTCTCGTCGTGATTCACTTCGGACACCGCGGCGGCATCTCCCGCGGCGGACATGCACGCCTCGGCCGCGCGCGGTTCCACGACGACCTCGGTCGCGTCCGCCGCCTCGGCGCCGAGCTCGCGGCGGGCGACTTCAACGACGACGGCATCAGCGACCTCGTCATGGGCCAGCCGAACGCGAGCTACCTCGGACGCACGGCATCGGGGGCCGTTCTCGTCAAGTACGGCCGACGCAGTGGCTTCCTCGAGGGGACATGGGAGCGCTTCGGTCAGGACGCGACCCGCGCGGACGTCCAGGCCGGCGATCCCATCGGCAGCGCCGTCGCGAGC
>CAYMRB010000030.1:0-28836 GCA_964392615.1 uncultured Planctomycetia bacterium | reverse complement strand
GGGGGGGGCCGGCCGCGCCCGGCGCGGCCGTCGCGGCGGGCGATGGCTGGGGCTGCGCCTTCGCGCGGGGCGACGGCGACGGCGACGGCATCGACGACCTCGCGATCGGCAGCCCCGGCGAAGGCTACGAGGGAGCGACGCGAGACGGTGGCCTGGTCATCGTGCTACGCGGCTCACGCTGAGCCGCGCAGTACCGCTGCGCTCAGCGTTCCTCCGGAATGCCGAGATCCTCCATCGTGCCGCGCAGCCAGGCGAGCGACTTCTCGATCATCGGTCCGCCCTGTCCCTCGCACTCCATGCTGAGCACACCGTCGTAGCCGCTGTCGCGCAGCATCTCGAGACAGCGGCGAATGTTGTCGGCGTTGACGCCATCGCCGATCGCGCACTGGCTGACCGCGATGCCGGTCTCATCGCCTCGCACGGCCTTCGCGAGCGACTCGGACACGTCCTTCACGTGCACGTGGTTCACACGGTCGATGAACTTCTCGAGGAACGCGACCGGATCCTGCCCCGCGATGAAGGTATTGCCCGTGTCCATGTTGATGCCGAAGTACTCCGGCCCGCAGAACCCGAGCATGCGCTCCATCATCTCCGGCCGGGTCGTGAAGTACCCGTGCACCTCGATATTGATCGTGATCTCGTAGGCCGTGGCGACCTCGACGATCGCTTCGTACGAGCGCTTCATCAAGTCCATCGCCTCGTCGTCGTCGAGGCCTTCCGGCTTGTGCAGCCCGTCAGTCGTCGCGATGTTCGTGCAACCCGCGAGCTTCGCCCAGCGGATCGAGTTGAGCACGTACGGCACGCCGAGGCTCGGTCCGTCCTTGCCGGACAGCGGGAAGGCCGCGTCGACCTGCGAGAAGCGAACGCCCTGCTTCGCCATCTTGCGACTCAGGATCAGCGGGTCCTCGTGGAGCGCCACGTGCGGCTGGTACCCGAGACCGTGGATCCAGCTGACGCCGTCGATCAGCCCGGGCTCGATATAGTGGACGTCGTTCTTTTCGGCCCACGTGACGCAGGAGGCGAAATCGACGTACGACGAGTTGAACGCGTCGGTGTGAAATCCGATCTTCACGGTGTGATCTCCGTTTCTGTTCCTCTTCGGAAACTTCTATTCGTCAGCCTCGGCCCACGCGACGCCGCCGCGCAGTAGCTGGCCGACCCCGGGCGCCTTGAACGCCCTGACGTCGTGTCCCAGCGTCGTGCTGAACACGCGCCCCTTGCCGTAGCGAAGCACGAATGCCATCGGGTAGTCCTTCTTGTCGACCTTCGACGTCGCCTCTGCGAGGACCTCGATGGGCGTGTTGCCGCGCAGGCACGTGTAGAGCTCGTCGAACGTGTCGAAGCTCTCGATCCCTTTCGTCGCCGCATGTGCGTGGTTGCAGATGTCGACCCGGAACAGCCCGCGCGGATCGTGGCCGCGCAGCTTCGGGTCCCACACGCGTCCGACGATCTTCTCGAACTCCGGCCACTCCTGGAACGCGCCGCATGCGAAGTGGACAAGGACGAGTCCCCCACCCTTCGCGACGTACTGCTTCAGGTTGGCGCGCGCCTTCGGACCGGGATCGGGAACCTTCCAGTCCATGAAGTGAAGCACGAGAACATCGCGCTCGTGGATTTCGGGCGATGCGAGGTATGCCGGATCGTCGACGATGTCGACGCGCGTCTCGGGGTCTGCCTCGAGGAGCTTTCTGACGACCGGTCCGGTCGCGCGCCAATCGTGTCCCGGGTAGTCGATTCCGGTGACGATCAGGACGTTGCGGCGCCGCTTCGCCGCGGCCTTCTCGTCGTCGATCCGGTAGAGCCGCAGCTCGCTCGCGAGCGCGTTCGATTTGCCGCGCTGCGTGAACGTCACGATCGCTCGGCCGCGCGGATAGCTCTCCTGCGGGAGTGATCGCACCCAATCCGCGGCCTTCTGTCCGCGCTTGGCGTGATCCGGCAGCGGCGTCCTCTGCACGAGCATCCATTCCCGACGCGGGCTGCCGCCGACGACCTCGACCGATTGGCTGCGCTCGTTCGCGTCGAAGTCCCACCAGCTCCAACCGATCGCGTAGCGGCTCTTCGGGTCGAGCCCGCCCAGCGTGAAGCGCAGCTTCGGACCGTCGAACGCGACCGTGCCCAGCGTGCCGGCGCGGTGGGCCGCGGGGTCGTCCCAACGCCATGCTCTGCCGCCGGCGATGCTGATGTTCACGCCGTCGGCCGGACCGTCGCTGCGCATCACGCCACAGTCGACGTAGGCGATCAGGGTGTGCCCCGGCGGCGCGCTCTTCGCGAGCTGCGCCCGGCGCTTGGCGATCGCGTCCTTGCCATACGGTGGCGTGTCGAGGGAGCCCGCCGAGCCATGCAGCGAGAACGGCGCGCGCTCGGAAGGCTTCTCGACCTTCGGCCGCGCTGCAGCGGGCGCTCCGGCGCGGTCCCCTCGGCGCGCGGCGCACATCCGCCGGGCATCGCGCAGCGCGCTCGCGAGAGGTCCGTCGGCCGGCGGCGACATCTTCGTCAGGATCGCCGCCGCGCGATCGTCGGCGATGTTTCCGAGCGCGCGAATCGCCGCGACGCGGAGATCGCCGTCGCCGTCGCTCACGAACCGCTCGACCGCCGAGACAGACAGCTCGTCCCGTCGTCGTCCCAGCGAGTTCACGACGCCGACGAGGACCCCGCCGTCCACCTTGCCGAGCGCTGCGCGCAGCGCGTCGAGCGACTCGGGACCGGGGATGGACTCGAGCGCCTGCCGTGCCGGTTCGGCGAGATCCGGCGAACCGCTCAGCAGCCGCGAAAGAGCGGGCACCTGCGCGGAACCGCCGACGCGGCGCAGCTGGACGAGCACGACACGGCGCGCGGCCGTGGTCGCGTCCCGGTTGTCGAGGACGGCCGCGAGATTCGACGCGAGCTCGAGCACTCGATCGCGCTGGCCGATCGCTCGACTCACGGCGCGATCGATGGCGATGACCGCGGCGCGACTCGTGCCGTCCTCGTATGCCGGCAGCGCCGCGAGGGCCTTCTCCAGAGAGAGCTCATCAGCCGACGTCGGTCCTGTCGACGTGACGACGATGACGGACACGGCGCACAGGAGATTCGTCACGTGGCGGAATGTCAGCATGCGTCAAGCCCTCGTCGAGATAAGGTTCCAGGGAGCGCGCATCGGTCGCCGCGTCATCCGATTCGCCTCGTCGTCGCCGACGAAGCTCTCGGTCGCCCAATCCCAGGTCAATTCGCGTCCGAGACGCGTCGCGATGTCCGCGACCAGCGTCACCGTCGTCGCTGCGTGCCCGGCCTCGACCGGCGCGACCGGATCACGGCGCGTGCGGATGGAGTCGAGGAAGTCGCCATGGTGATTCGTCGAGGGCTGCAGCTGCTGCTTCTCGGGCGGGATCACGATATCGAGCAGCGATGCCGGGTTCGCCGAGATCGCGCCGCGATTGACGAAGACTTCGCCCTTCTCACCGACGAAACGACAGCCCTGCTGATGTCCGGGATGCCGGTTGTCGGCGAAGCTGAGCTTCGGCCCACCGGGCGTTGCCATCTCGACGTGCCACGTCACCGACGTGTCCGCGAGCCCCTCCTTCGGGAACGTGGCCGAACCCTTGACCTTCACCTTTCCCCTCGCCAGTTCGGGAGCGCCCCACACGGCGACGTCGCAGTGGTGCACGCCCCAGGACTCGATCCAACCGGCACAATAGTCCGAGACGAAGTACCAGTTGAACGTGCACTTCAGATCGTTGTACGGCGTGTACTGCGCCGGCCCGAGCCACAGATCGTAGCTCAGCCCGTCCGGCACCGGGGCCGGCTTCGCGACCGGCAGCTCGCGTCCACCCGGCACGCCGACGCGCACCTCGCGCAACGCGCCGAGATAGCCGCCCCGCGCGAGCTCGCACGCGAAGCGGAACTTGCGATCGGAACGCTGTTGCGTACCGACCTGGAGCATGGATCCGTGTCGTCGCACCGTCTGGCATAGCGCCCGCCCCTCGTCGATGGTCAGCGACAACGCCTTCTCGCAATAGACGTCCTTGCCCGCCTCCGCGGCACGGGCCGCCTGCAGCGCGTGCCAGTTCTCGGGCGACGCGATGAAGACCGCGTCGATGTCGTCGCGCGCCAGCAACGTGCGGAAATCATCGGTGATCGCGCACGGCTCGCCGTACCGCTTCTTCACCGATTCCGCCGCCGCCCGCACCTTCGCCCGGAGCGGGTCGCAAGCCGCGGCGACGCGCACGCCGGAGTTCCCGAGCATCCCGCGCAGGTGACTCATGCCGCGTCCGCCGACGCCGATGAATCCCAATCCGATACGCTCGCTCGGCGCGACGTCCTCGCCGCGGCCCAGGACGGACGCCGGTACGACGAGTGGCACTGCCAGGGCGCTTGCCGCAGACAAGAACGACCGCCGCGACACGCCCGTTGCGGGCCGCGATCGTGAGATACGTGAGTTTCCCATCGGGAATCTCCTCAAAGAGGGTTCGGGACTCGAGCGGTCAATCGCCGCGGCAGGCGTCGGGACATCCGTCCAGCGGGATGCACTCGGCGCCGGACTGGTGCGGATCGCCGCCGGCGAAGAGGTAGAGCAAGAGGTGAACCGCGTCGCTCAAGTCGACGCCTCCGTCACCGTTGGAATCCAGTAGCGGCAGGTTACCACGCGCGTCGATCCGACCGCCAGCACACGGGATGTCGCCGACGCCCTGAAAGAGCACTCGCAACAGCGTCAACGCGTCGCTCAGGTCGACGTTGCCATCGAGGTTCGCATCGCCCGGCTGAACGTTGCCGCCTTGCACGCTTCCCGGATCAGCGCGCCCGGGCGTGCCGTGCTCGACCGAGCTGGGGAACCAGCTCTCGCGCAAGCCCCACCGCTCGGGTGGCAGATCGACATCGACGATGTTCAGAGACGCCCCGCGCCCATCGGTCTCGGGATGCCAGTCGTCGCGATAGCGGAAGTCGAGGATGCGGATCGGCCCCCAACCGAGCGCCAGCCGCTCTCCGGAGTTGTCGAGGCGCGAGTCGCCGTACTCGCCGGCCACGTTGATCGACGCGACGTCGTAGCGCTGGGCGAAGAACGCGAGGTTGCGCACGACGACGACGAACTCGCCCGGATCGAGAAACTCGACGTCGCTGCCCGCGAACTCGAAGTCGATGCCGGCGAGGAAGCTGACGACGCGCAGGTCGAGCCTGTCGTCGCCTTTGTTCTGCAGCTCGATGAACTCGTACTCGGACCCGCCGAGAGGGTCGTAGTGGATCTCGGTGATCCGCAGGTCGGCGATCTCCGGGATACGAACAGCCGGGGGCGATGTGGTGAACTCGACCGGATCGGACCAGTGGCTCCACCGCTGCGAGCTGTCCTGCATGCGCGCCCGAACGCGATACGTGCGTCCCATGTCGACCGCGGTGGCCGGCACGAACACGTCGGCCGCGAACTCATCGAAAGCGTCGCTCTCCCAGACCGGCGTCACCTCGTAGGCATTCACCGCGTCGAGAGATTCCGGATCGGCGCGGCCCACCTCGCCGACGCGCCACTGGATCGCGGCGAACGTCCCCGCGCCCTGCGGATCGTCGAAGGAGCTCGTGCGAAACGACAGGTCGTCGATCGGGAAGCCCGCGGTGCCCGTCGCGGTCACGGTCGGAGCCTCGGGTATGCGCGCATCGGCGTGCAGCACAGCGAGCTGGTCGCCGCCGAATCCGCCGAGCGCGATGAAGTCCTCGACCCAACGCACCATGCCTTCGAAGCCGACCGGGTCGATCGCGCGTCGAATCTCACCGGCCGCTCCCGCGCCACCGGTGCCGGCGAGGTAGCGTCCGACCTCCTGATAGAACGCGCCTCGATGGCCTCCCGCGGCGCGCGGGTGGTAGTCCCACATCGCCCGATCGACGGCAGCCATCGGCTCGACGTAGCTCGCGTACTCGCGCACGACGCGCCAGCCCTCGTCGTCGTTCAGCAGCAAGTCCTGCAACGAGCGCAGGCGGTTCTGGAACTCGATCCGCAGCGCACCGTGTCCGAGACATTTGCGGAACTGCTCGAGCGGTGTGTTCGTCTGCACGCCATCGGGTCCCCAGCGATCGAACTCCTCGTACAGGAGGTCGAGGTCCCACGGCAGCATCGTCCAGCGCGCCGTGTCGGGATCGACGAACAGAACCGAGTTGAACTGGTCGCGCAGGTCCGAGTGATTCACCGCCTCGACGACGGCTCGGAGGCTGTAGTAGCGGTCGACGTCGACGTGCTCGCGCCACCATGAGAGCGGCTGAATCGGACTGGCGCGGTTGTAGCCCGTCGAGGCGCTGGTGAACCACCGCAAATCGGACAGGTCTCCGGGCATCCCGGGCCCCTGGTGCTGCAGCTCCGATCGCGATACGGCCATGCGGAAGAGGTTTCCCTCGGGCAAGTCGTGCGCGTCGAGGAAGTCGCCGCTCGGGTTCTCGAACGCCAGGTAGAGCCCCCAGAGATCGCCTTCGTACTGACTCGTCGGCGAGGCCTCCGAGGCGGCGTCGATGACGCGGAGCTGAAACGGCATCAGGTTCGGAGCGGGCACCCCGACGAGGTTGAAGAGCCTCATCGAAATCGCCTCGTCCATGCCGGCGAGCCCGCGGTTCGGCGGGGCCCATGGCGAGGCGCACGTGCCGAAGTTCAAGGTCCGCAGGCGTTCGGGCCACGAATCGCCGAGACGGCCGAAGCCGCGAAAGTCGTGTCCCCGGTTGAAGCGAAGCTTCCACTTGTTCTTGCCCGACACGTAGGTCGAGTTCTCGCCGCGCACGCGATACCGCATGTGATCGTACACCTCGTCGCCGACGACGAGCGTGCCCAGGAAGCGGAAGACCTTTGTGTTGAACGAGCGGTTGAACATCGCGTTCGTGACGTCCGACTCGCGCGAGATCATGTGGAAGGCCGGCAGCGAGCGCATGACGTCCGCGTCGTACTCGACGACCGGAGTGACGCCCGGCCGGTCAGCGCCGGACCACGCCGGCACGCCGTCGTAGACGAAGTACGCGAAGTTCGGCTGTGGGTCGTCTTCGTACGGCGCCAGCGTCTCGGCGCCGGCCGTATCGACAGCCCGGAAACGGTACCGCACGAGACGACGGTGCTCTTGCAGCGCGCCCGGGAGGGTTCCCGAGTAAACGTCATCTCCGGCGACCTCGTCGCCGTTGCGGCCATCGTCACCCAGTGCAAGCACGGTCCAATCGCTCGCGTACTCCGCGTCCGTCAGACGGATGTAGGAGCCCGGATCGACGAGCTGATACTCGACGTCGATCTCGCCGAGCCCGTCCGGGTCGGTGACCTTCACCGACACGACGACGTCGTCGCCCGTGCCCGGCGCTCGCGGAACGTGATCGACCTGACGCAGCTGCGGCGGCGCGTTCTCCGTGAACACCGAGTTTGCGCGCCCGGGCGTCGGCGCACGATCGCTCGGGCGCCAACTGCCGCCGAGATCATTGTCCAGCGAGGGGTGCAGGAGCTCCATCGATGAGCCCTCGCCGTTGGCGTCCGTCGGCCACGGAAAGCCGACGTCATAGCGCACTCGGTCGACCTGCTCCCCGACAGCGTTTCGTAACGTCACGCGCTCGCCGCCGTTCGAGAGCTTGCCGGTCCACGGCCCCAACGCTACGGGAGGGTCCGGCGACGCGGCGCCGACGGCGCTGACGATGAACGTGCCCGCCGCGTATTGGTGCACGTGCACGTCGATGTTCATCGGGAATGCCGCGGTCGAGTTTCCCCACCGCGAGCTGCCGACGAACGACAGCAGCCCGCCGGCCTCGTCGACCGAACCGGCACCGCCGCCGCCGCCATTGAAGAGCAGCTCGCCGGGGCCGTAGCCGGAGGCCACGATGGTGTACGCGCCGGGCGCAAGCTCGAGGGCCGTCGTGAGCTCCTTGAAGCGACTGCCGCGTATCAGTCCGCCGGGATCGTCGCGATCGAACGTCAGGGATGCGATCACCGCGCCCGCTCGATCGTCGTTCGGGACCGTCGGCGTGCCGCGGTCGTCGCGCGTCCAGAGCTGCACGGTAATGGCGCGATTGAGGCCATCCGATCCCGAATCGAACACGCCGAGGTCGGTGAGCACGGCCGGCGCCTCGACGATGAAGTCCATGCCGAGCGCACCGCCGAAGTTCTGCGCGCCGCTCGTGCCGGCTGGGACGGAATAGGCGATGGCTCCGGAGACCGGCGTGAACGCAGCTTCGAACGCGTCGGGATCCTGTGTCACGACGAGATACTCTCCCGGCGCGATGGTCGTGCCGGGGGAGAACGTCCAGTCGACTCCGTCCGCGAAATACCAGCCGCCGAGGTCCTCGCCACCAGCGCCGGCGTTGAAGAGCTCGATGAACTCCGATCGGCTCGATTTGTTCGCGGGGTCGTAGTGAATCTCGTTGATCACGATCTGCGCGTCCGACGCGCGCAGCGCGGCGACGACGACGAGGCACGCGAGGCAAGCCCGTAGCCGTCGTCGGCTTCTCGTCATCGCTTTCGTCACAGTCCGCACGGTGGATAGCTCTCGCACGTCAGGTCGTCTTCGGTCGGATCGTCGCCGCACGCCTCTGCGGGCGCCACCGGCCTCTCGCCACCGCGGAACAGGAAGTCGAGGAGGACGACGACGTCCGTGACCTCGAGCTGGCCGTTGTCGTCGACGTCGGCGCTCTTGCGGCAATCGATCTCGCTCCCGGCAAAGAGGTGTCGCAGCGCGCGCACCGCGTCGCTGACATCGACGCTGCCGTCGGCGTTCGCGTCGCCGCGCACGAAGCCGCCTGTTTCGCCGCCTGTCGTCGTGACGACAATCGAATCGGAGCCGACGAGATCGCCGACATCGTCGAAGGCGATGAGGGCGATCGCATTCGCTCCGTTACGCAGTCGGAACGTCGTGCTCCATCGCGTCGTGTCGGTCCAGATCGCCGCCAGCGGCAAGAGGTCGCCCCCGTCGCGCGACCAGAGAACCTGGGCCGCGTTGACCGGTGCGTCGCCGGCGAGGTCCACTTCGTCCGCGTCGATCGCGAAGTCGACGCCCGCATTCGTCACGATGCGAAACTCGACTTCCAGAGACGACGCGACGGCCGAGCGCGCGCGGCTCGCGTTCGATCGCACGTGGTTCTTGATGCCCGAGACGCCATAGCCCGTCGCGCTCTGGACCGCGTCGAGCCACGGATCGGCGCGCGACGACCAGTATCCTCCGTCGACGAACGCGGCGAGCACGCGCAGGTACTCGCGTCGCGATCGCGGATGATCGAGCAGACGCTGAACGCCCGGGTCGAGGCTCGAGAAGAGGCCGAAGTTGCCGCGGAAGCTCGCTTCGAGATCGAACGGGATGAGGCTCCACAACCCGGCGAGCGAATCGTGGACGATATAGCCGTTGTGCCCGTTGTTGACCGCGAACGCATCGCCGTCTCCAAGCAGGACGCGTGTGCTGAGGACGCGGAAGAACCGGTCGAGGTCGACGATTCGATCGACCTCCTCGCCAAAGACGGCATCCGGCGTTCTCGACCGATCGAGCGTGCGCGTGAGGTCGAACAGGGGCGTCCAGTCGTCGGCGCTTTGACGCGTCCCGTGCACGTAGTAGCCGCGGTAGTTCTCGGGATTCTCGCCGCGGTAGACGAGCGACGCGCCCTCCCAGCCGCTCTGTCCGATCAAGCCGCCCGCGTCGGTGAACACGAAACGACCGTTGGCCTTCAGGAGCGGGCCGCGAGAGCCATCGCCGAACCAGCGATCGAGGTAGTCGCCGTCGATGCCTTCGATCATGGCCTTGCGACCGAAGAATCCGCCGTTGAACCAGACGTCGGCCCACAGATAGTCCGCCCCGGCCGACGGCCGCCCTCGCACCGCGTTGCGACGCGTCAGGAAGATCGCTGCCCCCTCGTTGGCGTTGCGGCCAGTCTTCGAGACGTTCATGTCGCGCAGTCCCCGGTGGAACCGATCGTCGTCCGGAAACCGGACGCGAAGGCTGGCACGCGAGGGCCGCCCCCAGGGGCTGCCGCGATAGCGCACGCCGACGTCGTAGTGCACGCGGTCGTCCTCGAACACGAAGCTTCCGGCCAGCAGGTCGTTCGAGTGCAGCTGCCGCGACGACAGCTCGGCGCTGCGCGCAGTGTCGAGCACGACACTGTAGTCGTCCAGCCGACCGGTTGGCGCGGCGACGACCTGAAACACGAGCGTGTCGTCGGGCGCTGCGAGCGGCAAGCTACGCGACGCGCCGAGAGCATCGACGGCTTCGACGAAGAATACGACCCGTGCCCCACCGTTCAGCGCGGGCAGCCAACCGCCCCACAGCCCGTCGCCCGCGTCGCCGTCGCCGTGCTGTCCGTCGTCGTGCAGCTCGATCGCCTCGAACGCCCCGGCCGCGCTGCCGAGACGGTACAGCGCATGCACCGAGGCGATGCCGTCGGCATCCATCACGCGTGCCCGCACCGCGATCGGCGCCCCGGGAGCCGGCATCGGCGGATCGTGTTCGACGTCGGCGATGACCGGACCGAGATTCGTCGCGCCGGTCTGTTCGCGCAGGATCGTGGTGACGCTGTTCTCGGCGCCCGGCGTGCCGAGATCGAGCGGTATGCTCATCCGCAGCGCCGCCGCCATCGGGTTGCCGCCGAGGTTCGGCTCCGGAGATCCGCACGTGATACACGGCGCGACGCGATACGGCCCCGCGGAGTACTCGCCGTGGACGACGAGCAGATCGCTGCCGCGCTGCCAGCGCGCCCACAGCGACACGTCGTACGGCCCGTTCGTCATAGGCGGGCTCGTCTCCGTCTCGATGCGGTTGACGAGCGTGTCGCCCTTGCCCGTGGAGACGATCTGCAACGCCGCGTCGCCACTGTGCGCCTCGTCGGTCGTGCGGAAGCTGCGCACGTGCGTGCCGCCGATCAGCCAGGACGCCGTCGATGATTCGAAGCTCGGATTCCCGATGAGGTTCGCGCCGCCCGAACGTCGCACCGCGACGTCGTCGATCGCGCACTCTCCCGACTCGACCAGGTAGAGGTTGAGCTCGGACTCGCGTCCGGTGCGGTACGCGGGAACGTGGAACGAGAGCTCCTGCCACGCCGCCTTGTGCGATTCGTCGCTCGCGGCCCAGGCCGACGCGAACGAGTTGTCCTGCAGGGGATCGATGAGCTCGAGGCTAGAGCCGCCGCCGTCGGCCCAGTGTGACCACCGCCCGCCGTCGAAGTATCGCACGCGATCGACCGGGTTGCCGAGTCGGTCGACCAGACCGATCGCCTCGCCGCGGTTCGACAGGCGACCGTCGTACGGCCCGAGCGCGACGACACCGTAGTGCCGGCGCAGGAAGTCCGGATCTTCGGCGATGACGAGATAGCCGCCGGGCACGATCACGGTTCCGTCGGGAAGCGCGTAGTCGATGCCGTCGCTGAAGCGGAATCCGGACACGTCGATCACCGTGTCGCCGCGGTTGTACAGCTCGACGTACTCCCCGGGACGGTCATGCGGCGGGTTGTAGAAGATCTCGTGGATGACGACATCGTCGGCCGCTTCGACCTCGTTCGGCGCGCCGGGCGTCGGCGTCGCGCTGATCCAGTCGAGCTCGCCGCCGTCGGGGAAACGACACTCGACGCCGCCGACGCCGTCGGGCAGCGTGCGGTCGAAGGTCGCGGCGCTGACGACCAGGCCGTCGGGGTCGCGCAGAAAAAGCTGCACCTTCGCCGTCGAGAGATCGAGGCCCGCGGCAGCCGCCTCGACGACCAGAAAGCCGCGGCCGCCCACGACGATGCCCTCGGGAAACGCGAACGTCGCGGCAGGGGTGCCTGCGTGGAGGCCCAGGCCGGACAGATCGACGGACGAGGGCCCCGCGTTGAAGATCTCGACCCACCCCTCGCCGGGCATCGCGCCGCGCTCGAGTTCGTTGAAGACCAGCCGCGATGCGCTCCCGGAGCCGCCGACGATGCGCCGGCGGAACAATCGCGGGTGCAGCACGAAGTCCGGATCGTCGCGACTCGCGTTGAAGCCGACGATGGCGAGCACGTTCTCACCCTCGACGAGGTCCTCGTCGGGAACGACGAAGAGGCGTTCGCTGCGTCCGGCACGGATCGCGGTGGCGACGTCATTCCACCGCGGCTCCTCGCCGGCCTCGCCGCAGTTCGCTCGGACGATCTCGCTGCCGTTCAGGAACGCGCAGAAGCCGTCGTTGTACGCGACACCGAGAACGAGGTCGCCGTCCGACTCGACATCCTCGGCGTCGAGCTCGAACGACGCCCGGCACGCGAGCGACGTGTACCGCCCCGGCATGTCATCGAGAAGCGTCGCGACGCCCGCGGGGGCGGTCGGGTCGCCGCCGAGGGCATCGGCTCGAACGAAGCGGAACGTGCCCGCGGCGTAGCGATTCTCCGGGCCGCCGTCGACCGTGCCGGGAAAGGCGCCGAACGTTCCGTACCGTCCCCTGCCGACGAACGAGATCGTGCCGTCGCCGCCGTCCGTAGTCAGATCGAGCGGCGTCGAGCCCTGGTTCCCGTTCGGCTCCGCACCGCCGTAGCCTTCGGCGACGATCACGCCGCGGAATCCCGCGTCGAGCGCGAGCGGTGCATCGAGCGCCTTGAAGCGGCTGCCGCCCGCGAGCTCGCCGGGATCGCCTGGGCTGAACGTGATGCTCGCGACCTCCTCCTGCGTGTCACGATTCCACAGACGCGCGGTGATCGTCAGCCCCAGGCCGTCCGCGCCGCTGTCGAAGACGCCGAGCTCGGTGATGACGACGTCGCGCTCGACGTCGAAGTCCATGCCCAGCGACCCGCCGAACGCCTGGTTGCCGACGACGCCGGAGGCGACGACATACGCGGTCGTCGGATCACCGAGCGTCTCGAAGCCGAATCCCGCCGTGCCGATCGGCCAGCTCGCATCATCGAAGTCGCCCTGACGCCACGCGTCGATCGGCACCGAGAACGCGACGCTGCCGCGGCGATAGCGCCAGTCTGCACCACGCGGGATGAGCGTCTCCTCGACGACGACATCCTCGGTCGGGAAGTTCGCCCGGCCCGGAGTGCCGCCGAGCTCGCTGCTGTGCGTCCAGCTCTCGGGTTCCTTCGGATCGAGGTGAACGCTGCGCAGCGACAATGTGTGTCCGGTCCCGTCCGGTGCGACAGGCCACTTGCCCGCGTCGCGATAGCGCAGACTCGACACGACGATGCCGGCGTGGTCGACGAGCGTGACCCGCTCGCCGATGTTGTCGAGACGCCCGACGAAGTCGCCTGACGCCCTGCCGAGCGCGTCGCCGTGTCGCGATGCGACCGCGTCGACGTCGGCGCAGATCGCGATGCGCTCGTAGCCCGCGAGGACCGTGCCGGGCGGTATCTCGAAAAAGATGCCCTCGACGAATACCCAGCCGGAGATGTCTTCGGGCGTGGCGGAGTCGTTCGCGATCTCGATGAACTCGAGCGCCTCGTCGCCTGGCGGCGGATGGTACGAAATCTCCGAGATCACGACAGCGCTCAGCGGCAACGTGCCGAGCAGGCTGCACGCGATCCAGAAAACGACGAGGGTTCTTCGCGGCATGAGTCCGACTCTAACGCTCGAGCTCCAGCCGCGCATCGCCGAACATGGTCCAGTCGCCGCCGTGACCGTCACCGCCGTCCGTGCCGAGCAGCGTCAGGAAACGATCGCCGTCGCGGATTACGACGTCGACGGGGATGGCCGCGTCGGGCCGATCGATGCCGCGATACGAGAAGCGGACCTCCCCGTCGACGATCACCCACACGTCGGCAGACGCGCGTCCTGGATGGTCCGGTCCGGGGTTTCCCGCGACGGCGCTCAGGCGGATGATGCGTCGTCCGCCATGCCAGGCTCGCAGCGCGTCGAGGTCGAACGTCACGCCGGCGTTGCACCAAACCGCGATCAGCGCGTGGTCGGCCGACGCGTAGTCGACGCCACCGAGCTCGGTCGGGGTCCACTTCTTCTGGTCCCGAACCGACCCGCCCGACCAGATCGGCAGGTAGTGATAGCCGTTCGTGTCGGGGCAGGCCTCGAACCGATGTCCGGCCGACGAGACGACGACGGGGCCTTCCCCTCCATCCGGAACGAGAACGCCGTCGACGAACGGACTCCAGGTGACCACTCGGTACCCGACGGGGCCGAGCCTGTCGGCCGGCTGGAACTGGTACGTGTACCCACCATCCTCCGGGCGGATGCCGCGGCCGCGTCGCGCTCCCCCTCCGTCACCGCCCGCGACGACGTCCGCCAGATCGATGTCCAGAGCCGTCATGAGCCGCGGGGAACGCGGATCTCCCGAGCCGGACTGTACGAAGGAGCCGCGCGAAACCGACGCCTGCACGACATCGAAACGGGTCAACCGCATCTCGGTTCGCGTCGCATCATCGGTGCCGTCCAGCGTGAACATCGGGGTCGCGAGCACCGCGCCGTCGATCACGATCGCTTCGGAGCCCTGCGCGTCCACGTGCACGCGAAACTCGGTGCCGAGATCCACCAGGCGCAGGTCGGGCGTTCTCAGCTCGAACCCGCTCGCCCCGTCGGGAACGTGGAACCTGGCATGCCCGCGATCCAGACCGAGCCCGTTGTCGCTGCCCAGCACGACGTCGGCCGGTCCCTCGACGAAGGCTCGGGCCCCGGATCGCAGCGTGATCTCTGCCCAACCGCTGCGCAGATGAGCTCGGCCTGCCGGCAGAGGCGAGCCGGCGACGGCCGGCAGCTGAGACTCTTCCCAATCACATGCGATCGCGCGGGTCAGGGTGGCAACCGCGTCCGTCGACACCGGGTCCCCTCCGCGCTCACCCCGACTCACGAGGAACCACACGAGGCCGACGGTAATCAAGGCCACAGCGACGTTCAGGGCGTAGAAATAGCGAACCCCATGCCTCGGATCCCGAACGCCATCGATCCGCGCGATGCCCGGCTCGAGCCCGGCCATCTCGGCCTCGCGCTCGTCGTCGGTCCGCGAGCCGGCTTCGTCGCTCGCGGCCTCATCCTCGTCGGATCGCTCCACTCCGTTCTCGCGCAGGCAGCCGGTCTCGGCCAGCTCGCGCAACACCTGACCGTGGAACGCAATCCGCACGAACTCGCGCTTCGCGTCGTCGTCGGCCAGGATCCGCGCTTCCAGCTCGCCGACCTCGGCGTCGGTCGCGCAACCGTCGAGGTAGAGCGCGATCAGCTCGCTGAACCTCGCGGCAGATGGGTCCTTCGGGTGATCGGTTTCCATCAGGCCGACTCCTCGGACAACGTCTTTTCCACGCATCGCGCCAGGGTCTGGTTGACGCGGCTGACGGCCACGTAGACCGTTCGCAGCTTGCGACTCAGCGCCGCTGCGAGCGCGGCACCGGTGAGTCCCTCTCCGTAGCGCAACGCCACGAGGCGCCGGCCGTACGGAGAGAGCTTCGCGACGCAGCGGTGCAGCGCGTCCTTGACCTCCGATGTCTCGAGCTCGTCGCAGTCCTCCCAGTGGTTCTCGAGCGCGTCGAGCACGTCCGTTCCGATCGACCTCGGCGCTGCCTTGCGCTTCTCCAGCAGCTGTAGGGACCGGTACCGCGCGGTCACGCGCAGCCAGCGCAGAAAGTGACGCTCGTCGCGAATCTCCTCGCGCTTGCGCAGGGCGAGCACCGATACGTCCTGGAAGACGTCGTCCGCCAGGTGCTCGTCGCGCACGATCGTCCAGGAGTACGCCACGACCTTTGGGCGCTCCCGCAAAAGTACGCGGACGAGAATGTCCTGCTCTAGGGGCACCTCGTTCCTCCGTGGATAGCCGACCGACTCATCTTCACTATCCGTTCAGGCGCCGCGGTTTCTACATCTCTATCGTGACACGACTGCACGATAAGGTGCGATGTAGAAAACGGCGCTCGTACACGGATACAGTGTCGGTCTCCTCGGAGTTTCGAGGAGGATTGGGTTCCTCAGCTGAAATGAGCAGAGAGGTGGCGTGATGCGCCTGGCAGTCTCGACTCTGGCAGTGACTCTGTGTGTTGTGCTGGCACCGGGGCAATTGACCGCTCAGTACATCGCGTACGAGGTAGCCGAAGGTACCGCCGGCAACCAGAACTTCGGCGGCAGTACCGGGAAGGACTTCGACGTCGCGCGGGAGATCACCGTAACGCGTCTGGGCGTGTTCGACGCCTCGTCGGACGGACTCTTCGCGACGCTCACCGCGCGCCTCTACGACCGTTCGGACACGGAGACGCCGATCGCCGAGCTTTCGTTCTCGACCGACGAGCCGGGCGAGCTGGTCGGCGGCAGTCGGTTCAAGGCCCTCGGCGAGGCGCTCGTGCTGCCCGCCGGGTTCGAAGGAACGATCGTCGCGGACGGATACAACGCCGACGAGCTCTTGGGGAACGGCAACGTCGTCACGTGGACGACGGACGACGGCAATTGCGCGATCTCGTTCGTGGGCGGCGGCCGCTGGGGCGATGCCGGCGGCTATCCGATGGGTGGCGCTGACAACGGCCCGGTGAACCGCTACGCGTCGGGGACGTTCGAGTTCGAGGCGCCGGGAGAGACTCCGCTCTCGAGTGGCGCCGCGTACGTCGTCGAGACCGGCATCGCGGGCAACCAGGCCTTCGGGGGCACCCTCGGCATGGACTTCGACGCGGAGGCCGACATCGACATCACGCACCTCGGCGTCTTCGACGACGGCTCCGACGGCCTCAACCTCACGATCACCGCGCGGCTCTTCGACCGCGACTCGCAGGCCGAGCTCGCGTCTGCCGTGTTCACGCCGGAAGACGCGGGCGAGCTGATCGGCGGCAGCCGCTTCAAGGAGCTCGCCGAGCCCGTGTCCGTGCCTGCCGGATTCCACGGCTTGATCGCTGCGTCGGGATACGGCGAGGGCGAGACGCTGGTGAACCGCGGTGTCGTTCCCGGCGTCACGACCGATAGCCACGGTTGTTTGATCGCGTTCGTCGGCACGGGACGCTGGGGGGTAGATCCCGCCCTCTTCCCGGACAACGTCAACAGCTCATTCGTGGCGAACCCCTTCGGTGCCGGCACGTTCCAGTTCGGCCCCGCGGAGACGGCGCCGCCGATCCCCGGCGCGCCGACCGATCTGACAGCGACGGCAGACGTGGACGGCATCGCGCTGAGCTGGCTCGCGCCGACCGATGGCGACGCCGATCCCGTGGGCTACAACGTGTACCGCACGCTCCCGGCGTCCGCCGGCGAGATGGTCCGCCTCAATGTCGACCTCGTCGCCGACACCGCGATGCTGGTCTCTGACGTGCTGGCGGGCGTCGAGAGCTGCTTCGTCGTCCGAGCCGTCGGTCCGACCGACCTCGAGGGCGAAAGCTCGAACGAGGCGTGCGCCGTCGTGACCACGGACGCAGAGCCGATCCTCGCGACGATCGCGTATCAGGTGCCTGAGGGCACGATGGGCAACCAGGACTTCGCCGGTGCGGTCGGCATGGACTTCGAGGTGCGCCGCGATATCGTCGTGTCGCGTCTCGGCGTCTTCGACGACGGATCGGACGGCTTGCTGCAACCGATCACGGCGCGGCTCTGGGACCTGACGTCGCAGGCCGAGATCGCGACGCTCGAGTTCACGCCCGACGAGCCCGGCGAGCTCGTCGGCGGCAGCCGCTTCAAGGACCTCGCCCTGCCGATCCTTCTACCCGCGGGCTTCCGCGCGGCGATCTCGGCCGAGGGCTACGGTCTCGTCGACGAGGTCGGCGAGCAGCTCGGCAATCAGAGCGTCGCCCCGCTCGGTCTGTCGACGGACAACGCGGACTGCGCGATCTACTTCCTCGGCTCGCGGTACGGCGACGCCGGCGCGTTCCCCGCGGCGTTCAACGGCGCTCTGATCGTCGATCCGTACGCAGCCGGCACGCTGGTCTACGGCCCGCTCGACCCGCCGTCGGGCGAGGTGCCGACCGACGGCATCGCGTACGTGGTGCCGGAGGGAACGATCGGAGTCCAGGCCTTCGGCGGTCCGGTCGGCAACGACTTCCACATCCGCGAGCGCATCGTCGTCACGCGGCTCGGCGTCTGCGACAGCGGCTCCGACGGTCTGGCACTGCCGCTCACCGCGCGCCTGTGGGATCGAACCGGTGAGACGCCGGTCGAGCTCGCCGCGATGGAGTTCACGCCGGAAGACGCGGGCGAGCTGATCGGCGGCAGCCGCTTCAAGGATCTGCCCGAGCCGATTCTCTTGCGCGGCGGATTCGACGGCACCATCACGGGTCAGGGGTACGGCGCCGAGGAGCCGCTCGCGAACGGCGGGAACATGCCGATCACCTGGACGACCGACGACGGCGGCTGCCGCATCGAGTTCGTCGGCGGCGGTCGCTGGGGCAATCCCGGGCCGGAGTTCCCGCCAAACCCCGACACCGGTCCCGCAAACCGCTTCGCGTCGGGAACCTTCGCGTTCGAGGCGGCAACGTGCCCCGAGGACGGCGACACGCACTGCGTCGGGTTGACGATCGAGGGGCCCGAAGACGGCGGCGCCGGCACGTACACCGCGACGGCCGACGCGACGGATGACTCCAACGATGTCGTTCTCTATACGTTCACGATCGACGGCGGCGTCGACGCTCCGCTCGTCATCGGTCCGCAGGCGGAGAACAGCATCGCGGTGGAGCTCGACGTCGGCGAGTGGCTGATCGTGGTATCGGTCGACGACGATGCTGACTGCGACGACGTTGCCGACGACGCTGGCTGCGATCCGGTCGCGGTGATCGTGCGGCCCCCGTCGCAACAGGTCCCGGGGGACTGCAATCAGGACGGCACGATCGACATCTCCGATGCATCGTGCATCTTCGGCGTGCTGTTCCTCGGTGCCCCGCCGCAGTTCCCCTGCGGAGATGGCTCGACAGAGGCCCCCGGCAATATCGCGTTGATCGATTGGCAGCCCGACGGCGCGATCGATCTTTCCGACGGTGTCGCGGCGCTGCAGTTCTTGTTCGCCGGCGGCCCTGCACACGTGCTCGCGGTGCCAGGCTCCGAGGTGAGCGGCTGCGTGACGATCGCGGGCTGTCCGAACAGCTCGCTGTGCCCTTGAGGAAGGAACCTGAGAGGAGAACGTAGACGACATGATCTCGACACGAATAGCGATCGCCGCGCTGGCGCTGTGTGCGTTCAGCGTCGCGACCGGTCAGGCTCAGGATCGCACCATCGCGTATCAAGTGGCCGAGGGGACCGCGGGTATCCAGGCCTTCGGCGGCGCGCTCGGCATGGACTTCGACGTCGATCTCGACATCGTCGTCACGCGCCTGGGCGTCTTCGACGACGGCTCGAACGGGCTCTTCCTGCCGATCACCGCGCGGCTCTACGACCGCGACACCTTCGATGTGCTCGCGACGCTCGAGTTCACGCCGGGAGATTCCGGGGAGCTCATCGGCGGCAGCCGGTTCAAGGATCTCGACAGCGAGGTCGAGCTGCCGGCCGGTTTCCACGGCACCATCGTCGCGTCCGGCTACGGCGCGGCGGAGATGAACGGCAACTCCCGCGGCACGACTCCCCAGCCAGGCCTCAGCACCGACGACGGCGATTGCGCGATCCGCTTCGTCGGCGGCGGACGCTGGGGCGTCGACCCGACGCTCTTCCCGGACACGGTCGACGACGGCCCGGCGAATCGCTACGCCGCGGGCACGCTCGAGTTCGAGGCCGAGGAAGAGGCCCTGCCGCGCCAGGCGATCGCGTACGTCGTTCCCGGCTTCACGATCGGCAACGCGGACTTCGGCGGCGCGCTCGGCATGGACTTCGAGGTGCTGTCGGACATCGAGATCACGCGCCTCGGCGTCTTCGACAGCGGCGGCGACGGCCTCGGCTTGCCGATCACGGCACGCGTCTACAACCTCGACTCGCAGTCCGAGATGGCGAGCATCGAGTTTCCGGTCGGAGAGGAAGGCGTCCTCGAGGGCGGCAGCCGGTTCGAGGAGCTCGACACCCCGCTCGCGCTGCCCGCTGGCTTCCGCGGCACGATCGTCGCCGAGGGCTACGGGTTCGACGAGATGTACGGCAATCGCCTGGCCGAGGTGTCGACCGACACCGGTGGCTGCGCGATCGAGTTCATCGGCACGGGCCGGTTCAACGAGGTTGCCGGTGAGTTCCCGGATCAGGTCGACACCGGCCCCGGCCCGAACCCGTACGCCGCGGGAACGTTCGACTTCGAGCCCGCCAGCGGGCCGGTCGTCGTGCCTCCAGCGCCGACCGATCTGAGCGCTGCGCTGCAAGGCGGTGATCGCGTACGCCTGAGCTGGACCTCCGGCGGCGGCGGCGCGGTCGGCTACAACGTCTATCAGACGAGGCCCGGCGCACAACGCCGGATCAACCCGACCCAGGTGACGGGAACGTCGTTCGTCGTCGCGGACCTGCAGGTCGGCGTCGAAGCGTGCTTCGTCGTGCGCGCCGCCGCGGCGAGCGGACTCGAGAGCGTCAGCTCGAACGAGGTGTGCGAGACGCCGCTCGTCGTCGACGTGCCGGAGAATCTGTTCGTCGCGTATCGCGTGCCCTCGCTCGCGGTCGGCAACCAGCCGTTCGGCGGCGCCGCCGGGCTCGACTTCGACGTCCGTACCGACATCGTGATCACGCGCATCGGCGTCTTCGACGACGGACAGGACGGACTCGCGCGACCGATCACGGCGCGGCTATGGAATCGCGACAGCGAGAGCGAGCTGGTGAGCGTCGAGTTCACGCCGGAAGATCCCGGCGAGCTCATCGACGGCAGTCGGTTCAAGGATCTGCCGGCGGCCATACTCTTGTCGGCCGGAGCCCGAGCGACCATCGTTGCGGAAGGCTACGGCGAGGACGGGGACGCGATCGAGCGTCTGGGCAATCAGGACGTCGCGCCCCTCGGGCTCGAAACCGAGGGCGCCGACTGCTCGATCCACTTCGCCGGATCGCGCTGGGGCGCCGCAGGAGGCTTTCCGACCAACGCGAACAACTCGCAGTTCATCGACCCGTACGCGGCGGGAACGTTCGAGTTCGGCCCGGTGACGCCGCCCGACGTCCCGGCGACCGGCGGCATCGCGCACATCGTTCCCGAAGGTACGGTCGGCAACCAGGCGTTCGGCGGCTCGCTGGGTATGGACTTCAACGTCCGCGAGAGCATCGCGATCCTGAGCCTCGGAGTCTGCGACGACGGGTCCGACGGCCTGCCCGCGACGCTGACCGCGTACGTGTACGACCGGGACACGCAGACATCGCTTGCGCGGCTCGAGTTCACGCCGGAAGACCCGGGCGAGCTCATCGGCGGTAGCCGCCTCAAGGAGCTCGACGATCCGCTCGCGCTTCCCGCCGGCTTCCGCGGCAGCATCGTCGCCGAGGGCTACGGCGCCGGCGATTTGCTCCCCAACGGAGGCGCGATTCCGATCACGTGGACGACCGACGACGGAGGCTGCCTGATCGAGTTCGTCGGCGGCGGTCGCTGGGGAGATGCGGGCTCGTATCCCGCGACCGTGGATCCGGGGCCGGCGAACCGCTACGCCGCGGGGACGTTCGAGTTCGAGCCGTTCGACGGCCCGGTGCTGTTGCCGCCGACGCCACCGAGCGGCCTGACGATCGCCGCGGGCGACGGCGAGGTGCTGCTCGGCTGGAGCGCGTCGGCCGGTCAGAATCCCGCGGTGAGCTACAGAGTCTTCCGCTCGGTGGACGGCGCGGCCTTCGAGGAGATCGCACAGCCGACGGCGACCGAGTACCGCGACGATGACGTCACGAACGGCGTCGACGTGTGCTACCGCGTGCGCGCCGTCGCTGCGGACGATCAGGAGAGCGACGACTCGCCGACGGCCTGCGCGACACCGGGCGCCGTGGTCGAGGGACGTCACATTGCCTACCGCACGCCGACGGCGACGCTCGGCAACCTCGACTCG
Source organism: uncultured Planctomycetia bacterium (assembly GCA_964392615.1). Taxonomy (GTDB): domain Bacteria; phylum Planctomycetota; class UBA8108; order UBA8108; family UBA8108; genus CAYMRB01. The sequence goes on along the minus strand of CAYMRB010000030.1, from coordinate 7,140 downwards.
CCGGACGCGTTCGGACTCGACTTCCGAGTGGACGCCGATGTCCTCGTCACGCGGCTCGGCGTGTTCGACGACGGTGGCGATGGTCTGGTCGGAGAGCTGCGCGTCATCCTCTACGATCGCGACACGCAAGCCGTCGTCGCGGAGCAGGCGTTCTCGGCTGGCGATCCGGGCGGTCTGATCGGCGGCAGTCGCTTCCTCGATCTCGACGATCCGGTCGATCTGCTGGCAGGCTTCCAGGGCAGCATCGTCGCCGAGGGCTTCAGCGCGGCCGACCGCGTCGGCGTCAACGTGGGCACGACGATCGATCCCGGCCCGTGCTCGCTGTCGTTCCGCCGCTCGCGCCGAGACGTTGCCGGCGCGTTCCCGTTCGTCGAGACGGCCGGAACCGCCGCATACGCCGCGGGCACGTTCGAGTACGAAGACCGCGACACGCTGCCGCCTTCGGCCGGCGCGATCGCGTACGTCGTTCCGGAGGGGACGCTCGGCAACCAGGCCTTCGCGGGCTCGCTCGGCATGGACTTCGACGTCGAGGAGGGCATCCTCGTCGAGCGGCTCGGCGTGTTCGACGACGGGTCGGACGGTCTCAACCTGCCGTTGACGGCCCACGTGTACGACCGCGTCATGCAGGAGGAGCTCGCGCGCCTCGAGTTCTCCCCGGACGATCCCGGCACGCTCATCGGCGGTAGCCGCTTCAAGGACCTCGACCCGCCGCTGGCGCTACCGGCAGGCTTCCAGGGCACGATGGTCGCGGCGGGCTACGGCGTCGGAGAGCAGCTGGCCAACACCGGCGGCCCCGGCAATGACTTCGGCCTGACGACCGACAGCGCGGGTTGTGCGATCCGCTTCGTCGGCACGTCACGCTACGGCGACGCAGCGACGCCCGGCTCGTTCCCCGACGTCGTCGACGGAGGCCCGCCGAACCAATTCGCTGCGGGCACGTTCGAGTTCTCGCGCGGCGGCCAGATCCCCGAGCGCTTCGTGCGCGGCGACTCCGACTCGAACAGTCGGGTCGAGCTCACGGACGCGGTGCAGATCCTCAACTTCCTGTTCACGGGCGGCGGGACGCCACCCTGCCTCGACGCGGCGGACGCCGACGACAGCGGCGACCTCGCCGTGACCGACGCGGTGCGCGTGCTCGGCTGGCTCTTCCAGGGCGGCATCGATCCGGCGCCGCCGACTCCGACGACCGGCCTGTATCTGGCGACCGATTGTGGTATGGATGGGACCGTTGACGGTTTGAACTGCGGCGACCTCGCCGACACGTGTGAGTAGATAGCGCCCCGCCTCCGCGGCGCGGGACTCGGTGCCGAGGCGACGCTGCTGCTGCTGCGTCACCTCGCACTTTCCCATCCACTCCGTGTCGGGCTCCGGGCGCGAGGCTTGCGATACTGCGAAGGGACGAGGATATGAAAGTCGGTCGGATCGGTCTCGTGGGCTTGTTGTGTTGCACGATCGGGATGGCTGAGACCGTTCCGTTTCCGCAGGCTTTGGACGACGCCCGGGTCGAGGTGCCGTCCATGAGCAACGGACAGCGCGACAGCCTGATCGTCGGCAACGGCGACCTGTACGGCATCGTCTGGAAACGCGACGGCGTGCTCACGCTGCGCGTGACCAAGAACGACATCTGGGACGCCCGCGTCGATACGTCAAAGGACGGTCCGCTGCCGAAGGTGGACATCGCGACGGGCAAGGTCACCGGACCGAAGGGCGCCCCTCCCAGCTACAAGCTGGCCTATCCCCAGCCGCGCTGCGCGGCGGCTGTGCGACTGGGCTCGCCGTCGCCTCCCGGAGCGAAGGGTTCGCTGGACTTGCGACGGGGCGTGGTGACGATCGCATCGCCGGGCCGGTCGGAAGCGACGATTCGTGCCCTGGCGGACCGCAATGTCGTGCTGATTCGCGGACCGGGTCCGGCGACCCTGGAGCCCATCGCCGCGCCGACCCTGCCTGCCGCTCGAACGGGCGAGACGGACGGGGTGAAGTGGTTGCACATGGAGCTTCCGGGCGACGTCGACTACGCCGGCATGTCCTATGCGCTGGCCGTGGCCACCAAGGGCGACCTGAAGGCCGTGTCGCTCGTGACCTCGCACGACATCGAAGCCGGCGATGTCCGCGAGAACGCGATCGGCCTGGCCCGCAGGACAATCGAGCAAGAAGTGGCAGGGCTGGTCGCCGAGCACGAGCGAGCTTGGGGCGCCTTCTGGTCGCGAAGCGGTATCGAGCTGGCCGACCCGGAGATCCAGCGCTGGTGGTACAGAGTGCTCTATTTCGCCAAGACGGTTTGCAAGCCAGGAACGGCCCCGGTGGGCCTCATGCCACCCTTGGCGACCGACGCCACGCCCTGGCACGCGGACTACCATCACAATTACAACTCGTGGCAGGCGTTTTGGCCGCTGCCGGCGGCAAACCACCCCGAGCTGGCCGATCCGTGGATCGCCTACGTGAATGGCATGCTCCCCCGCTTCAAGTGGCTGGCGAAGGAGACCTACGGCATCGACGGAGTGTTCTTCCCGATCAGCTCCTTCCTGCACGAGCCGGATCCGGCCGTCTGCAAGAGTCGCAACAAGCGGCAGATGTCCATGAACCCGTGGGGCCTGACGATCGGACTCGTCGGCATGACGATCCAGAGCCTGTGGCACAAGCACCTCTGCGATCCGGATCCCCGGTACCTGGAGGACAAGATCTACCCGACCTTGCGCGAAGGGGCCCGCTTCTACGTCGGTTTCATGGAGCGGTGCAAGAAGGACGCGCAGGGCAAGATCCTCCTCGGTCCTTCCTACAGCCCCGAGCACGGTCCGATGGGCATCGCCAACTGTCCATTCGACATGGCCTACGCGCGCTACACCTTCGACGCGTTCACCCAGGCGGCCGGCGAGTTGAAGAGGGATGCCGATCTGGCTGCGCAGTGCCGGAAGTACGTGGACCTGTTGGGCGACTACCCGACCACCGTGCACCAGGGTGAGGAGATCGTCGTCGACTGGGAAGGCGGAGGCCACATCGCCGTCCACAATATCACCGTTCCGGCGACTCCCGTGTTTCCCTGCGACCACGTGACGTGGTTCTCACCGGAACCCACCAAGGAGCTGTTCCGGCGTACCATCCGGGCAACCCGGTTCAACGGCAACAACTCGCACGTGATGTTCAACATCGCCAAAGCTCGGCTCTCGATGCCCGAAGCCGTGTCGGATGCGAAGAAGTGGTTCGCGTCCCGCGAGCTGCCCAACGGCCTGTTCCAGTGGAAGGGTCACCAGCACGGGACCTTCATGGGAGAGATGATCGGCATCGTCGGGCTGATCGATGAGTTCCTGCTGCAAAGCGTCGGGCGCAGGATCAGGGTCTTTCCCTGCTGGCCGGGCGACAGGGACGCCAGCTTCACCCGTCTGCGCGCCGAAGGGGGCTTCCTGGTCAGCGCTCGGCAGAAGGACGGCAAGGTGGTGACGCTGGAAGTCGCCTCGACGGTCGGCGGGACGCTGCAGCTGCTGAGCCCTTGGGACACGATCAGGGCAAACGGAACCGAGCTCGCCGTCGACGAGCAAGGGCTGGTCACCCTGGAGACCCGGCCGGGTCAGAGGATCTCGTTCGCGCGCCGTTGATCTCGACCGACGCTATTGGTCAGCATCGACCTTGCCGATGCCGAGCGTCGCCGGATCGACCACCGAGTCGTCCGGGGTCAACGTGCGAAACGCGCGCACACGGTGAAACGTAAGGAAGTTCGCGTCGTGTGCGTTGCGCGCGCCGCCGAGGCCGTCGTCGTACGCGGTGCGAAGCGCGGCGACGATATCATCGCCGTCGAAGAGCCAGTCCGGGTATTGAAAACCGTGTCGCGCCGGATCGGAGTGGTATAGCAGGACGCAGCGCACATCCCACGAGCGCAGGTCGGACGAGCACGTGAGGGCCAAAGTGTTGCGGGCACTGCCCGCTTTCACGTCGGAGTACTTCGGCGGCACGATGCTCACGAGCGACCAATAGCGCTCGGAGCGCGAATCGTACCGGATCGTGAACTTCTTGGCGCCGCCGGGAAACGCGATGAACCCGCGCGTCGCGTCGAAGGTCGCCCGCCTGCCGTCCGCGCTGATGTCGACGATCGCCGCCCGCGAGCCCTCATGGCCGCGATCGACGCGCAAGATGTCGACGATGCGCCCGTCGCGCGTGACGACGGCGTTGCCCTCGAGCCAGCCGTGAAACTCGCCGTCGAGCCACCTCGCGTCGCGACCGACGGGATTGCTGACGGTCCAGCTCGCGCTGTCGAGCAGATCCGCATCGATCGGCGCCGACATCATGTACGCGCGGAAGTGCTTGCCCCAACCGCCCGGGCCGTGAGCGTCCTCGATGCCGCGCCAGATCCGACCGTCGTGGACCGCGACCGGAACGGGTGCGCAGTGATACCTGCCGACGAGAAGGCGGCCCGTGCGCTCGTCCTTCACGGCCGTCCACGTCCGGCCGCCGTCCTGCGATCGACGGATAACGGCATCGCCGTATCGCTTCTCCGTTCCGAGTAGGTACAGCGCGTCGCGGTGTGCGAAGAGCGTGCCCCAGAACATGCCGTGGATCACCGCGATGCGGCGCCAGTTCGCGCCCCGATCGGCTGACCCGAATACCGCCGTCACCCCTTGCCGATCGTTGCCCGACCGCGGCCCGAAGAAGTCGTGCGACGCGACGTAGCGTCCGTTCGGCAGGATGGCGATGCTCGGCGAGCCGATGTACCGACCGCTCGACATCGGCGAGTGGCTGATGACGACTCCCGGAACGAGCGAGAGATCGGCCTTTGGCGTGCGAATCGTGGCGTGAATACGCTGCGCGACCACCATGGCGCCGGTCCAATTGCCTTGCGGTATCGCGACGGCGTCGCCCGCCGCGACCCGGCGTGAGAACACGTGCAGGCGCGTCTTGCCGCCATCCGTGTAGTGGAACCGGGTCGTCCTGGTCTCCTTCCAGCCGCGCAGATCGACTCCCTTTTGCCCCGACGCCGTGACGATAAACAGGTCACGTGCCTCGTCGGCCGTCGCCGTGAACTTCGCGCGCACGCCGCCGTCGAGCCGCGTGAACTGCCAGCCCCGCATCGCGGCGGGTACGCCCTTGAACACGTACCGCCGGTTGCCGAAGGCGATGCCGTCTTCGCGGATCTCCTGCACGCTGAAGCCGTGTCCGGCGACGCGGACCAGCGGCGGGTCGTCGGCCGCGAGCGCGGTGGGCACCGCCGCGACGGAGGAGAGGAGAACGCAGATCGACGCTCGCAGGGCGGTAGCGTGTCGCAGGTCGAGTGTCATGGTGTGTGCCGAGGCGACCTACTCGTACGACGCGAGCAGCGCGGCCAGGAAGTCCCAAACCAGACCGATCGTCGCGACCTCGATCTGCTCGTCGGGCGAGTGCGGGTTCTGGATCGTCGGGCCGAACGAGATCATGTCCATGCCCGGGTTCTTGTCGCCGATGATGCCGCACTCGAGGCCCGCGTGGATGACCTCGACGACGGGATCCTTGCCGAAGCGCTCCCTGAACGTCCGCTTGCACCGCTCGAGGAGCGCGGAGTCCATGTTCGGCTCCCACGCCGGATAGCCGCCTTCGCTGACAGCGTCGGCTCCTGCGAGTCGGCTAACAGCCTCGATGCGATGCGTGAGGAAGTCGAGCCGCTCCATCACGGAGCTTCTCTGACTCGTCAGCACGTCGAGCGTGCCGTCGTCCGTCGTGCGAACGGTCGCGAGGTTGTCCGACGTCTCGACGAGGCCGTCGATGTCGATCGACATCGCGTCGATGCCGTGCGGGATCGCGGCGACCAGGCGGACCGCTCGAGCCGAGCAGGCCGCACTCCACGCGCCAGCCCCGTCGACGCCGGCTTCGGACGCGATCGTCACCGCGACGTCCGGATCGATGTTCTTCAGCTCGCTCTTCAGCGCGGCGTCGAGCTGCGACAGCCGTGCGCCGACGCGAGCAGCCGCATTCGTCGGGAGGAACACCACCGCCTCGGCGTCGCGCGGGATCGCGTTGTGCGCGCTTCCACCGTCGATCGAGACGAGCCGCGCGTCGCACACGTCGAGCACGGCGAGAAGCGCGCGGGCGAGCTCGCGGATAGCGTTGCCCCGCTGCTCGTGAATGTCGACGCCGGAGTGACCGCCCCTGAGGCCGCCGACGACGACCTTGAACGCAGCGTAGCCGTCCGGGGCCGCCTCGCGCTCGATCGGCAGCGACAGGTGCGTGTCGCGCCCTCCGGCGCAGCCGACGGTAAACACGCCCTCGTCCTCGGAGTCGAGGTTGAGCAGGACCTTGCCGCGGATGAAGCCCGGCTCGAGCGCGTTGGCACCCGTCAGACCGGTCTCCTCGTCGACGGTGAACAGCAGCTCGAGCGGCGGATGGGGCAGCTCGGCGTCGGTCGCCGCGGTGAGCGCCATGGCGATCGCGATGCCGTTGTCCGCGCCGAGCGTCGTGCCGTCGGCGCGCAGCCAGCCGTCGTCGCCGTACACGAGCTGGATCGCGTCCTTCGCGAAGTCGTGCGACGAGTCCTTCGTCTTCTCGCAGACCATGTCCATGTGGCCCTGCAGGACCACCGTCTCGGCGCTCTCGCGGCCCGCCGAACCGGGCACGACGACGACGACGTTGAGCGCGTCGTCGCGGCGCGCCTCGAAGCCGCGCTCCGCGGCCCAGGCCATCAGCCAGTCCGATATCGCGCGCTCGTTGCGGGAGCCGCGCGGGATCGCGTTGATCTTCTCGAACCAGTCCAGGATCGTTCGCGTCGCGGGGTGGTCGATCGTCATGGCGTTCTCGGGTCTTGCCGCTCCGCGGCTACCGCCGCAGGGCGGCAAAACCCGAGACGAGCCCGCTACGGGGACGCGATACCGGGTCGACAGCGCTGCAGCCGATAGCGCGGGAACAGGCGCTGGGGTATCGGCTCGTTTCCGGCGTTCTCGACGAGAGACTGATAACGTCCTTTGTCATTCGTTGTCAAGGCGGTGCGGGAAGCGGGGGATGCCCCGACCCGGGGATGCCCCGACCCGGGGATGCCCCGACCCAGAGTAATGCGCGGGGAGGCCCCGACCCGGGAAGGCCCCGACCCAGAGTAATGCACGGAAGACCCAGACCCGGAGTAATGCGGAAGCCGGGGAAGGCGGGAAGGCCCCGGGCTGGGCGGAGTTGTCCGGCGGACAGGCAACC